>NZ_QGAA01000012.1:0-245667 GCF_005233485.1 Pseudomonas sp. CFBP13509
CGTTATCGTTGACGTTTTTCGCGAGCAAGCTCGCTCCTACAGGAGGCGATGTACGCTTAACTGACTGGCATTAGGGCTTGCCCCCTCCCACATTTTTTGATCTTCAGTGTGGCTTAGAGCTCACCCAACCCATCGATCAGCGCCTGGTTCTGCTCCGGCGTACCGATGCTGATCCGCAGGAACTGGGCAATCCGCTCCTGTTTGAAGTGCCGCACGATCACCCCTTGCTCACGCAGCTTGGCCGCCAGGCCGGCTGCGTCGTGCCGTGGGTGGCGGGCAAAGATGAAGTTGGCCGCCGATGGCAGCACTTCAAAGCCCTTGCCTTCCAATTGCGCGACCAATTGGTCGCGACTGTCGATGACCAACCGGCACGTCTTCTCGAAGTACTCCCGGTCCTCGAACGCCGCCGCCGCGCCGACAATCGCCAGGCGATCCAGCGGATAGGAGTTGAAGCTGTTCTTGACCCGCTCCAGCGCCTCGATGAGGTCCGGGTGGCCCACGGCCAGGCCCACGCGCAAACCGGCCAGTGAGCGCGATTTGGACAGGGTCTGGGTCACCAGCAGGTTCGGGTAGCGGTCCACCAGGCTGATGGCTGTTTCGCCGCCAAAGTCGATATAGGCTTCATCGACCACCACCACCGAATCCGGGTTGGCCTTGAGAATCTGCTCCACGGCGTCCAGCGCCAGCACACAGCCGGTGGGCGCGTTCGGGTTGGGGAAGATGATCCCGCCGTTGGGCCTGGTGTAGTCCGCTACGCGGATCTGGAACTGCTCGTCCAACGGCACCGGGTCGGACTTGATGCCGTAGAGGCCGCAGTACACCGGATAGAAGCTGTAGCTGATATCCGGGAACAGCAACGGCAGCTCGTGCTGGAACAGGCCGTGGAAGATGTGTGCCAGGACTTCATCGGAGCCGTTACCGAGGAACACCTTGTCGGCGTCTATCCCGTAGTACTTGGCCACGGCCTGCTTGAGCAGGTCGCTGTTGGGGTCCGGGTACAGGCGCAGGTTGTCGTTCAACTCGGCCTGCATCGCAGCCAGCGCCTTGGGCGACGGGCCGTAGGGGTTTTCATTGGTGTTGAGCTTGACCAGCCTGGTCAGCTTCGGTTGCTCGCCGGGCACGTAAGGCACGAGGTCCTTGACGAAGGGGCTCCAGAATTTGCTCATGTGTTATTTCCCCTCTTCCAGGATTCGATACTCAGCGCTACGGGCGTGGGCGCTCAGGGATTCACCACGGGCCAGCACCGAGGCGGTCTTGCCCAACTCGGACGCGCCTTGTGGCGAGCAGAAGATGATCGACGAACGCTTCTGGAAGTCATACACCCCCAGCGGCGACGAGAAGCGCGCGGTGCCAGAGGTTGGCAAGACGTGGTTGGGGCCGGCGCAGTAGTCGCCCAGGGCTTCGCTGGTGTGGCGGCCCATGAAGATCGCACCCGCATGGCGAATCGACGGCAGCCAGGCCTGTGGATCGGCCACGGACAGCTCCAGGTGCTCCGGCGCGATACGGTTGGCCACTTCGATAGCCTGCTCCATGTCACGCACCAGGATCAGCGCGCCACGGCCATTGATCGATTTCTCGATGATCTCGGCACGGTCCATGGTCGGCAGCAGCTTATTGATGCTGGCGGCGACCTTGTCGAGGAACTCGGCGTCCGGGCTGACCAGGATCGCCTGGGCGTCCTCATCGTGCTCGGCCTGGGAGAACAGGTCCATGGCGATCCAGTCCGGGTCGGTCTGGCCGTCGCACACCACGAGGATTTCCGAAGGGCCAGCGATCATGTCGATACCGACCTGGCCGAACACGTGGCGCTTGGCAGTGGCCACGTAGATGTTGCCGGGGCCGACCACCTTGTCGACCTTCGGCACGCTTTCGGTGCCATAAGCCAGGGCGGCAACCGCTTGGGCACCGCCGATGGTGAACACGCGGTCGACACCGGCAATGCAGGCGGCAGCCAGTACCAGTTCGTTGATTTCACCGCGCGGGGTCGGTACCACCATGACCACTTCGGTGACGCCGGCCACCTTGGCGGGAATCGCGTTCATCAACACCGACGAGGGGTACGAGGCCTTACCACCCGGCACGTACAAGCCGGCACGGTCCAGGGGCGTGACCTTCTGGCCCAGTACGGTGCCGTCAGCCTCGGTATAGCTCCAGGAGTCCTGCTTCTGTTTTTCGTGGTAGCTGCGCACTCGGGTCGCGGCGACTTCGAGGGCCTGGCGCTGGGGCGCGGTGATGCGCGTCAGGGCCAGTTCCAGGCGTTCGCGGGGCAGGATGAGGTCGGACATGGACTTGACGTCCAGACCGTCGAACTGCCGGGTGAAATCCACCAGCGCCGCATCACCGCGCTCGCGCACGGCCTTGATAATGTCGAGGACCCGCTGGTTGACCGAGTCGTCGGACACGCTTTCCCAGCTCAGCAGATGATCCAGATGATGGGCGAAATCCGGGTCGGCAGCGTTGAGTCGGGCAATTGCAGTGGACGTGGTCATAGCGAGGGCCTCAATAGAATTGGCAAAAACTCAGGCACCCTAAACTAGCAGTCGTTTCCGCTTGGGCACCTGAGAATTCTGGCTATGAGGCGGATAGACGGGCGCAGCTTTTCAGCTACGCGGGTGAGTCAACCGCGGTGTCGAGACTCCACTGCCTGGCGCAGGGTGTCGATCAACGCCTGGATACGGGCGTGCTGCATCTTCATCGACGCTTTGTTGACGATCAGCCGAGAGCTGATGTCGGCGATAAAGTCCTGTGGTTCGAGACCGTTGGCACGCAGGGTGTTGCCGGTGTCGACCACGTCGATGATCTTGTCGGCCAGGCCGATCAGCGGCGCCAGCTCCATCGAGCCGTAGAGCTTGATGATGTCGACCTGGCGGCCTTGCTCGGCGTAGTAGCGCTTGGCGACGTTGACGAACTTGGTGGCCACGCGCAGGCGGCCCTTAGGCTCGACATCACCGACACGGCCGGCGGTCATCAGCTTGCACAGGGCAATGCGCAGGTCCAGCGGCTCGTACAGGCCTTGGCCGCCGTATTCCATCAACACGTCTTTACCGGCGACACCGAGGTCGGCCGCGCCATGTTCAACATAGGTCGGCACGTCGGTAGCCCGTACGATCAGCAGGCGAACGTCGTCCTGGGTCGTTGGGATGATCAGCTTGCGGCTCTTGTCCGGATTCTCGGTCGGCACGATGCCCGCTTCAGCCAGAAGCGGCAAAGTGTCGTCAAGGATGCGGCCCTTGGACAGTGCGATGGTCAACATGGGAAACGTCAGTCCTTCATCAGGCTATTGCTGTCCGGTCGCAAACGGCGCCAGACACAGATCGAGGCCATGACAGCCTCGATTTGAAACAAACCAGTGTCTGTAGGAGCGAGCTTGCTCGCGAAAAACGTCAACGATAACGCGTTTATTCAGACTCAACGCGGTGCCCACGAGTTCTTCGCGAGCAAGCTCGCTCCTACAATGCAGAGGGACTAGCCCGGTACGCGGCGGATTTTCGCGCCGAGCATCTGCAGTTTTTCTTCGATGCACTCGTAACCACGGTCTATGTGGTAGATGCGGTCGATCAGGGTATCGCCTTCGGCGATCAGCGCCGAGATCACCAGGCTGGCCGAAGCGCGCAGGTCGGTAGCCATGACTGGCGCGCCCTTGAGCTTCTCGGTGCCGGTCACGATGGCAGTGTTGCCTTCGACCTGGATCTTCGCGCCCATGCGGTGCAGTTCGTACACGTGCATGAAACGGTTTTCGAAGATGGTCTCGATCACGGCCCCCGTGCCTTCGGCAATGGCGTTCAAGGAGATGAACTGCGCCTGCATGTCGGTCGGGAACGCCGGGTACGGAGCGGTACGCACGTTAACGGCTTTTGGCCGCTTGCCGTGCATGTTCAGCTCGATCCAGTCTTCACCGGTGGTGATTTCGGCACCGGCTTCGCGCAGTTTTTCCAGGACCGCTTCCAGGATGGTCGGATCGGTGTCCTTGACCTTGACGCGACCACCGGTGACGGCGGCAGCCACCAGGTAGGTACCGGTCTCGATGCGGTCCGGCATCACTTTGTAGGTGGCCGGGTGCAGGCGTTTCACACCGTCGATGGTGATGGTGTCGGTGCCGGCGCCGGTGATGTTGGCACCCATGGCGATCAGGAAGTTGGCCAGGTCGACCACTTCAGGCTCGCGCGCAGCGTTTTGCAGCACACTGCGGCCGTTGGCCAGGGCGGCCGCCATCATGATGTTCTCGGTACCGGTCACACTGACGGTATCAAAGAAGAAGTTGGCGCCACGCAGGCCGCCCTCCGGAGCCTTGGCCTTGATGTAGCCGCCTTCGACGTCGATGGTCGCGCCCATGGCCTCGAGGCCACGGATGTGCAGGTCCACCGGACGCGAGCCAATGGCGCAGCCGCCAGGCAATGCGACTTCGGCTTCGCCGAAACGAGCGACCATCGGGCCCAGTACCAGGATCGACGCACGCATGGTTTTTACCAGTTCGTACGGGGCGATCAGGGTCTTGATGGTGCGCGGGTCGATTTCGACGGCCAACTTTTCGTCGATTACCGGCTCGATACCCATGCGACCAAACAGCTCGATCATGGTGGTGATGTCGTGCAGGTGCGGCAGGTTGGCCACGGTCACAGGGCCATCGCACAGCAGGGTCGCAGCCAGGATCGGCAAGGCAGAGTTTTTCGCACCGGAAATGCGAATCTCGCCATCAAGGCGGGCACCGCCGGTAATAATCAATTTATCCATAAGAATCTCGACGCCTTGGGGGCTCAGGTGCGCTCGGCCCAGGCCGCGCGGCTGAAAAATTTCATAGTGACCGCGTGGATGCTGCCATCGGTGATCCACGGGTTCAAATGGGCATAGATCTGCTGCTGACGCTTGACCGGGCTGAGTGCCGCCAGTTCATCGCTAATCACGTTCAGCTGGAAGTTGCAGCCTTCGCCTTCAACTTCTACGTTCGTATCCGGCAGCTTTCCTTCGAGAAAGCTCTTAACTTCTAGGGCCTGCATGATCAACCTCTATCGGCGCCCAGTGCGCACGGGTCGCACATCATACAAAAAAGCCCCGCGCCTGCGAACCCCGCATAGCAGGACTCTGACGGGGGGCTTTATCGATAATGTGTATTAAGGATGCGCCAACAGCTCGGTCAAACCGGAAACTTCGGCGATTTCACGCATGTCTTCGGGCAATGCACGAAGGGTGACCGACTTTTTGGCCGCTTCGGCATCGCGCATGAAACACAGCAGCAACGACAAGCCGACACTGCTGGACTTGGTTACCGCCGAGCAATCCAGCACCAGCGCAGGGGCCGTGCTGGCCTTGATCAGCGCCTGGCCCTGCTTGCGCAGGTCAGGCCCGGTGCGGTAATCCAGCACGCCGCTGAGGAACAGCTCGCCCGCGTCGCCGAGACGAACAGCCGACTCGGTCATTGCGCAGGTTTCCCAGCGGCTTTATCGGTCTCTTCCTTGGCCTTGGCGACTTCACCGGCCCAACCATTGATGGTTTTGTCCAGGTCGTTGCCATTGCGCTGCATGGCGTCGGCGAACTGGTCACGGAACAGCTTGCCGATGTTGATGCCATTGATGATCACATTGCGCAGTTTCCACTCGCCATTGATCTTCTCCAGCGTGTACTGCACAGGGTAGACGGCACCATTGTTGCCCTTGACACTCATGTTGACACTGGTGCGGTCGCCCGACTCATCCCCGGCGGGAGCGACGGTAATGCCCTGGTTGTTGTACTCAAGCAAAGCGTTGCCATAGAACTGGAACAGGCCGCGCTTGAAGTTTTCCTGGAACGTCTGCATTTGCGCAGGGGTGGCCTTGCGCGAATATTTGACCGTCATGATGCTGCGCGAAATACCTTCAGCATCGACGACCGGGCCGACGATGGTATTCAGTGCTTCGTAGAATTTGCTCGGGTCTTGCTTGTACTGCTCTTTATTGGCAGTCAGGTCAGCCAACATCCTGTTGGTAGTGTCCTGCACCAGTTCGTGCGCAGAACCCGCTGCGTTGGCCATCAACGGCAGCGCTGCCAGCAGTACCAGGAGGCCACGTCGCAAGGTAGAGATCATGTACAGATTCCTCATTTGGCGTCTTTATTGACCGTATTGAGCAGGAATTTACCGATCAGGTCTTCAAGTACCAGCGACGACTGCGTGTCGTGGATGGTCGAGCCATCCTTGAGCAGGGCTGTTTCCCCGCCCACGCTGACACCGATGTACTTCTCGCCCAGCAGACCCGCAGTGAGGATAGATGCAGTGGAGTCGGTCGGCAGATTATCTACCTTCTTGTCCAGTTGCATCGTCACTCGCCCGGTGAAGCTGTCGCGATCCAGATCGATTGCCGTGACCTTGCCGATGGTCACACCGGCCATGGTCACTTTAGCTCTGACAGTCAAACCGGCGATATTGTCGAAGTACGCGTAAAGTTTATAAGTATCGGCGGTGGGGCTGGCCGAAAGGCCGCTGACTCGCAGGGCCAGCAACAGTAAAGCCAGGATGCCAGCCAGCAAGAAAAGGCCGACACCGATTTCCACAGTGCGGTTTTGCATCAGAAATCTCCAAACATCAAGGCGGTCAAAATGAAGTCAAGGCCCAGTACTGCCAACGAGGCGTACACAACGGTCTTGGTGGTGGCGCGACTGATCCCTTCTGAAGTGGGCTCACAGTCATAGCCTTGGAATACGGCGATCCAGGTCACTACAAAGGCGAAGACGATGCTCTTTATGATGCCGTTGAGCACGTCACCGCTGAAGGTCACGCTGTTTTGCATGTTGGCCCAGTAGGAGCCGTCATAGACGCCCAGCCAGTCCACCGCCACCCACGAGCCGCCCCAGATACCGACCACGCTGAAGATCATCGCCAGCAACGGCAGGGAAATAAAGCCGGCCCACAGGCGCGGGGCAACAATGTACTTGAGCGGGTCCACGCCGATCATTTCCAGGCTGGACAACTGCTCGGTGGACTTCATGTTGCCGATTTCGGCGGTCAACGCAGAACCTGCACGCCCGGCGAACAGCAACGCAGTCACGACCGGCCCCAGCTCACGCAGCAGCGTCAGGGCAACCATCTGCCCCACTGCCTGCTCCGAACCGTAGCTGGACAGGATATTGAAGCCCTGCAACGCCAGCACCATCCCGATGAACACCCCGGAGACCACAATGATCACCAGGGACATCACGCCCACCGAATGCAACTGCTTGATCAACAGGCCGAAGCCGCCACCAATGCCACCGCGGCCGAGCAACGCGTGAAACAGGAAAATCGTCGAGCGGCCCAGCACTTCGACGATGTCGATACCGGATCGACCGAAAAGGCGAACCTTCTCGATAAGAGATGTCTTGCGCATCAGCGCTTCCCCAGAAGGTCTGAGCGGTAATCCGCTGCCGGAAAGTGAAAAGGCACGGGGCCATCGGGATCGCCGGTCATGAATTGGCGAATACGCGGGTTGTCGGCGTTCATCAGTTCTTCAGGCGTACCCTGCCCCAGCACCTGGCCATCGCCGACTACATAAAGGTAATCGGCAATGCTCGCGGTTTCTGCAAGGTCGTGGGAGACCACGATGCTGGTGATACCCAGGGCATCGTTGAGCAGACGGATCAGGCGTACCAGCACGCCCATGGCAATCGGATCCTGGCCGACGAAGGGCTCGTCGTACATGAGGATCTGCGGGTCGAGGGCAATGGCGCGCGCCAGGGCCACGCGGCGCTTCATGCCGCCGGACAGTTCGTCGGGCATCAGGTCGATGGCGCCGCGAAGGCCCACGGCCTGCAATTTCAGCAACACAATGTCACGAATCATTTCATCGGACAGCTGGGTATGCACCCGCAACGGAAATGCCACGTTCTCGAACACATCGAGGTCGGTAAACAGCGCACCGCTCTGGAACAGCACCCCCATATGCTTGCGCGCATCGAACAGATCGCTGCGCGACAGTGTCGGCAGGTTCTGGCCGTTGACCCATACTTCACCGGCGCTGGGGCGCAATTGCATGCCCATCAGACGCAGCAGCGTGGTCTTGCCGCAACCGGACGGACCCATGATGCCCGTGACCTTGCCGCGGGGAATGCGAATATCGACGTTATTGAAGATGCTGCGCGTCCCGCGCTTGAAGGTCAGTCCCTTCAGCTCGACCGCGTAGGCGTTATCGGCACTCATCTAAACTCCTTGGGATGCAGCCTCTCACTCAGACACCATGCATGCGACAAACGTTTGCAACGGTGACGCATATAGATAGCCACATGGGCTGGGCGGACCGAACTGGCGGCGAACTATATCACTGCTGGTACAGGGCGCCCAAGGCCGGAACTGCGCTAGTTCAGTTTAAGGACAGGGAAAAAACGTTGCTGGCTATGTTACTGAGGATCGATCTCAGGCATTCGTTGAATAAAGCCTGACGAACTTGCGTGAGGGAATTGATCATTACCGCTATAATCGCCGACTTTTCGTCAGGCTATACGACTTCAGACATGAGCCAATCCAGCGACCTTATTCAATCCGCGCAACGCACCATCCGCCTCGAAGTTGAAGCCGTAGAAGGCTTGCTGGCCCATATCGACGCAGATTTCGTACGCGCCTGCGAGATGATCCTGGCCAGCAAGGGCCGTGTTGTCGTGGTTGGCATGGGCAAATCGGGCCACGTCGGCAACAAGATCGCCGCCACCCTGGCCAGCACCGGGACTACCGCATTTTTCGTGCATCCGGCCGAAGCCAGCCACGGCGACATGGGCATGATCACCAAGGATGACATCATCCTGGCGCTGTCCAACTCCGGCACCACCAACGAAATCGTGACCCTGCTGCCGCTGATCAAGCGCCTGGGCATCAAGATGATCAGCCTCACCGGCAACCCGGAATCCACCCTGGCCAAGGCCGCCGACGTGAACCTGAATGTTCACGTGGACCACGAGGCCTGCCCGCTGAACCTGGCGCCGACCTCCTCCACCACCGCCGCCCTGGTCATGGGCGACGCCCTGGCCGTGGCGCTGCTGGAAGCCCGTGGATTCACCGCTGAAGACTTCGCATTTTCCCACCCGGGTGGTGCCTTGGGCCGCCGCCTGCTGCTGAAAGTGGAAAACGTCATGCATTCGGGCGAGGAATTGCCCCACGTCCAGCGCGGCACCATGCTGAAGGACGCGCTGATGGAAATGACCCGCAAGGGCCTGGGCATGACCGTGATCCTGGAAGCCGACGGGCGCCTGGCCGGGGTATTCACTGACGGTGACCTGCGCCGCACCCTGGACCGCACCATCGATATCCGCACCGCGACCATCGACGCCGTGATGACCCCCCATGGCAAGACTGCACGCCCTGAAATGCTGGCGGCCGAAGCTTTGAAGATCATGGAAGACCACAAGATCGGCGCGCTGGTGGTGGTCGATAGCGACGACCACCCGGTTGGCGCCCTGAACATGCACGACTTGCTGCGTGCGGGAGTGATGTAAATGACCAGCGACCTGTTGCAACGCGGCAAACACATCAAACTGGCGATTTTCGACGTTGACGGCGTGCTGACCGATGGCCGCCTGTACTTTCTCGAAGATGGCAGCGAATTCAAGACGTTCAATACCCTCGACGGCCAGGGCATCAAGATGCTGATGGCTTCGGGCGTGCAAACGGCGATTATCAGCGGCAGAAAAACCCCCGTTGTGGAACGCCGCGCACAAAACCTCGGTATTCCTCACCTGTATCAGGGCCGCGAGGATAAACTGGCGGTTCTGGACGAGCTTCTTGGCCAACTCAACCTAAGCTATGAGCAGGTCGCCTATCTGGGCGATGATCTGCCCGACTTGCCGGTCATTCGCCGAGTGGGCCTGGGCATGGCCGTCGCCAATGCGGCGACGTTTGTTCGCGAGCACGCCCATGGCGTCACCACCGCCCGTGGCGGCGAAGGTGCCGCCCGCGAGTTCTGTGAACTGATCCTGCGAGCCCAGGGCAGTCTTGAAGCGGCCCACGCCGCCTACCTATAGAGCGTTTTATGCTGAGTAAAAAGATTCGCAACTTCCTGCTATTCGGAGTCATCGCCGCACTGTTCCTCGCGGTGGGCTACTGGAATATCAGCCCGGGGCGCTTCCTCGACCAGCCTGCAGCGCAGGTTGAAGAAGGGGCTATCGACTATTACGCAACCAATGCCTACAGCGTGCAGTTCCTGCCTGACGGCAAGGTGCAGTACGAAATGACCTCGGACAAAGTCGAGCATTTGAAGGCCACCGAAGTCACCCTGCTGACTAACCCGGACCTGAACCTGTACCGCGGCACCGAGTTCCCATGGCATGTCACGAGCAAGCGTGGCGAGGTGAACCCGGACGGCACCGAGGTAGAACTGATTGACTCGGTACGCGTTGCGCGTACTGACGCCAAAAACCGTGACACCGTGATTACCAGCAGTCGCATGACCGTATTCCCACAGAAGCAATATGCGCAGACCGAGCAAGACGTTAGAATCGACGGCGCTGGCGGTGTATCGACTGGCAAGGGAATGAAAGCGTATTTGAAAGAAAGCAGGATACACCTGCTATCGAACGTAAGAGGACAGTATGAGGCTCGTTAAAACTCTCCCTATTTTGCTCGGTCTGGGCGCAGCACTGGGAAGCGTGAGCGCCTGGGCTCTGCCGAACGATAGCCAGCAACCGATCCACATCTCGGCTGACGATGCGCAGCTGGATGACAAGCAAGGCGTCGCCACCTATACCGGCGGCGTGATCATCACCCAGGGCTCGATGAAGATCACCGGCAACACGGTGACACTGACGCGCACCCAGGCGGGCGATATCGACGTGGTGACTTCGGTGGGCAACCTGGCTTACTTCGAACAGAAGCAGTCGGCTACCGACACCGGCCCGATGAAGGGCTACGGCAAGACCATCCAGTATCACGCCCAGCAGAATCGCATCGTGCTGATCGACCAGGCCAAGGTACTCAGCCCCGATGGCAACTCCACGGAAGGCGAGAAGATCACCTATGACACCGTGAAGCAGATCGCCAACGCCGGTCGCGCCAATGGCAGCAAGGTCACCGCGCCACGCCCACGTATCGACATGGTTATCCAGCCGAAGAAGAAGGCCGAGTAATGGCAACCCTGAAAGCCCAGCATCTGGCCAAGGCCTATAAAAGCCGTCAGGTCGTGCGCGACGTCAGCCTGTCGATCGACAGCGGCCAGATCGTCGGCTTGCTTGGCCCTAACGGCGCCGGCAAGACCACCTGCTTCTACATGATCGTCGGCCTGGTCCAGGCGGACCAAGGTCGCGTACTGATCGACGACCTGGATGTCAGCCACCAGCCAATGCATGGCCGTGCCCGCGCAGGTATCGGCTATCTTCCGCAGGAAGCGTCGATCTTCCGCAAGCTGTCGGTATCCGACAACATCATGGCCATCCTTGAAACCCGCAAGGAACTCGACCGTGAAGGCCGCCGCAAAGAATTGGAAAGCCTGCTCCAGGAATTCCACATCAACCATATTCGCGACAACCTTGGCATGAGCCTGTCCGGTGGTGAGCGTCGTCGCGTGGAAATCGCCCGCGCCCTGGCCACTGCCCCCAAGTTCATCCTGCTGGACGAACCGTTTGCCGGCGTCGACCCCATCTCGGTCGGCGACATCAAGCAGATCATCCACCACCTCAAGGCCAAGGGCATCGGTGTACTGATCACTGACCACAACGTGCGTGAGACCCTCGATATCTGCGAAACCGCGTATATCGTCAACGATGGCCAGCTGATCGCCGAGGGCGACTCTGCCACCATCCTGGCCAACGAACTGGTCAAGGAAGTGTACCTGGGTCACGAGTTCCGCCTGTAAGGCCGCCTGCAAAAACAAGGCGGCGGCAGGTCGTTTGCCCGACGCGCGGGAGTCAATGAAAACCTCCGGATTTTTATTGTTACCGCGCTCTAGGCAAAGCCCCCGATATCAGGCATATAATTTGCTTATGTTTGGCGCTCACGCGCCCTGTCGTGGATGGCGCATTGCGCCGGCGAATAAGGTGTTAAGCCCCTGCCATGAAACCATCGCTAGTCCTGAGAATGGGCCAGCAGCTGACGATGACACCGCAGCTGCAACAGGCCATCCGCCTGCTCCAATTGTCGACCCTGGACCTGCAACAGGAAATCCAGGAGGCCCTGGAGTCCAATCCGATGCTCGAACGCCAGGAAGAAGGCGACGACTTCGATAATGCAGACCCATTGGCCGACAACATCGAGCAAAAACCCAATTCCGACGTACAGGAACCCTCCTACCAGGAAACCGCCCCCACGGTGGATAACCTTGAGGAAGGCGATTGGAACGAACGCATTCCCAACGAACTCCCGGTGGACACCGCCTGGGATGACGTCTACCAGACCAGCGCCAGCAGCTTGCCCAGTAATGACGATGACGAGTGGGACTTCACCACCCGCACTTCCGCCGGCGAGAGCCTGCAGAGCCATCTGCTGTGGCAACTGAACCTCGCGCCGATGTCGGACACCGATCGCCTGATCGCCGTGACCCTGATCGACTGCATCAATAACCAGGGTTACCTGGACGAGACGCTCGAAGAGATTCTCGAGGCCTTCGACCCGGAACTGGACATCGAGCTGGACGAAATCGAAGCGGTCCTGCACCGCATCCAACAGTTCGAGCCCGCCGGCATCGGTGCCCGCACCCTGAGCGAATGCCTGCTGCTGCAACTGCGCCAGCTGCCCGCCAAGACCCCATGGCTCGCCGAGGCCCAGCGCCTGGTCACCGACTATATCGACCTGCTGGGCAGCCGCGACTATAGCCAGTTGATGCGGCGCATGAAGCTCAAGGAAGACGACCTGCGCCAGGTCATCGAGCTGGTGCAAAGCCTCAACCCGCGTCCAGGCTCGCAGATCGAGTCCAGCGAAGCCGAATACGTCGTTCCCGACGTGATCGTGCGCAAGGACAACGAGCGCTGGTTGGTGGAACTGAACCAGGAGTCGGTGCCGCGCCTGCGGGTCAACCCGCAATATGCCGGTTTTGTGCGCCGTGCCGACACCAGCGCCGACAACACCTTCATGCGCAACCAGTTGCAGGAAGCGCGCTGGTTCATCAAGAGCCTGCAGAGCCGCAACGAAACCCTGATGAAAGTGGCCACCCAGATCGTCGAGCATCAGCGCGGCTTCCTGGAATATGGTGACGAGGCGATGAAACCGCTGGTCCTGCACGACATCGCAGAAGCGGTGGGCATGCACGAATCGACGATTTCCCGGGTGACCACACAAAAATTCATGCATACCCCACGGGGCATATATGAGCTGAAATACTTTTTCTCCAGTCATGTCAGCACATCCGAAGGCGGCGAATGCTCGTCCACGGCGATCCGCGCAATCATCAAAAAACTGGTTGCTGCGGAAAATCAGAAAAAGCCGTTGAGTGACAGCAAGATCGCTGGTTTACTGGAGGCACAAGGCATTCAGGTCGCCCGTCGAACCGTCGCCAAGTACCGCGAGTCCCTTGGGATCGCGCCTTCCAGCGAGCGTAAGCGTTTGATGTGACGGGCGGGCCACAGCGTTCCAGTGGTGGGTATTCCTACCCGCCGCTTTATGCACTGGCAACGAAGGAGAAGCTGTATGCAAGTCAACATCAGTGGACACCATGTAGAAGTCACCCCTCCACTACGCGACTACGTCGAGCAGAAGCTGAGGAAGCTTGAGGGTCATTTCGACAAGATCACCAACGTGCAGGTCATCATGAAGGTCGACAAGCTTCAGCAGAAAATCGAAGCGACTCTTCAGATACCCGGTGGAGAAGTGGTCGCCAATGCCGAACATGAAGACATGTATGCATCAATCGACTTGCTCACAGACAAGCTTGACCGCCAACTCAAAAAGCATAAGGAAAAGAATCTGAGCCTGCTTCAGGGCACAGGTCGTTAACTCTCCCCCCATGATCCGACTTGAAACCATCCTGACCCCCGGCCGTTCCCTCGTGAACGTGCCGGGCGGCAGCAAGAAGAAAGCCCTCGAACAAATTGCCAACCTGATCAGCAGCCAAGTGCCTGAACTGGAGATGCAAGATGTCTTTGAGGCTCTGATTGCCCGTGAAAAACTCGGCTCCACCGGTTTTGGCAACGGCATCGCCATTCCCCACTGCCGCCTCAAAGGCTGCGAGTCACCTGTCAGCGCCCTGCTGCACCTGGACGCACCTATAGATTTCGACGCGATCGACGGCGCCCCGGTAGACCTGCTGTTTGTTCTGCTGGTCCCACAGGCCGCCACCGATGCACACCTGGAACTGCTTCGGCAGATCGCAAGCATGCTCGACCGCAAGGAAGTACGCGACAAACTGCGCAGTGCCAGTAGCAACGAGGCGCTGTATCAAGTTGTCCTGGATGAGCAAAACGGGCAGTAATCATGCGTTTGATCATCGTCAGCGGCCGCTCCGGCTCGGGTAAAAGTACCGCCCTCAACGTCCTTGAGGACAACGGCTTCTATTGCATCGACAACCTGCCCGCCGGCCTGCTCCCGGAATTGGCGGAGCGGGCACTGAT
This sequence comes from Pseudomonas sp. CFBP13509, assembly GCF_005233485.1. Lineage (NCBI taxonomy): Bacteria > Pseudomonadati > Pseudomonadota > Gammaproteobacteria > Pseudomonadales > Pseudomonadaceae > Pseudomonas > Pseudomonas sp. CFBP13509. The sequence continues at coordinate 14,467 of NZ_QGAA01000012.1, forward strand.
CCATACCGAATTGGCACAACCTCTGGTCGCCGTTTCGATTGACGCCCGCAACCTGCCGAGCCACCTCACGCGTTTTCCGGAATTGCTCGAAGAGGTGCGTGCCAAACACATTCATTGCGATGTGCTATATCTGGACGCCGACGAAGAAACCCTGCTCAAGCGCTTCTCAGAGACCCGTAGACGTCACCCCCTCAGCAGCCCACACCGCTCCCTGGCCGAAGCCATCGAGGATGAAACCAAGCTGCTCGGGCCGATCATTGACCTCGCTGACCTCAAGATCAACACCACCAGCCTCAACCTGTACCAGTTGCGCGATGCCATCAAGCTACGCCTGCTGAACCAGCCGGAGCCTGGCACTGCATTTCTGGTCGAGTCCTTTGGTTTCAAGCGTGGCATGCCGGTGGATGCCGACCTGGTGTTCGACGTGCGCTGCCTGCCCAATCCTTATTGGAAGCCGGAACTGCGCGACCAGTCGGGGCTGGATCAGCCTGTGGCCGATTACCTGGCCGCGCAACCGGATGTGGAGGAGATGTTCCAGGACATTTCCAGCTACCTGCTCAAATGGTTGCCGCGCTTTGCTGCGAGCAACCGAGCCTATGTCACCATTGCCATCGGCTGCACCGGCGGTCACCACCGCTCTGTCTACCTGACCGAGCGCCTGGGCCAGGTGCTGCAACAAACCCTCAAGAACGTCCAGGTTCGCCACCGCGACCTTAGCTGAAAGGAACACCCCCGCGATGCCCGCTCTGGAAATTGAAATCATCAACAAGCTGGGCCTGCATGCCCGCGCCTCGGCCAAATTCGTCGGTATTGCCGGGCAGTTCCCTTGCCAGATCCGCGCCGGGCGTACACCGGAGAGCATGGTCGATGGCAAAAGCATCATGGCGATGATGATGTTGGCGGCCGGCAAGGGCACCAAGATTCATTTGAGCACCGAGGGCGAGCAAGAGCAGGAAGCAATGGACGCCCTGGTAGCGCTGATCAACAACTTCTTTGATGAGGGTGAGTAGTAACCCCTATCCCCGCTGAGGCCTCACCCCAAGGCGGTATCCATCACCATCATCAAGCAGAACCCCATGCACAGCCCCAGGCTCGCGAGTTTTTCGTGACCGTTGCGGCGCGACTCCGGGATCACTTCGTGGGTGACCACCAACAGCATCGCGCCAGCGGCCAGTGCCAGGCCCAACGGTAACAGCACCTCGGCCAGGGTCACCAGCCAGGCGCAAAGCACGGCGAACACCGGCTCCACCAAGCCTGACGCGGCGCCGATCAGGAACGCCCTGATCCGCGACATCCCTGCCCCAGCCAATACCAGCGCAATGACCAGACCTTCGGGCACATCCTGCAAAGCAATGCCCATGGCCAAACTATCGGCATCCGGCATGCCGCCGCCGGCTGAGACGCCAACCGCCATGCCTTCGGGGATGTTGTGGGCGATGATGGCAAACACGAACAGCCAGATACGCGGTGGAATCACCGGTTTATCCGGTGTGCCCACCAACATTTCCGGACTGGCGCCGGAGACCTTGCGGTCCACCAGATACAAACCGAATGCCCCCAGCATGATGCCGAAGCTGATCAGCCCACCTGCACCCCAGGGCGAAAGACCAAGGGCTTCGGCCGCAGCAATTCCCGGCACGACCAGCGAAAACGCGGTCGCCGCCAGCATCACACCGGCACCGAAGCCCAACAAGGTATCGCTCAACGCCACCGGCATCCGCCGAATCACCAAGACCGGAACCGCCCCCAGCGCCGTGCCAAGCGCGCAAATCGCCCCGCCCTGCAAGGCGCGCATGATGCGCGGCTCCAGATCCAGCCAGGCCAGCCCGTGGGCCACCAGCAATGCAGTACCTGCCAATAGCAGCAGCGAGCCAAACGCATAACGAAACATTCGCACGCTGCTGATCGCCAGTGTTTCAGTGCCCATAGTCGGCCTTAGATCTTGTTATCGAGGTGAATGTCAGGCCAACGCGGCCTGATAGCGTGCGGCAACTTCCGGCCAGTTGATGACGCTGTAGAACGCATTGATGTATTCAGGGCGACGGTTCTGGTAGCGCAGGTAATAAGCATGCTCCCAGACGTCCAGGCCGAGGATTGGCGTGTTGCCATTCATCAACGGGCTGTCCTGGTTGCCGCTGCTTTCCACTATCAGCGTCTTGTGCGGAGTGACACTCAACCACGCCCAACCGCTGCCGAAACGGGTCAAGGCGGCTTTGGTGAAGGCTTCCTTGAAACTGTCGAAACCGCCGAGTTGCTCTTCTACGGCTTTTCCCAACGCGCCGTCGGGCTTGCCGCCACCTTTAGGCGACATCACCGCCCAGAACAGTGAATGGTTGGCGTGGCCACCGCCTTGGTTGATGACGGCCGCACGCAGTTTTTCCGGCAGTTGCTGCACGCTGGACACCAGTTTCTCTACAGGCCAGCCCGCAAACTCGGTGCCCTCGACCGCCGCATTGAGGTTATTGATGTAGGTCTGGTGGTGCTTGGTGTAGTGAATCTCCATGGTTTGCGCATCGATATGCGGTTCCAGGGCATCGTAGGCATAGGGCAAGGCAGGCAAGATGTAGGTCATATCAATGTGCTCCGTATTGAGACGTGGTCGGCTGCACCGCAGTACCGCCCAGCAAGCGATGGGTGCGCGGGTACTCACCGTGATCGCTGATGAAATTCAACAGTTCGACGTAAGTCTTACTGCTCTGGCGCAGGGCCGCTTCCCGCAGCTGCGGGCTCAGGCGCACGTCCTGCATGGCCTGGAGCAAGCGCTGGTGAATGGCGCAGAGGTATTCGGCGCTTTCCTCGGGCTGATTCAGGCGCAGGTGCAAATCCGCCAGGTTGTGATGGGAAATGACGCAGGCCGCCACTGCTTCGTCGGCATTCGCCCAGCGCTCGAACAGCACTTGAGCCAGGGCCAGGGCTTGCAGATAGGCCTCGCGAGCGTCAACCAATTCGCCCTGCATAAAGCAGCGATTGGCCCGTTCGATCGTGCGTTTCCAGTGCTCCATGGTGAGCCTCCAAAGCAGGGTCGGTGATTACACGCCGCCAGCCGTGAGTTTTTCCGGATCCAACAGGACTTCCAGTTGGCTACGGGGCAGGTCGGTGTGCTCAAGGGCCACCTCAATCACCGGACGGCCCTGCTGATAAGCTTTCTTGGCAATCTCAGCGGCCTTTTGGTAACCAATGATCGGGTTGAGTGCGGTGACCAGGATCGGGTTGCGCGACAGCGCTTCCTTGAGCTTGGCTTCGTTGACCTTGAAGCTGGCGATGGCCTTGTCTGCCAGCAGACGGCTGGAATTGGCCAGCAACTCGAGGCTGCTGAGCAGGTTCTGGGCAATGATCGGCAACATCACGTTTAATTCGAAGTTGCCGGATTGGCCGGCAATGGTGATCACCGTGTCATTGCCGATGACTTGTGCAGCGACCATGGCGGTCGCTTCCGGAATCACTGGATTGACCTTGCCTGGCATGATCGAAGACCCCGGCTGCAGGCCCTCCAGTTCGATTTCCCCCAGGCCGGCCAGCGGGCCGGAGTTCATCCAGCGCAGGTCATTGGCAATTTTCATCAGCGATACGGCGGTGGCTTTCAACTGGCCGGAGACGGCGACAGCAGTGTCCTGGGAGCCGATCAGCGCGAACAGGTTCTTGCCGGGGGTGAATTTCACACCCGCCAGGCTACTGAGCTGTTGACTGAAACGCGCGGCGAATTCCGGGTGCGCGTTGATCCCGGTGCCCACCGCCGTACCGCCCTGGGCCAAAGCCTGCAGGCTCGGCAGCAAATCTTGCAGATGGCCGATGTTGGCCTTGAGTTGCTGGGCCCAACCATTGAGCACCTGGCTCATGCGCACGGGCATGGCGTCCATCAGGTGCGTGCGGCCGGTCTTGATGAATGGGTGAACCTCTTCGGCTTTCTGCTCGATCACCTGCACCAGGTGCAGCAGGGCCGGCAGCGTTTGCTCGTGCAGCACCAGCGCAGCACTGACATGGATGGTGGTCGGAATGATGTCGTTGCTGCTTTGGCCGCAGTTCACATGATCGTTGGGATTGACCGCTTCGCCGAGCAAACGGCTGGCGAGCGTCGCAATCACTTCGTTGGCATTCATATTCGAACTGGTGCCGGAACCGGTCTGGAAGATATCCACCGGGAAGTGCCGCATGTAATCGCCTTCGAGCAAGCCTTGGGCGGCATCGACGATGGCTTTGCCCTGCCCTTCACTGATCTGCTTGAGGTCGACGTTGACCTTGGCAGCCGCCGCCTTGGCCAGGATCAGTGCGCGAATGAATTGCGCCGGCATGCGTTGGTGGCTGATCGGAAAGTTGTTCACCGCGCGCTGGGTTTGCGCACCGTACAAGGCCTCGGCGGGGACTTGCAGTTCGCCCATGCTGTCGCGTTCGATACGGGTGTTACTCATCGGAAGATCCTTGCACCAGGTCAGAAACGGAAATGGAGGGAAGCAGTTCGCAGGTCGCCAATTGCCAGGCAAAGGTCTGCCAGCGCTTGAGGCGGCAGGCACAGTGAGAGAGTTTTTCCAGGTCGCGCAGTGGCCGCCAGGCTTGATCCAGACACAGGGATCGCCAATGCCACGGCAGTGCAATATCGCTGGCGGTGTCGATCAGCAGGCGGAATGAGGTTTCAGCGATGGTCCACGGATGGGTCGCGGTACAGCACGCCAGGTATCGGCCCTCATTGAGGTAATGTTCGATCAGGCGAGGCTCATTGGGATCCAGACCACAGCGAATCTGGCGACTCATCCAGCGCCAGCTTTCCAGGTAAGGATCCTCATGCAGGACAGAACTCATGATCCACACTCATCCGGTAATGATATTTATTATTAAATGATATTGAGAATCAAAACAAGAGCAGCACCTCAATCCCCCTGAAACACGGCCACAAAAAAGGCGCGCCCTCCGTAAGAGGGCGCGCCTTTTTGTGCCGCTGTAGCGGGATTAGCTGCCTGCGACAGTCATCCGCTCGATCAGCACCGAGCCTGTGCGAATATTGCTGCGCAGCTCCAGGTCATTTCCCACGGCAACGATCTGCTTGAACATATCGCGCATGTTGCCGGCGATGGTCACTTCCTGGACGGCAAACTGAATCTCACCGTTTTCCACCCAGAAGCCCGCCGCGCCACGGGAATAATCCCCAGTGACCATATTCAGGCCATGGCCCATCAATTCGGTCACCAACAGACCACGTCCCATGCGACGCAACAGCGCCGCCTGGTCTTCATCACCATGGGTCACGAACAGGTTATGCACGCCACCGGCGTTGGCAGTGCTTGGCAGGCCGAGTTTGCGGCCTGAGTAGGTGCCGAGTACGTAAGACACCAGCTCCCCGTTTTCGACGAACGGCTTGGCATACGTGGCCAGGCCGTCCCCATCGAACGCCGAACTGCCCATGGCCCGCATCAAGTGCGGACGCTCATCAATGGTCAGCCAATCGGGAAACAACGTCTGGCCAATCGCCCCTTCAAGGAACGAAGACTTGCGATACAGGTTGCCGCCAGAAATGGCCCCCAGGAAACTGCCAAACAGACCGCCTGCCAGCTCCGCCGAAAACAGTACAGGCACTTCACACGTCGGCACCGGGCGCGCGCCCAGGCGGCTCGCGGCACGTTGTGCGGCACGCTGACCAATGCTGACCGGGTCTGCCAGCAACTCACCCTGACGACTTACGTCGTACCAGTAATCACGCTGCATCTGGCCATTGGCCTCGGCGATCATCACGCAGCTCAGACTATGGCGCGTGGACGCATACCCGCCGATAAACCCGTGGCTGTTGCCGTAGACGCGACAGCCCTGATGCGTGTTCAACGTGGTGCCATCGGCGTTCTTGATGCGGGCATCGGCATCGAACGCCGCCGCTTCGCAGGTCAGCGCCAGCTCGATGGCCCGTTCGGGCGTGATGTCCCAGGCATGGAACAGATCGAAATCCTTCAAGTCCTTGGCCATCAGCGCCTTATCGGCCAAGCCCGAGCTTTCATCCTCGGAAGTGTGCTGGGCAATCGCCAATGCCGCGGCAACCGTTTCGCGTATGGCCTCCGGACCGCTGGCCGACGTACTGGCCGAACCTTTGCGCTGCCCCACATACAAGGTGATGCCAAAGCCTTGGTCACGGTTGAATTCGACGGTTTCCACTTCCCGTTGACGTACCGACGTCGACAACCCCTGCTCCAGCGACACCGCCACTTCACAGGCACTGGCCCCCTGGCGCTTGGCCTCGGCAAGGATCTGCTCGACTTGTTCCTGCAGGGCCGGTAACGCTTGCGGACCGACGCTTTGGGCTGCACTCATGGTTTTCTCCACTCAAATTCTGCTTTCGGCTAAGGCCATCGAGCGACCGGGCCGGACAAGCGGCCCCCGACTGGTTATCATGGCGGCGTTTCTTTGCGGACTGCCACCATGGTTGATTCTTACGACGACTCCCTCGATGGGGAGAAAAGCAAAACCCAGGTCAAACGTGAGCTGCATGCTCTGGTTGACCTTGGCGAGCGCCTTACAACGCTCAAGAAAGACTTGATTGCAAAACTGCCACTGACCGACGAAATGCGCCGGGCGCTTGCGGACGCACCCAAGCACACCGCGAATATCGCGCGTAAACGGCACATCATGTTTATCGGCAAGCTGATGCGCGATCAGGACACTGACGCCATTCTCGCCTTGCTTGATCAAACCGATGCCTCCACTCGCCAGTACAACGAACGTTTCCATAACCTGGAACGTTGGCGTGACCGCCTGATCTCGGGCGATGACGCGGTGCTGGAGAAATTCGTGTTGGACTACCCGGACGCGGACCGCCAGCAACTGCGCTCCCTGATCCGTCAGGCCCAGCACGAGCAGGCGCATAACAAGGCGCCGGCCACCAGCCGTAAAATCTTCAAATACATCCGTGAGCTGGACGAGACTCAACGCGGCCTGCGTTGATGCCCTTCCCCGGGTGGCGATCTTCGCCACCCGAAGCTCCACCCCTTACGACCCCGTGCCACCCACGGTGATCGCATCAATTTTCAGCGTTGGCTGGCCGACCCCTACCGGCACCGACTGCCCATCTTTCCCGCACATGCCCACACCACTGTCCAGGGCCAGGTCGTTGCCGACCATCGACACCTTGCTCATGGCTTCCGGGCCATTGCCAATCAACGTTGCCCCTTTGACCGGCGCGGTAATCCTGCCGTCTTCGATCAGGTATGCCTCGCTGGTAGAGAACACGAACTTGCCGCTGGTGATATCCACCTGGCCGCCGCCGAGGTTGGCGCAGTAGATGCCACGCTTCACCGAGGCGATGATCTCCGCCGGGTCGCTTTCGCCACCGAGCATGTAGGTGTTGGTCATGCGTGGCATCGGCAGGTGCGCATAAGATTCGCGACGGCCATTACCGGTGCGCGCAACGCCCATCAGGCGGGCATTGAGCTTGTCTTGCATGTAGCCCTTGAGCACACCGTTTTCAATCAAGGTGGTGCATTCGGTCGGCGTGCCTTCATCATCGACGCTCAGCGAGCCGCGGCGACCGGCCAGGGTGCCATCATCGACAATGGTGCAGAGCTTGGACGCAACCATCTCGCCCATGCGCCCGCTGTAGGCGGAACTGCCCTTGCGGTTGAAATCGCCTTCCAGGCCATGGCCCACGGCCTCGTGCAGCAATACGCCGGACCAGCCCGAGCCCAACACCACCGGCAGCGTGCCGGCCGGCGCAGGAATGGCTTCCAGGTTCACCAACGCCTGGCGCAAAGCCTCACGGGCATAGCCCATGGCACGGTCGTCGGTGAGGAAGTAACGGTAGTCGGTACGCCCGCCGCCGCCGTGGCCGCCACGCTCGCGGCGGCCGTTCTGCTCGACGATCACGCTGACATTGAAACGCACCAGCGGCCGTACGTCCGCCGCCAGCCCCCCGTCGGTGGACGCCACCAGGATGCGTTCCCACACACCGGCCATGCTCACGGAGACCTGCTGGATACGCGGGTCCAGAGCGCGAGTGGCCGCATCGATACGCTTGAGCAACTCGACCTTTTCCGCGCGGCTGATCACTTCCAGGGGGTTGTCCGGCGCATACAACTGCGCCACGTCCTGGGTACTGAACGCCTGTACCGTGCCATGTTGACCGGCACGGGAGATCGAACGCGCGGCACGTGCGGCCAGGCCCAACGCCTCCAGAGTGATCGCGTTACTGTAGGCAAAACCGGTCTTTTCACCGGATTGCGCGCGGACGCCTACACCTTGGTCAAGATTGAAACTGCCTTCCTTGACGATGCCATCTTCCAGGGCCCAGGACTCGGAGATCTGCCCCTGGAAATACAGGTCGGCGGCATCGATGCCTGGCCCGGCCAGATCGCCGAGCACGGTTTGCAAGCTTTCGATGGTCACGCCACCGGGTGCCAGGAGGTGTTCACTGACTGAGGACAACAACTCGCTCATAGGTTTGGCCTTAAATTCATCGTTCTGAAGCAGGCCGCTGTGCGCCCTGCGAGAAAAAGCGCCGATGGTTGACCACCGGCATGCGCGCCCGTATCGACGCCTGTTCACTGCTATCGCGTTCGGCCAGCAACACCGCTTCGCCTTGATCCTGTTGTGCCAGCACCTGGCCCCATGGGTCGACGATCGCCGCATGACCATAGGTTTCCCGTGGCCCTGGATGCACACCGCCCTGGGCGGCCGCCAGCAGGTAACACTGGGTTTCGATGGCCCGTGCACGAATCAGCACATCCCAGTGGGCGGCACCGGTCACGGCGGTAAAGGCCGAGGGCGCGGTAATCAATTCAGCCCCCGCCGCGCGCAGCTCGCTGTACAGCTCGGGGAAGCGCAAGTCGTAGCACACCGTCAGGCCCAAACGGCCCACCGGCGTATCCGCCACCACCACGTTGCTCCCGAAAGCATAGTCATCGGACTCCCGATAGCGACCCCGGGCGTCCGCCACGTCCACATCAAACAAATGCAGCTTGTCGTAACGGGCGACGACTTCGCCGCGATCATCGATCAGCAGCGAGCAGGCATTGGACTTGGCGTGCGGTTGATCCTTGGGCGGCAACGGCAGTGTGCCAGCCACTATCCATAAGGTGAGGTCGCGGGCGGTCTGTTTCAACCATGGCAGGATCGGACCTTCACCCAGCGCCTCGGCGCGGCCGATATCCGCCACGTCGCGGCGGCCCATGGCGGCAAAGTTTTCCGGCAGCACCGCCAGCTTCGCACCGCCGGCCGCCGCTTGTTCCAACAAGCGCCGGGCCTGGACCAGGTTGGCCAGCACATCGCTCTGACTGACCATTTGGATTACTGCAAAGGACATGGGCCGATACTCCGTAAAAGGCATGGGGCCATGCTACTCCACAGGCTCTCAGTTTGGTTTTTCAAAGGGCTTGTCGAAGGTGATTTTTGGATCCTTCCATGGGCCTTCCACCTTGTATTGCACGCTGGCGAAACGCGAAACACGGTCACCGATCAGCTTGTCGATCAGGAACAGTGCGCCACCAATCGCCGGCGCGCCCACGATCAGCGCGGCAATCGGCAGGTTGTTGGTCACCGGCAACGTCACCAGCAACTTCGCATCGACACGGTCAGCCACCAGGTCCAGGGTGCCGTTGAGCTCCAGGTTGCTCGACGGGCCGGTCATGGTGATCGGCTCGCGCGTCACGAACACGCCATTGCTGGCGACCAATTGGCCCTTGACCCGGTCATAACTCAAGCCCTTGCCCAGCAGGTCGGAGAAGTCCAGGCGCAGGCGGCGCCCGATGGAGTTGAAGTTGAGCAGGCCGAATACCCGCAGCGCCTGGGCGCCACCTTCCACCTCGACAAACTGACCTTTACGGAACGTCGCATCCAGGCTGCCGGAGAAACGTTTAGGCCCGACCCAGGCCGGCGAACCCGGCCACCGCCCATCCACATCCAGGTGGAAATCCTCGCTGGTGACCGTGGGCGCATAGCCCCAGCCTTTGAGTACATCGGCGATGTTCTTGCCGTCCAGGCGCCCCTTGTACCAACTGCTGCTGTCACCCGGGACACCTTCCCATCCGCCGGCGCCCTTGAGTTGCATGCCCTTGAGGCCCAGGTCCAGCGTATTGAAGGCCAGGCCTTTGGCCGTTGGCCGGATCTTGAGTGACCAGGCGCCAATCAGGTCCGGCCCCTGGAACAGCTGGTCAATGGCGATATCCAGCGCCGGAATATCCTTGGGATCGATACTGGCCAACGGGTCCGGTGCATTTTCATCAGCCTGTACCGTCGGGTCCACCGCCGGCAGCTTCACGTATTGCAGGTTGACCGCAATCGGCGCGCCCTTGGCATCCGGCAGGTTCACCGCCCCCTTGGCCTGCTGGCTGTCGAACTGTAAGCCCCAGGCAGCGGGCTTTCGATCCAACTGCAGGTTAACCTGATCGAACTGGGTACCCAGGCCGGTGAGCTTGCCAATCTTGAATTCGGCACCGCTCAGCAGCTGCTTGGCACTGCCACCTGGGTCATTGCCAGCATACTGGTTCACCAGTTTTTTCCACGGGTCGATATCCAGCTCCGAGAGTACGCCACGGATGCGCAAGCCCTTGGCGCCTGGCAGCACGGCATCGCCATCGCCAAGGAACAACTCGCCACGGCCGTCATTGAGTTTGTCCGGCGGCGCGGCAAAGGTGAAGTTGGCCAACTCACCGTAATCAAACCAGTAGCGGCGCTCAGCCCCCTGCAAGGTCATGCGGAATACGCTGTCACGTCCCTGGCTGGCCGGCATGCCGAACGGCGCCGGCAAGTCCACCGCAACGCCCTTGAGGTTGGAGCTGACCATCAGTTGGCTGTCGGCACCGTCCAGGTTGAGCTGTAACTGATACGAAATATCACCGGACACCGGCAACGGCTGACTGACTTTCAACCAATCCGTCAGACGCTTGACCGTCACCTGCCCCTTGGCAGCGACACGGGTGCTGATATTGCCTGGCTTGCCATCGGCAAAGATCTGCGCGGTGATCGGCCGGTCAAATGCCTGGGCGGTAATCTTTTCGCCGCTCAAGCCCTTGGCGCTATCGAAGCGGAAATTACCCTTGAGCTGCGTCAGGTCCAGAGGCGGTTCCGCCAATTGCAGGCGTGCCTTGTCAGTCTGGAAATCCACCACGATCCTGGGCTCGATGCCCTTGACCAGCGGAACGTCCAGATCCAGCGAGCCCTGCAGGTCTCCCTCGCCTTTCCAGCCGGCGAAGGTGGAGGCCGTACCAATTGGCGCTTCCTGGAGAATCTTCAGCCCATCGCCCAGGCCACCGGCAAAACCACCGGTAAGCAGCAGATGGCTTTCCTTGCCGGACGGCGCGTGGGGAATATTGACGTAGACGTCCTTGACCTTGGTGTCGAGCAACTGCCCCTTGCTGGCCAGGATGCGTACGCCCGTCTCTTCGACAAACACTTCACCATTGACCTTGTTCACATGGGGCCAACCCGGCTGGAACGCCAGTTCGGCGTCATGCACCTTGAAGAACAGGCTGATATTGCGCGCGGCCGGCAATGCGTCGTGGTTCAGCGAGCCCTGGTACTGGAAGAACCCCTGGTCCACCGCGCCCTTGAGAATTGCCGTTCGCAGCCACTCATCCAACGCGGGGCTCAGTACGGCCGGCAGGTATTTAGGGGTAAAGCGTCCATCGCCATCGACCATACCGACCCGCAGGTCCATATAGTCTTCCTGGCTATGGTCGAAATGCAGGCGAATCAGGAAATCGGCGGCGATCTTGCCCTCTTCCCCCAGCACCTTGATATACGGGGCGATCAGGGTGAAGCCTTGTTTATCCAGCTTCCACGTCAGGCGTGCATTGGCCTGGAGGTATTGCCAGGGCTTGGCGAAGATCGGATCGAGGTGCAGGGAAAAATCCTTGCTGTCCATGCGCAACTCGCCCTGGCCCAGGTCGCCGCTGATGCTGCCGGAAACGTTGCGTGCGGCCGGCGCACCGAAGTAGGCGTCAAACCCGACCCGCTCCAGGTTGGCGGCAAAGCTGACTTTTTGATCGGTGGTGTCTTGAGGACGGAAATCCACCAGCACATTACGCAGCAGGCCGGTGGCCTTCAGGTGCTCGACGGTCTTGGCGACGCCTTCCGGCAGCGGCGCCAGGGCGTTGAGCAACGGTGTGATGGGGGTCAGGTCAAGGCGGTCAGCCTGCAGCTTCCAGGCTTCCTGGTCCTTGTCGGTCGCCAGGGTCTGTTGCAATTGCAGGCGCGATTCCCATCGGGTCTCGCCCAGGTTCATCGCCAGGGAATCAAACAACACCTTCAAGCCGGTATCGCTGCGTTGCAGATAGGCCGTGAGTGCAAGGTTTTCGATATGCACCGGCTTGCGTTCGGCGTAGCTGCCCTTCACCTGCGGCGAGTTGAGGCGCACGACCGCACTTTGCACCGTGCCTTTACCCCAGTTCAGCCAGAACTCACCGCCGGCCTTGAACTGCGTGAGTTTCCACTGCTGGGTCAGCCTGGCGGGGATCCACTTGGCCCAGTCGCTCTGCGGCAGGCTCAGGTAGGCCTCGACTTCAGCGTCCTTCCACTGGCTCGCGCGAATGCGGCTGCGCAGGCTCAGGGCAAGGGGCTGGCCGTCGGGCAAGGTCAGGCGAGCGTCCAGGCGCTGGCGGGTGACGCCCGTGTGCAGGCTCAAGCCCACATACGTCAGGGTCAGCGGCGCTTGGTCGAACGGTTGCAGGGTGACCTGGCTGTCGAGCAGCGATACGCGCTTGACCATCTGCATGCGCTTGAGCAATTGCTCCGGGTCCAGCGGCTGGTCGTCCTGTATCGGCAAGCCTTGCAGCGCCCAATGGCCGTCCTTGTCTTCCTTGGCGCTCAGTTGCAGGCCACTGACTTCCAGGTGCGCAATACGCACTTCGCGCGCCATCAGGCTGGCCCACATGTCCGGCACCACTTCGACCTGGTCCAGGCGCAAGGCACTGCTGCCCTCGCCGACCATTACGTCGTGGGCCAGCAACACGGGCGCAAAACCGCTCCAGCGGCCTTCAAGGCTGCCGATGTGCACAGGCATGTCCACCGCAGCCTGGGCCTTGGCTTCGATTTCCGCGCGGTATTCGGCCACCAGCGGGGTCAATTCACGCCCCAGGCTCACATACACCGCCGCCAACACCAGCAGCAAGGCGCACAGCCCAAGGCCCCAACGGGTCAAAGCGGCAAAAAAGCGTGTCAGACGCTCCATGTCAGGCGACCCTCAAGGCAGTAGTCGGACTGCAGATCAAGGTCTGCGAGTCGCGTAAAAAGAAAGCGAATGGGGATCAGAGCAGCACCACGTCATATTGTTCCTGGGAATACATGGTTTCGACCTGGAAGCGAATCGTACGCCCGATAAACCCCTCCAGCTCAGCCACGTTACCGGACTCTTCATCCAGCAGGCGGTCGACCACTTTCTGGTTGGCAAGCACTCTATAACCTTCGGCCTGGTAGGCCCGTGCCTCTCGGAGGATCTCCCGGAAAATCTCGTAGCAAACCGTTTCCGGAGTCTTCAACTTACCGCGGCCCTGGCAACTGCTGCAGGGCTCGCACAGCACCTGCTCCAGGCTCTCGCGGGTGCGCTTGCGGGTCATCTGCACCAGGCCCAGCTCGGTGATGCCGATGATATTGGTCTTGGCGTGATCGCGCTCCAGCTGTTTTTCGAGCGTGCGCAGCACCTGGCGCTGGTGCTCTTCATCTTCCATGTCGATGAAGTCGATGATGATGATGCCGCCCAGGTTACGCAGGCGCAGTTGACGAGCAATCGCCGTGGCCGCTTCGAGATTGGTCTTGAAGATGGTCTCTTCAAGGTTGCGATGGCCTACGAACGCGCCGGTGTTGACGTCGATGGTGGTCATCGCTTCCGCCGGGTCCACCACCAGGTAGCCACCGGACTTGAGCGGCACCTTGCGCTCCAGGGCTTTCTGGATTTCGTCCTCGACGCCATACAGGTCGAAGATCGGCCGTTCGCCAGGATAATGCTCCAGGCGATCGGCAATTTCCGGCATCAGCTCGGCAACAAATTGCGTGGTGCGCTGGAAGGTTTCCCGCGAGTCGATGCGAATTTTCTCGATCTTGGGGCTGACCAGGTCGCGCAAGGTACGCAGGGCCAGGCCCAGGTCTTCGTAGATCACACTCGGCGCGCCGATGGTCTTGATCTGTGCGCCGATCTGGTCCCACAGGCGCCGCAGGTAGCGAATGTCCATGAGGATTTCGTCGGCACCGGCGCCCTCGGCTGCGGTGCGCAGGATAAAGCCGCCCGCTTCCTTGATACCTTCAGCGGCCACGCAATCGCTGACCACCTTTTTCAGGCGCTCGCGCTCGGCTTCGTCTTCAATTTTCAGGGAAATGCCGACATGGGCGGTGCGCGGCATATACACCAGGTAGCGCGACGGAATCGACAGTTGAGTGGTCAGGCGTGCGCCCTTGGAGCCGATGGGGTCCTTGGTGACTTGCACCACCAGGCTCTGCCCTTCATGCACCAAGGCACTGATGCTTTCCACCGCCGGCCCTTCGCGCAGGGAAATCTCCGAGGCGTGGATAAATGCTGCCCGGTCCAGGCCGATATCGACAAATGCCGCCTGCATCCCCGGCAACACCCGCACCACCTTGCCCTTGTAGATATTGCCGACGATCCCGCGTTTCTGGGTGCGCTCGACATGCACTTCTTGCAGAACACCGTTCTCTACCACCGCCACTCGCGATTCCATCGGCGTGATATTGATCAGAATCTCTTCACTCATGGCTGGGTCTCGTTCAGGCGTTTTCACAATAGTGACCGATCGCTGTAAGGCTGGGCGCTGGAGTAACGCGTTCAGCGCGCGGTAAGGTTTTGCCAACAGGGTATGCCGAATTGGGCAAGCAGTTGCGCGGTTTCGCACACCGGCAGGCCTACCACGGCGGAATAGCTGCCATTGAGCCCGGCCACAAACACCGAGCCAAGCCCTTGGATAGCATAGCCGCCCGCCTTGTCCTGGGGTTCGCCGCTGTGCCAGTAGCTTGTAGCCTCCTCGACAGAAATCCCACGGAAAAGTACACGACTGCTTACACATCGGGTTTCACAGCGCTGGCCGTCAGTCAGGGCAATCGCAGTCAGAACTTCATGTTCACGCCCCGCCAGTGCCATCAACATCGCCAACGCATCGGCTTGGTCTACGGGCTTGCCGAGGATCTTGCCGTCCACGATCACTGCGGTATCGGCGCCCAGGACGCAGGCGGCCGAGCGTTGCCCGAGCGCAGCAAAACCCGCTGCGGCCTTACCTCGAGCGAGACGCTCGACGTAGGAAACAGGGGTTTCGTTTGTAAGAGGGGTTTCATCAATGGCGGCGCTGACCACGGTGAAAGGCACACCGATCTGGGTCAGCAGTTCACGCCGCCTCGGGGAGCCCGAGGCCAGATATAGCGAATTCATTGCAGACTCTCCCTGTGGGGTTCGATAACCAGGCAGAGCCTCGCAATCCATTCAATTGATTTTATAGCGACGACGTAACCCACGCAGGCCGAAGCTGATCCACGGCCACAACAGCGCACTGACCAGGGCCGGCAACACCAGCGCCAGGGTTGGCTGGCGGTTGCCGGTCAAGGCACTGAGCCACAACTGTACCAACTGCGCCAGGCCGAAGATCACCAGGATCACCAGGCATTGCTGCCACATCGGGAACATGCGCAGGCGCTGCTGCAACGACAGCACCAGGAAGGTGATCAGGGTCAGGATCAACGCGTTCTGGCCCAGCAAGGTGCCATACAGCACATCTTCCGCCAAGCCCAGGAACATGGCCGTGACCATGCCCACTTTATGCGGCAGGTTCAGCGACCAGAATGCCAGCAGCAATGCCAGCCACAGCGGACGCAGGATCTCCATGAACTGCGGCAGCGGCGAAACGCTGAGCAGCAAGCCGATGGCGAATGTCAGCCAGACGATCCAGCCATTGCTCGAATGAGTACCGGCCATTATTCCTCCCTCTGCCGTGTGGTGGCCGGGGCTGCGGCTGGAGGCTTCGCAGCGGGCGTCGTAGTGGCAGGCGTGGTGGCCGGCGGTTTCGCTGCAGTCGGTTTCACCGGGTGCACGCTATGGACCGCAGGCTTGACCGGTGTGGCCACAGGCGCAGTAGCTGCCGGAGTTGCCGCCGGTACAGCGGGGGTAGTCGACTGAGGCTTGGGCACGGTCGCAGGAATGATCGGCGCGGTGCCGTTCTTCTTGTCTTCCGCTTCCTGGGCCTGGGCGGCGTCGTTGGCGCGTTCTTCCGGAGTACGGTTGTCGCTGAACACCAGCAACAGGTAGCGGCTGCGGTTCAGGGCGGCAGTGGGCACGGCACGCACAATGGCGAAGGGCTGGCCGGAATCGTGGATCACTTCCTTGACCGTTGCCACCGGATAGCCTGCCGGGAACCGCTGGCCCAGGCCGGAGCTGACCAGCAGGTCGCCTTCCTTGATGTCGGCCGTATCCGCGACGTGACGTAATTCCAGGCGTTCAGGGTTACCGGTACCGCTGGCAATCGCGCGCAAGCCGTTACGGTTGACCTGCACCGGAATGCTGTGGGTGGTGTCCGTCAGCAGCAGGACCCGCGAGGTGTAGGGCATCAGCTCGACGACCTGCCCCATCAGTCCCCGAGCATCCAGTACCGGCTGACCAAGGACCACACCGTCGCGCTCACCCTTGTTGATGATGATGCGATGGGTAAAGGGGTTGGGGTCCATGCCGATCAACTCGGCCACTTCGACCTTTTCGTTGACCAACGCAGAAGAGTTAAGCAACTCGCGCAGCCGAACGTTCTGCTCGGTGAGGGCTGCCAGCTTTTGCATGCGCCCCTGCAACAGCAGGTTTTCGGTCTTGAGTTTTTCGTTCTCGGCAACCAGTTCGGTGCGGCTGCCAAATTGGCTGGCCACGCCCTGGTAGAGACGTTGCGGCAGGTCGGTGATCCAGTAGGTCTGCATCAACACCAGCGACATTTGGCTACGCACCGGCTTGAGCAGCGCAAAGCGGGCATCGACCACCATCAATGCGACCGAAAGCACGACCAGCACCAATAAGCGCACGCCCAATGAGGGGCCTTTGGCGAAAAGCGGTTTAATAGGCCGCTCCTCCCAGGCAAATGTTCTCTTTATTCATACGGCATCTAACCGGCCTGGATGCAGATTGAAGAAGATAAACGCCAACAGGCAGCACTGCAAAGTGCTGCCTGCGGGCGAAACATGGTGCAACCAACGATCTTATTCGCTGGAGAGCAGGTCCATGGTGTGTTTATCCATCATTTCCAGTGCACGACCACCGCCACGGGCAACGCAGGTCAGCGGGTCTTCGGCGACGATCACCGGCAGGCCGGTTTCCTGGGCCAGCAGCTTGTCGAGGTCGCGCAACAGGGCGCCACCACCGGTCAGCACCAGGCCTCGCTCGGCGATGTCGGAAGCCAGCTCCGGCGGCGATTGCTCCAGGGCGCTCTTCACAGCCTGAACGATGGTGGCCAGGGACTCTTGCAGAGCTTCCAGCACTTCATTGGAGTTCAGGGTGAAGGCACGTGGAACGCCTTCGGCCAGGTTGCGACCGCGAACATCGACTTCGCGAACTTCGCCGCCCGGGTAAGCGGTACCGATTTCCTGCTTGATGCGCTCGGCGGTGGATTCGCCGATCAGGCTGCCGTAGTTGCGACGTACATAAGTGATGATCGCTTCGTCGAAACGGTCGCCGCCTACACGTACGGATTCGGCATACACCACACCGTTCAGAGAAATCAGGGCGATTTCAGTGGTACCACCACCGATATCCACCACCATCGAACCGCGCGCTTCTTCAACCGGCAGGCCGGCACCGATCGCAGCAGCCATCGGCTCTTCGATCAGGAACACTTCGCGGGCACCGGCGCCAAGGGCCGATTCACGGATGGCACGACGCTCCACCTGGGTGGATTTGCACGGAACACAGATCAGCACACGAGGGCTGGGCTGCAGGAAACTGTTTTCGTGAACCTTGTTGATGAAGTACTGCAGCATCTTTTCGCAGACGCTGAAGTCGGCGATCACGCCGTCTTTCATCGGACGAATGGCAGCAATATTGCCTGGTGTTCGGCCGAGCATGCGCTTGGCCTCGGTGCCGACGGCAACGACACTTTTCTGATTACCATGGGTCCGAATGGCCACAACCGACGGCTCATTCAGGACGATACCGCGCTCGCGCACGTAAATAAGGGTGTTGGCAGTGCCCAGGTCAATGGAAAGATCGCTGGAAAACATGCCACGCAGTTTCTTGAACATGGGGAAAGGACCCTAGGCAACGCGTGGGTAAAAAAGTGCGGCAAACTCTAACAACGACAGGGATTTTGGGCAAGGCGCCAATGTGCTAAATTGGCCGACTTTCTGTGCACCAACCCCCACAATCGCGGCCGTAAGACCGTAGAAATGCGGTAGTGTTCCGACAATCTAACACACGGACAGCCTCCGTTCTGTTTTCCACTGGAGATTCCCATGGCGCTTGAACGCTCCGACGTGGAAAAAATCGCTCATCTGGCCTCGCTTGGCCTGAATGAAGCCGATCTTCCACAGACCACCGCAGCCCTGAACAGCATTCTCGGGCTGGTTGACCAAATGCAGGCCGTGAATACCGACGGCATCGAGCCCCTGGCTCACCCGCTGGAAGCCAGCCAGCGCCTGCGCGCAGACGTCGTGACCGAGCGCAATAATCGCGAGGCCTACCAGTCCATCGCGCCAGCGGTCGAAAACGGCCTGTACCTGGTTCCGAAAGTCATCGACTAAAGGGAAAGAGCCTTTCATGCATCACATGACTCTGGCCGAGATCGCCCGCGGTCTCGCCGACAAAAAGTTTTCCTCCGAAGAGCTGACCAAGACCCTGCTTGCGCGCATCGCCGAGCTGGACCCCAAGGTCAACAGCTTCATCAGCCTCACCGAAGAGCTGGCCCTGAGCCAGGCCAAGGCCGCGGATGTACGCCGCGCCAACGGTGAAAACGGTGCCCTGCTGGGCGCACCGATCGCCCACAAGGACCTGTTCTGCACCCAGGGCGTGCGCACCAGCTGCGGCTCGAAGATGCTCGACAACTTCAAGGCGCCCTACGACGCCACCGTGGTCGCCAAGCTGGCCGCTGCCGGGGCCGTGACCCTGGGCAAGACCAACATGGACGAATTCGCCATGGGGTCGGCCAACGAGTCGAGCTACTACGGCGCGGTGAAGAACCCATGGAACCTGGAACACGTGCCCGGCGGTTCATCCGGTGGTTCGGCTGCGGCCGTTGCCGCGCGCTTCCTGCCAGCCGCCACGGCGACCGACACCGGCGGCTCGATCCGCCAGCCGGCGGCCTTCACCAACCTCACCGGCCTGAAGCCGACCTACGGTCGGGTTTCCCGCTGGGGCATGATCGCCTACGCCTCCAGCCTCGATCAGGGCGGCCCACTGGCCCGCACGGCCGAAGACTGCGCGATTTTGTTACAAGGCATGGCAGGCTTCGACGCCCAGGACTCCACCAGCATCGATGAACCGGTGCCGGACTACAGCGCCAGCCTCAATGCTTCGCTCAAGGGCCTGCGCATCGGCGTGCCGAAGGAATACTTCAGCGCCGGTCTCGACCCGTGCATTGCCGAATTGGTGCACAACAGCGTCAAGGAGCTGGAAAAGCTCGGCGCCGTGATCAAGGAAATCAGCCTGCCGAACAACCAGCATGCGATTCCTGCCTACTACGTGATCGCGCCGGCAGAAGCCTCTTCCAACCTGTCGCGTTTCGACGGCGTGCGCTTCGGCTACCGCTGCGAGAACCCGAAGGACCTGACCGACCTGTACAAACGCTCCCGTGGCGAAGGCTTCGGTGCCGAAGTGCAACGCCGGATCATGGTCGGTGCCTACGCCCTGTCCGCCGGCTATTACGACGCGTACTACCTCAAGGCGCAAAAGATCCGACGCCTGATCAAGAACGACTTCATGGCTGCCTTTGAAGAAGTCGACGTGATCCTCGGCCCAACCACGCCGAACCCGGCCTGGAAGATCGGCGCCAAGACCGGCGACCCGATTGCCGAGTACCTGGAAGACCTCTACACCATCACCGCCAACCTCGCGGGCCTGCCGGGCTTGTCCATGCCTGCCGGTTTCGTCGATGGCCTGCCGGTGGGCGTGCAATTGCTCGCCCCGTACTTCCAGGAAGGCCGCCTGCTCAATGTGGCGCACCAGTACCAGTTGAACACCGACTGGCACACTCGCACCCCTACCGGCTTCTGAGGAGAACACTATGCAATGGGAAGTTGTGATCGGGCTGGAGATTCATACCCAGCTCGCCACCCAATCGAAGATTTTCTCCGGTAGCGCCACCACGTTCGGCTCCGAGCCCAACACCCAGGCCAGCCTGGTAGACCTGGGCATGCCTGGCGTACTGCCGGTGCTGAACCAGGAAGCCGTGCGCATGGCGGTGATGTTCGGCCTGGCGATTGACGCCGAGATCGGCCAGCACAACGTGTTCGCGCGCAAGAACTACTTCTACCCGGACCTGCCCAAGGGCTACCAGATCAGCCAGATGGAATTGCCGATCGTCGGCAAGGGCTACCTGGACATCCCGCTGGAAGACGGCACCATCAAGCGTGTCGGCGTCACCCGTGCGCACCTGGAAGAAGACGCCGGCAAGAGCCTGCACGAAGAGTTCAACGGTGCCACCGGTATCGACCTGAACCGTGCCGGCACCCCGCTGCTGGAGATCGTGTCCGAGCCGGACATGCGCAGCGCCAAGGAAGCCGTGGCCTACGTCAAGACCATCCACGCGCTGGTGCGTTACCTGGGCATCTGTGACGGCAACATGGCCGAAGGCTCGCTGCGTTGCGACTGCAACGTGTCGGTGCGGCCAAAAGGCCAGGCCGAGTACGGCACTCGCTGCGAGATCAAGAACGTCAACTCGTTCCGCTTTATCGAGAAAGCGATCAACACCGAAGTGCGGCGCCAGATCGAATTGATCGAGGACGGCGGCAAGGTGATCCAGCAAACGCGCCTGTACGACCCGAACAAAGACGAAACCCGCGCCATGCGCAGCAAAGAGGAAGCCAACGACTACCGTTACTTCCCCGATCCGGACCTGTTACCGGTGGTGCTTGAGGATTCGTTCCTCAATGACATCCGCGCCACCCTGCCGGAGTTGCCGCCGCAAAAACGCGAGCGCTTCCAGGCGCAGTTCGGCCTGTCGATCTACGATGCCAGCGTGCTGGCTTCGAGCCGTGAGCAAGCCGACTACTTCGAAAAGGTCGTGAGCATTGCCGGTGACGCCAAGCTGGCGGCCAACTGGGTGATGGTCGAGCTGGGCAGCCTGCTGAACAAACAGGGCCTGGAGATCGACGAAGCACCGGTGTCGGCCGAGCAATTGGGCGGCATGCTGCTGCGCATCAAGGACAACACCATCTCCGGCAAAATCGCCAAGACCGTGTTCGAAGCCATGGCCAGCGGTGAAGGCAGCGCCGACGAGATCATCGAGAAACGCGGTCTCAAGCAAGTCACCGACAGCGGCGCCATCTCGGCCGTGCTGGATGAAATGCTGGCGGCCAACGCCGAGCAGGTCGAACAGTACCGTGCGGCAGACGAAGCCAAGCGCGGCAAGATGTTCGGTTTCTTTGTCGGCCAGGCGATGAAAGCCTCCAAAGGCAAGGCCAACCCGCAACAGGTGAACGAACTGCTGAAAAGCAAGCTCGAAGGCTGATTGCGATGAATGGTCCGGGCGAGACTTCATGCCTGACTCGGACTCCCTGTGGGAGGGGGCTTGCCCCCGATAGCAGAGTGTCAGTCACTGCTGTTTTGACTGAATCACCGCTATCGGGGGCAAGCCCCCTCCCACATTTGTGATGGGGGCACCTTGATAATGAAGCGTCTATTAGGCCTATGGGCTCTGTTCTCACTGCTGGCCGGCTGCGCCAGCGGCCTCATCGACCCCAACGGCTACGACGAAACCGGCACCGCCTCTTATTACGGCGCCAGGCACCATGGCAAGAAAACCGCCAGCGGTGAACCCTTCAACCAGAACGCCCTGACCGCCGCCCACCGGCGACTGCCCTTCGGCACCCAGGTCAAGGTCACCAATCTCGACAACGACAAATCCGTCGTGGTCCGCATCAACGATCGCGGCCCGCATACCCGTGGGCGCTTGATCGATCTATCACGCAAGGCGGCCGAGCAACTGGGTATGCTGGGCAGCGGCACTGCGCGGGTTCGCGTGCAAGCCCTGAGCAATTGAAGACGGAGCCCTGGTCATTTTCGGATTAACCGCCCTCTCGCCCTGGAGCCTGCTCGAACTGGTCAGCGGCCTGGTGCTGCTGATCCTCGGCGCCGAGATCCTGGTGCGCGCCGCCGTGCGCCTGGCCGCCAGCCTCAAGGTGCGGCCGCTGATCATCGGTCTTACGGTCGTCGCCTTCGGCAGCAGCGCGCCCCAGATGACCGTCAGCCTGCAGGCCACCCTGGCCGGCAATACCGACATTGCCGTGGGCAGCGTGATCGGCAGCAGCATCTTCAACATCCTCGTGACCCTGGGCCTGTCGGCGCTGATCATCCCCCTGCGCGTCTCACGGCAGCTGGTGCGCCTGGATATTCCGGTGATGATCCTCGCCGGACTGCTGGTGTTTACCCTGGCGGCCAATGAAGAACTGACGCCGGTCGATGGCCTGCTGCTGCTGATTGCCCTGCTGGCCTACCTCGGCGTGCTGCATTACCAGACCCGCCATTCGCGCCGCCCGCGCACCCTGGATACCGTCGCCCGGGCGCCGTGGCTGAGCAGTGTGCTGCAGATGCTCGGCGGGTTGTTGATCCTCGTGCTGGCCGGGCACTTGCTGCTCGGCGCGGCGGTGGATGTGGCGGCTGACCTGGGCCTGTCGGAGCGCATCATCGGCCTTACGCTGATCGGCGTCGGCACGTCACTGCCCTGCCTGGCCACCTCACTGATTGCCGCCCTGCGCGGCCAGCGGGAAATTGCCGTGGGCAACGTGATCGGCAGCAACCTGTTCAACCTGCTGGGCGTACTGGGGCTGACCGCGTTGCTCGCGCCTTCGCCGCTGTCGGTGTCGCCCAACGCCCTGGACTTTGACCTGCCGGTGATGCTCGGCGTGGTGGTGCTGTGCCTGCCGGTGTTTTATACCGGCTACCGCGTCACCCGCGCCGAAGGCCTGGTACTGCTGGGCCTGTACCTGGCGTATGGGCTGCACGTGATGTCGTTCACCACCGGCATGCCCCTGGCCAACAAGCTTGAACAACTGATGCTGTATTACGTCCTGCCAGTGCTGGTGGCTTTCCTGTTGTTCAGCACGCTGCGAGCCTGGCGCCGCCAACACAAGAGGGAATCGCAATGACCGATCAGAAAAAGCCCGGGGTTGAAATGCGTCGCCAGGTGATGGGCGATGTGTTCGTCGACCGCGCCCTGGGCAACGCCACCGAATTCACCCAGCCGCTGCAGGACTTCGTCAACGAACATGCCTGGGGCAGCGTGTGGACCCGCGAAGGCTTGCCGCTGAAGACGCGCAGCCTGATCACCCTCGCCGCCCTCACCGCACTCAAGTGCCCCCAGGAGCTCAAGGGCCACGTGCGTGGCGCGTTGAACAATGGCTGTACTGTGGAGGAAATTCGCGAAGCGCTGCTGCATTGCGCGGTGTATGCCGGCGTACCGGCGGCGATTGATGCGTTTCGGGCGGCGCAGGAAGTCATCGACACCTATCAGAAAGAAGGCTAGATCCAGCCACCCGCCTGCAACACGAAAATCCCGATATTCGTGGTCACTGCCGCCATCAGCGTGGTGATCACGATAATCGCCGCCGCCAGTTCATGATTGCCCTCGGCCGCCCTGGCCATCACGAAGCTCGCCGCGGCAGTCGGCGCACCGAAGTACAGGAACAGGATCCCCAACTCCGGCCCGCGAAAGCCCAGCAGCCACGCGCCCAGGGTCGCGACCACCGGCAGCCAGACCATCTTCATCAAGCTCGCGCTCAGCGCCATATTGCCGCTCTTGCGCAGCGCCGCCAGGGACAGGGTGCCGCCAATGCAGATCAATGCCAGCGGCAAGGTGGTGTCCGCCAGGTACTGCATGGATTTTTCCAGCCAGCCCGGCAGGCCAATCTGAAAATACGCGAACGGCGCCGCCACGATCACGCTGATGATCAGCGGATTGGCTACCACACTTTTGCAGATGCTCCACGGGTCGGACTTGATCACCGGGCTGTACACCGCCAGCACAATGGTCGACAGGGTGTTGTAGAACAGGATCACCAGCGCCGCGAGGATCGCGCCGAGGGAAATGCCGTAGTCGCCGTACATGCTGGCCGCCAGGGCCAGGCCGATCACTCCGTTATTGCCGCGAAACGCGCCCTGGGTGTAGATGCCTCGGTCTTCACGCTTGCAGCGAAAAATCGCCCAGCCCCAGGCCAGGGCAAAGCTCAGCAGCGTGGCGACGGCAAAATAGATCAGCAACCCCGGCTTGAGCGCCGAGTGCAGGTCGGCGTGGAGGATGCCGAGGAACAGCAGCGCCGGCATGGTGACGTTGAACACCAGGGACGAAGCCGTGTGGATAAAGTTGTCGTTGATCCAGTTGATGCGCTTGAGCAGCACACCCAGGAACAGCATGGCGAATACCGGCGCAGTGATGGTGAGGGTGGTGAGGAAAATAGCCAGCATGCCGGGGAGAACCTTGGTGAGCGTCGTCAGGTGGCTAATGATAAGCCACTACAACCCGGTTAGTCTGGTCCAGATCCCTGTAGTGAGCGGGCTTGCCCCGCGCTGGGTGGCGAAGCCGCCCCATCTCAGGCACTGAGTTCCTTCAGTTAGAGTTGAAAGTCCTGAGTTTAGGGCGGCTTCGCCACCCAGCGCGGGGCAAGCCCGCTCACCACAATCAGGTAATCGGCGCCGGGTTGAACAAGGTGATGTCGTTATGCAGCTTGTGATGTTCCGCCCAGGTCTGCTTCTTACCGCTGGCCACGTCCAGGTAGAAGTGGAACAACTCCCAGCCCAACTCCTCGATGGTCGCGCGCCCGGTGGCAATGCGCCCGGCGTCGATATCGATGAGGTCCGGCCAGCGCTGCGCCAGCTCCGTACGCGTCGAGACCTTCACCACCGGGGCCATCGCCAGCCCGTAAGGGGTACCACGCCCGGTGGTGAACACATGCAGGTTCATCCCCGCCGCCAGTTGCAGGGTGCCGCAGACAAAATCACTGGCCGGTGTCGCGCAGAAGATCAGGCCCTTGCTCTTGAAGCGCTCGCCCGGGCCCAGCACGCCGTTGATCGCGCTGCTGCCGGACTTGACGATGGAGCCCAGGGACTTCTCGACAATGTTCGACAGCCCGCCCTTCTTGTTGCCTGGCGTGGTGTTGGCACTGCGATCCGCTTCACCCTTGGCCAGGTAACGGTCGTACCAGTCCATTTCCCTGACCAACTCTTCGGCAACTTCCTTCGTCTCTGCGCGCGAAGTCAGCAGGTAAATGGCATCCCGCACTTCGGTGACTTCGGAAAACATCACCGTTGCCCCGGCCCGCAGCAACAAATCCGAGGCATAGCCCAGCGCCGGGTTGGCGGTGATGCCGGAAAACGCATCACTGCCGCCGCACTGCATGCCCAGGATCAACTCGGACGCCGGCACGGTTTCCCGGCGACGCTGGTCGAGCTTCTTCAGGCGCACTTCGGCCAAGTCCATGATCTGCTCGATCATCTCGGTAAAGCCATGGCTGGAATCCTGCAACCGATACAGCCACGGCTCGCTGAGGTCGACGGAGCTGTCGTTGTCGTGCATCACCTGCCCGGCCTGCAATTTCTCGCAGCCCAGGCTGATCACCAGGGCTTCGCCGCCCAGGTTCGGGTTGCGCGCCAGGTTACGCACGGTACGGATCGGGATGTAGGCATCCGTCGCGGTGATCGCTACCCCGCAGCCGTAGCTGTGGGTCAGCGCCACCACGTCATCGACGTGAGGGTACTTGGGCAGCAATTCGTCCTTGATGCGCTTGACCGCATGGTCCAGCACGCCCGTCACACACTGCACCGTGGTGGTGATGCCGAGGATATTGCGCGTGCCCACGGTACCGTCGGCGTTGCGATAGCCCTCGAAGGTAAACCCCTCCAACGGTGCCTGGGCTTCAGGCACCTCGGTGGACAGCGGCAAGCTGTCCAGCGGTGGCGCGGTGGGCATGCGCAGTTGATCTTCCTGGACCCAACTGCCGCGCGGAATCGGCGCCAGGGCGTAACCGATGGTCTGTCCGTAGCGAATAATCTGACCGCCTTCGGGGATGTCTTCCAGGGTCACTTTGTGGCTCTGGGGGATGAAATCCACGGTCACCAGGCCGTCCGGGAACTCGGTCCCGGCCGGTACGCCCTGGTCGTTGACCACGATCACTACGTTGTCGCGCTCGTGCAGGCGGATGGAGCGCGGCGAGTCGGCATGTTCAATCAACTGCATCACGGGGCCTCTCAGGAATGCGCTTCGGTTAGGTTGGTCAACTCAGGCCCCTTGCTTGGCGGCTCTTTGAGTACTACACGCTTGATCGGGCCGACGATGACCAGATAGCTGAACACCGCCACCAGCGCGTTGGCGCCGACAAACACCAGGGCCCACTTGAACGAGCCGGTGGTGCTGATGATGTAGCCGATGACAATCGGCGTGGTGATCGACGCGAGGTTACCGAAGGTGTTGAACAAGCCGCCACTGAGACCGGCGATTTGTTTCGGCGAGGTGTCGGACACGACCGCCCAGCCCAGTGCGCCGACGCCCTTGCCGAAGAAGGCCAAGGCCATGAAGCCCACCACCATCCACTCAACGTCAACGTAGTTACACGCGATGATGCTGCTGGAGACCAGCAGGCCGGCAATGATCGGCGCCTTGCGGGCGAACGTCAGCGAATGGCCTTTGCGCAGCAGGTAGTCGGAAATCACCCCGCCCAGCACGCCACCGATAAACCCGCAGATCGCCGGCAACGAGGCGATGAAACCGGCCTTGAGGATGGTCATGCCGCGATCCTGCACCAGGTACACCGGGAACCAGGTCAGGAAGAAGTAGGTGATGCCGTTGATGCAGTACTGGCCCAGGTACACGCCAAGCATCATGCGGTTGGTCAGCAACTGACGGATGTAATCCCACTTCGGACCGTCGGTTTTCTTACCCTTGCCCTTGTCCTGATCCATATCGACCATCGCGCCATTGGCGGCGATGTGATTGAGCTCGGCTTCGTTGATCATCGGGTGCTGGCGCGGGCTGTGGATAACTTTCAGCCAGATCAGCGAGAACACGATGCCGATCACGCCCATCACGATAAACACGTGCTGCCAGCCGAAGCGGTAGACGATCCAGCCCATCAGCGGCGCGAACAACACCGTGGCGAAGTACTGCGCCGAATTGAAGATCGCCGAGGCCGTACCGCGCTCGGCGGTCGGGAACCAGGCGGCAACAATGCGCGCGTTGCCCGGGAAGGACGGCGCCTCGGCCAGGCCCACCATGAAGCGCAGCATGAACAGCGCAACCACTGCGGTGGAGACACCGAACTCACCGACATAGCCTTGCAGCACGGTGAACAGTGACCAGGTGAAGATGCTCAGGGCATAGACTTTTTTCGAGCCGAATCGGTCCAGCAGCCAGCCGCCGGGGATTTGCCCGGCCACGTAGGCCCAACCGAATGCGGAGAAGATATAACCGAGGGTGACCGCGTCGATGCCGAGGTCTTTTTGCAGGCTGGAGCCCGCGATTGCAATGGTGGCCCGGTCGGCATAGTTGATCGTGGTCACCAGGAACAGCATGAGCAGGATCAAATAGCGGACATGGGTCGGCTTGGTCGCTTGCATGTAGAAGTACTCCCACTAATTATTTTTTTTGCGGGTAATGGTTTTCTGTTTTTTGTCGTGGGGACCGGCAGGCCTCCGGCCCCCACTGGGTGTTGCGTATTACGAACCGATGTAGCTGGTTTTCACCACGGTGTAGAACTCCTGGGCATAGCGACCTTGCTCCCGCGAGCCATAGGACGAGCCTTTACGGCCACCGAATGGAACGTGGTAATCCACACCTGCGGTCGGCAGGTTGACCATCACCATCCCCGCCTGGGAGTGGCGCTTGAAGTGGTTGGCGTACTTCAACGACGTGGTGGCAATGCCCGCCGACAAACCGAACTCGGTGTCGTTGGCCATGGCCAGTGCCGCCTCGTAGTCCGCCACGCGCACGACGTTGGCGACTGGGCCGAAGATCTCTTCACGGCTGATACGCATGGCGGCTTCGCTGTCGGCAAACAGCGTTGGCGCCAGGTAGTAGCCTTCGGTGTCGCAGGTGACCAGGCCGCCACCGCTCACCAGCCGCGCGCCTTCGCTTTGGCCGATGTCGATGTACTTCATGTCCTGGTCCAGTTGAGCCTGGGAAACCACCGGGCCGATGTCGGTGCCGCTTTTCAGCGCGTGGCCGACCTTGATCGACTTCATGCGCTCGGCCATGGCCGCGACGAACTGGTCGTGGATACCGGCGGTGACGATCAGGCGGCTGGACGCCGTGCAACGCTGGCCGGTGGAGTAGAACGCGCTCTGTACCGACAACTCGACGGCCTGCTTGAGATCGGCGTCGTCGAGAATGATCTGCGGGTTCTTGCCGCCCATTTCCAACTGCACTTTGGCTTGGCGCGATACGCAGCTGACAGCGATCTGGCGACCCACACCGACGGAGCCGGTGAAGCTGATGCCGTCGACTTTCGGGCTGTTGACCAGCACATCGCCCACCACACGGCCGCTGCCCATTACCAGGTTGAACACACCGGCAGGGAAACCGGCCCGGGAGATGATCTCCGCCAGGGCCCAGGCGCAGCCCGGTACCAGTTCAGCCGGCTTGATCACCACGCAGTTGCCGTAGGCCAGGGCCGGGGCGATTTTCCAGGCGGGAATGGCGATCGGGAAGTTCCACGGGGTGATCAGGCCGACCACGCCGAGGGCTTCACGGGTGACTTCCACGTTGACGCCCGGGCGTACCGACGGCACGTAGTCGCCGGACAACCGCAGGCATTCACCGGCGAAGAACTTGAAGATGTTACCGGCGCGGGTCACTTCGCCGATGGCTTCCGGCAGGGTCTTGCCTTCTTCACGGGCCAACAGGGTGCCGAGTTCTTCGCGACGGGCGAGGATTTCGCTGCCGACTTTATCCAGGGCATCGTGGCGAGCCTGGATCCCGGAAGTGGACCAGGCCGGGAATGCGGCACGGGCGGCGTCGATGGCGGCGTTGACCTGGGTGACGTCGGCCTTGGCGTATTCACCAATGACATCGGACAACTCCGACGGGTTGAGGTTGACGCAGTAGTCGGCGCCGGCAACCCATTCACCGTTGATGTAGTTCTCAAAACGCTTTACTTGGGACACGAATCTTCTCCTGACGCAAAAGGCCGCTGATTGCTCAGCGGCCTTGTGGATAATTTATTGCGGACCTTGCTTGTCGATCAGCGCGGCCAGGGCTTCGTATTCTTCCGGCAGCAGATCGGTCAGCGGCGTGCGCACAGGGCCTGCGTCATAGCCGACGATTTTTGCACCCGCCTTGACGATGCTCACGGCATAACCGGCCTTGCGGTTACGGATGTCCAGGTACGGCAGGAAGAAGTCGTCGATGATCTTGGCGACGGTGGCGTGATCGTCCTTGGCAATGGCGTGGTAGAAATCCATCGCGGTTTTCGGGATGAAGTTGAACACCGCCGAGGAGTACACCGGTACGCCCAGGGCCTTGTAGGCAGCGGCGTAGACCTCTGCGGTCGGCAGGCCGCCGAGGTAGCTGAAACGATCGCCCAGACGGCGGCGGATCGACACCATCAACTCGATGTCACCCAGGCCATCCTTGTAGCCGATCAGGTTCGGGCAGCGCTCGGCCAGGCGTTCCAGCAGCGGAGCGGTCAGGCGGCACACGTTGCGGTTGTAGACCACCACACCGATCTTGACCGATTTGCACACCGCTTCAACGTGGGCGGCAACGCCATCCTGGCTGGCTTCGGTGAGGTAGTGCGGCAGCAGCAGCAGGCCTTTGGCGCCCAGGCGCTCGGCTTCTTGCGCGTACTCGATGGCCTGGCGGGTCGAACCACCGACACCGGCGAGGATCGGCACGCTGGTAGCGCAGGTATCAACGGCGGTCTTGATCACTTGGGAATATTCGCTGGCGGCGAGGGAGAAAAACTCACCTGTGCCGCCCGCTGCGAACAAAGCAGTGGCGCCGTAGGGGGCCAGCCATTCCAGGCGCTTGATGTAGCCCGCCTGGTGGAAGTCACCCTGGGCGTTGAAATCGGTCACCGGGAAAGACAGCAGACCGTGG
This sequence comes from Pseudomonas sp. CFBP13509, assembly GCF_005233485.1. NCBI lineage: Bacteria > Pseudomonadati > Pseudomonadota > Gammaproteobacteria > Pseudomonadales > Pseudomonadaceae > Pseudomonas > Pseudomonas sp. CFBP13509. The sequence continues at coordinate 44,637 of NZ_QGAA01000012.1, forward strand.
GAGAGGATGGACTTCAGTTCTTGTGGATTCATTATTCGAACACCCTGGGCGAAGACTTTCTATTGAAAGGTTGTTGGTTTTGTTGATGTCGTACGTCATCGTACAACTATAAATAATTTCGTCAACTGCAATTCATCGGCGTTGTGCACTTGAGGGAGTTGAAAGGCTTGGGCAGCGGTGTTCTTGACGTAGGAAATTATTCCTCTATGCTCGGCATTACTGTATATACATACAGTCATCAAGGAAGATTCCTACGACATAGCAAGGAGCTAACATGTCAGGCCCTGAACTTGCGGCACCCCAAAAAAAACCGCCTACCCTGCGCTTCGAAGGCGGTGAACACACCGCCATCGGCGACGATACGTTGTTGCGCTTCAGCAAGGACGCCCCGGCAATCCCCGCGCGGCAAGTCGAACTGCACCTGCCCAACGGGCTGGCACTGACCTACGGCCAAGTGATCGCCCTGGGCGGTGACTTTTATGGCATCCCCGGCCAGCCTATCAACGAGGGCACCTCACCTGCCGATCGTGTGCAACGCTTCAGCGCCGCGTTCAACTCACTGGCCGTGCTGCCAGCCGCGCGGGACGAAGCGCCGAAGATCCTGGCGGTGATGCAAAAAGAGATCAACGCGGTCAACCAGGCGATCAAGGATGGCAAGCAAGCCCATGAAGCCTATGATGCCCTGGGTGATACATTGTCCGAGGAATGGAACCGCATCACCGGTGGCGGCAGCGCGGTGTCGGCATTGATCCCACTTGGACGCTACCTGAAGCTGGCGGCGGACAACGCCGACCACTTCGGCGAATGGGCGATGGCGGCCTACCTGGCGGGGCATACAGCCGCCTTGCAACAGGCTGTAGTGGCCCACCAGACCGGTACCGATCAGGCATTGGAACTGGCCTACGCCATGAACGGCTTTGCCGATCACTTCTTGACCGATCTATTTTCTGCCGGCCACCTGCGCGTGCCGCGCAAACAGCTGGCGGCGGTCGTCACTCCGGGCGAACTGGGCTCGCTGATCAGCCGCTTCATGCACGATGAAGACAGCAAGTTCGGGCTCAAGGTGCGCAATGCCATGGGTGACGAGTGGCATGCCTATGGCGACAAACGCTATTTCGACAGTATCGACGCAGCCAATCGGGCACAGGTCAAACGCGCCGTTCAGGCATCCGCTGATGAGATCTTCGAAACCTTCATCAGTGGCGTTGCGCCCTCCCCGGCCAACTTCAAGGCACCGCTGTATGTGCCGGATCTGAATGCCGCGCAGAACCCGGCGAATAACTTTTCGCCGCTGTTCAAGATGGAGGGAGACAAGGTGCTGCGTCGCAAGGACGTGAATGACCTCAACGACAAGCACTGGACCAATGATTGGTGGGGGTGGAGTACGTATTTGTTGCTCAAGGATTACAAGCCGAATACGCCGGCTTGAGCGGTACCGCCTGTCGATACTGTGAGTTCTAACAGTTATGTACCGTTCATCAAGGGCGGATAACACACCTCAGGGGGCTTAGAAATTGGCTCCTGAGGCGATTTGTTGCAGCACTCCTGATGCCTGAAGCGTCAGGCCACCGCACCATAGGCCGACAAGGGAACGGACCCCAGGAAAATCAATGCGACTGAATATCAAGGACCCTAACGTTGCGCCAGCTCCGGTCTGTGCTTGATTTTTGCTTCTTTTACTAAGGTTGATGAGAGAGGTGCGTCATGAAAACCACTGATGAAATTTTCGGCCTACTGGCCTCCAGTTTCGAAGCCCATCGGGACAATAAAGATCAAGACTTTGATCCCGATATGCCTTTGGCCGAGCTGATTGCTGACGAGAACGAAAGGCGTCGTGTGATTGACACGTCCGTGAAGGCGCTTCAGTTGAACCTTCCTGATGACGTGGCGAAGAAAGCGACACTGGACTCGTTAGCGTCCTACATCCAATCAATGCAAACGTCATAGAAAACGCTGAACGGCACATAAGCCACCTGCTGACGATCAGCCTGCCCTTTCAGCCTCTTCATGAGCATGGCGCAGCCGCTCACGGCTATTGGTCAGGTGCAAGCGCATCGCCGCCCTCGCCGCATCCGAATCCTGGCGGGCAATCGCCTCATAAATTTCTTCGTGTTCGCGGCTCAGGCGCCCCATGTAGTGCTGGTGGTCATCATGGGCCAGGCGTGCCGAGTTCAGGCGCGTACGCGGGATGATGCTGGTGCCCAGGTGGGTCATGATGTCGGTGAAGTAGCGGTTGCCGGTGGACAACGCAATTTCCAGGTGGAATGCGAAGTCCGAGGCCACTGCATCACCGGCGTGCGCCGCGCTTTCATTCAGGGCATCGAGGGCCGCGCGCATGGCGGCCAGCTGTTCATCGCTACGGCGCAGTGCGGCCAGCCCGGCGGATTCCACTTCCAGGCTGATACGCAGTTCGAGAATCGCCAGCACGTCACGCAAAGTGACTACCGTAGCCGGGTCGATTCGAAAGCCGCTCGGGCTCGGCGTGTCGAGCACAAAGGTGCCGATACCATGACGGGTTTCCACCTGCCCCGCCGCCTGCAAGCGGGAGATGGCTTCGCGGACCACGGTGCGGCTGACGCCATGGGCGTCCATGATCGCCGATTCGGTGGGCAGCTTGTCGCCACGCTTGAGTTGGCCGTCGCGGATCTGCTCGGACAACACCGTGACCAATTCCTGGGCAAGGCTGCGGCGCTTGCGGGGAAGACGAGGGGCGGTGCTGGCGTTTTCCATTTGGAGTCATCTATCTCGGTTGGGTAAAGAGGCATCATAGCCCATGGTGGTTGTACGATCACCGTTCAGTCGCGACTTTCACTCATATCCTGCGTGCAAAAAAATGCCTCGATACGGATCGAGGCATTTTTCCAGCGCACCCGAAGGCGAACGCCGCTTACTTCACCACTTTCAGACTCGGCCGACCGCTTGGACGCGGTGGCTCGCTATCCGGTGGCGGCACATCATCGCCGTCTTCCTCTTCAATCACTTCGTCGTCCTCGAAAGGCGACTCCAGATCGAACACCATGCCTTGGCCGTTCTCCCGGGCATAGATGCCGAGGATAGCGCCAATCGGCACGTACAGCGTGTGCGGCACACCGCCGAAACGCCCTTCGAAGCTGACCGCTTCATTGTCCATGTGCAGGTGGCGCACGGCACTGGGTGATACGTTCAACACAATCTGCCCGTCACTGGCAAACCCCTGCGGTACCTGAACCGCAGGAAACTCGGAATTGACCAGCATGTGCGGGGTGCAATCGTTATCCACAATCCACTCATAGAGCGCGCGGACCAGGTAAGGTCGACTGGAGTTCATCAACGGCTCCTTAAGCCTTAGCGCATATCGCGTTCGACACCAGACAGACTTGCCTGGAAAGCCTCACGCGCAAACTGGCGCTCCATGTAATCAAGCAACGGCTTGGCCGGCCGTGGCAGTTCAATGCCCAGAATCGGCAAGCGCCAGAGTATGGGTAATAGGCAGCAATCCACCAAGCTTTGTTCCTCGCTGAGGAAAAAAGGTTTATCGGCGAACAACGGCGAAACACCGGTCAGGCTCTCGCGCAATTCCTTGCGCGCCTGCACCCGAGCGGCTTCTTTGCTGCGGGTATCCAGGATCAAATCCACCAGCCCGCACCAATCTCGCTGGATCCGATGGATCAGCAGGCGGCTGTTGGCACGGGCCACCGGATACACCGGCAGCAAAGGCGGATGCGGGTAACGCTCATCCAGATATTCCATCACCACGGTTGACTCCCACAACGCCAGGTCACGATCGACCAGGGTGGGCAAGCTGCCGTAAGGGTTCACTTCGATCAGTTTCGGCGGATGACGACCCACCTCCACACTGATGATCTCGGCGCTGACACCCTTCTCTGCGAGTACGATGCGTACTCGGTGGGAATAGTGGTCGGCGGGGTCGGAGTAACAGGCCAACCGATTGGTCACGCCCATGGCGGTCCTCCTCGCTTGTTGAAATTATGGAAAGCTCAAAAACGAGCGCGCCCAGAAAGCATCTCTGCAGCCTCTGGAAAGTCCAGGTCGCTACGGGTTAGAGATGCCGCTGGGCGCGCAAGATTAACAGCAATTGCTTACGGTTGGATCAATGCACATCCTTCCAGTATTCGCGTTTAAGCAGATAAGCGAATACGAAGAAGAAAGCCAGGTACAGCAAGACATACGTCCCGATGCGCTGGTGTTGCAGTTTGACGGGGTTGGCCGAATAGGCCAGGAAGGTCACAAGATTCTTGACCTTCTCGTCAAACTGCTCGTCAGTCAACGAACCAGGGGTTTCTATCTTCAGTTGATCGCACGCTTCATGAGTCAAAGGCGTCCCGGTCAACGGATCATATTGCTTCTTGCCGTCTTCGACGACCTGAACCTGCTTGCATCCTACCACTTGCTTGCCTTGCAGGCCGACCAGAACGTTAGGCATGCCGACGTTCGGGAACACACGGTTGTTCACGCCATAAGGGCGCGCCGGGTCCTCGTAGAAGGATTTCAGGTAGCCGTAGAGCCAGTCGGTGCCGCGTACACGTGCCACCAGCGTCAAGTCAGGCGGTGCTGCGCCGAACCAGGTCTTGGCGTCGGCAGGCTTCATGCCGATATTCATGTGGTCGCCGATCTTGGCACCGGTGAACACCAGCTTCTCCAGCATCATTTCATGGGGGATACCGAGGTCATCGGCCACCCGCTCGTAACGCTGGAACTTGGCGCTGTGGCAGCCCATGCAGTAGTTGGCGAACGTACGCGCGCCGTCTTGCATAGCCGTCTTGTCAGACACGTCGATATCGACTTTTTCCAGTTCCGGGCCGCCGTGTTCGGCAGCGAAGGACAGTAGCGGCAGCGCCGCAAGCATCAATGCAACGAATAATTTTTTCATCAGCCAGTCACCCTTTCCGGAACCGGTTTGGTCTTCTCGAGCCGGGTGTAGAACGGCATCAGAATGAAGTAGGCGAAGTACAGGAAGGTGCAGACCTGCGACAGCAGCGTACGCTCAGGGGTCGGCGCCAATACGCCCAACACGCCCAGAATCACGAATGCTATGCAGAACACCCACAGCCAGATTTTGCTCAGCCAGCCTTTGTAGCGCATGGACTTGACCGGGCTTCGGTCGAGCCACGGCAACACGAACAGCACCGCAATGGCCGCGCCCATGGCGATGACGCCCATGAGTTTGTCGGGGATCGCCCGCAAGATCGCGTAGAACGGCGTGAAGTACCAGACCGGGGCAATGTGCTCAGGTGTCTTGAAGGCGTTCGCCTGTTCGAAGTTCGGCTTCTCGAGGAAATAACCACCCATCTCCGGGAAAAAGAACACGATCGAGCAGAACACGAAGAGGAACACTACCACGCCGACAATGTCTTTCACGGTGTAGTACGGGTGGAACGGGATGCCATCCAGCGGGATGCCGTTCTCGTCCTTGTGCTTCTTGATGTCAACGCCGTCCGGGTTGTTGGAACCCACTTCGTGCAGCGCCAGGATGTGCAGCACCACCAGGCCCAGGATCACAATCGGCAGCGCCACGACGTGCAGGGCGAAGAAGCGGTTCAGGGTGATACCGGAGATCAGGTAGTCACCACGGATCCACTGGGTCAGGTCGTTGCCGATGACCGGAATGGCACCGAACAGCGAGATGATCACCTGGGCGCCCCAGTACGACATCTGGCCCCATGGCAGCAGGTAGCCCATGAAGGCTTCCGCCATCAGCGCCAGGTAGATCAGCATGCCGAACACCCACACCAGCTCGCGGGGCTTCTGGTACGAACCGTAGAGCAAGCCACGGAACATGTGCAGGTAGACCACGATAAAGAACGCTGAAGCGCCGGTGGAGTGCAGCAGGCGCAGGATCGAGCCGTACTCGACGTCACGCATGATGTATTCGACGGAAGCAAACGCCTCCTCCGCCGACGGGGTGTAGCTCATCGTCAGCCAGACACCGGTGACGATCTGGTTGACCAGCACCAGCAGTGCCAGGGAGCCAAAGAAGTAGAAGAAGTTGAAGTTCTTCGGGGCGTAATACTTGCTGAGATGGTCTTCCCACATTTTAGTAGCGGGGAAGCGTGCATCGACCCAATCCATGAACTTGCTCATCACGCGTTCTCCTTATCGAGGCCAATGACAATGAGGTCGTCAGTTTCGTAGGTATGCGGAGGCACGGGCAGGTTCAAGGGAGCGGGCTGGGACTTGTAGACGCGACCCGCCAGATCGTAGTGGGAGCCGTGGCAGGGGCAGAAATAACCACCGACCCAGTCTTTACCCAGATCGACTGGGGCAACTTCCGGGCGGAAGGTGGGTGAGCATCCCAAGTGGGTACACAGGCCGACCAGCAGCAGAATCTCTGGCTTGATCGAACGTGCTTCGTTTTTGGCGTAGGCGGGTTGGTCGGATTTCTCAGATTTGGGGTCAGACAGCTGGCCTTCGATCTTTTTCAGATTTCCCAGGATTTCCTCCGTACGACGAACAATGAATACCGGCTGGCCGCGCCACTCAGCAATCATCTGCTGGCCTGGTTCGATCTTGCTGATATTCACCTTCACCGGTGCACCTGCGGCTTTCGCCTTGGCACTGGGAAACCATGACCCCACGAACGGGACCGCAGCCCCCACCGCTCCTGCAGCACCCACCACGGATGTGGCTGCTACCAAGAAGCGACGCCGGCCTGCATTCACGCCGTCATTGCTCATTCAGTCCTCTCCCATCAGCTTTTTGGCCTGTTAAATCAGGCGTCTACTAAGTATTAAATCTGAACTTATAAAAATTTTGCCGAATGGTAATGAAAAGCCCCACGTCTGACAAGGGAATTGCCCGGGGCTCCGCCTCCAGGCCTTGTAGTATAGGGGGTCTACGGATGTGGCAAGTTGTCACGGTGAAAAATGTGCATAAATCGCAGGCAATAAAAAACGCCCAGCTCCGTAAGGAGGCTGGGCGTTTTTGTGGAACGTAAAGCGAATTAACGCTTCGAGTACTGCGGACGCTTACGCGCTTTACGCAGACCGACTTTCTTACGTTCAACTTCACGGGCATCACGAGTCACGAAGCCAGCTTTGCGCAGAGCGCCACGCAGGGTTTCGTCGTACTGCATCAGAGCGCGAGTGATACCGTGGCGGATTGCGCCAGCTTGACCACTTACACCGCCACCGATAACGGTGACGTAGATGTCGAACTTTTCAACAGTCTCGGTCAATTCCAGCGGCTGACGAACTACCATGCGGGCAGTTTCGCGACCGAAGAAGTTGTCCAGAGTGCGGTTGTTGATCGAGATGTTACCAGTGCCCGGACGCAGGAAAACGCGTGCGGTTGCGGTTTTGCGACGGCCAGTGCCGTAATTTTGAGTCGCCGACATAATGAACTATTCCGTTAAAACTTCAGTTCTTGGGGCTGCTGAGCAGCATGAGGGTGTACAGCGCCCGCATAGACTTTCAGCTTGCGAAACATATCGCGACCCAGTGGGCCCTTCGGCAGCATGCCTTTGACCGCGATTTCGATCGGGGCTTCAGGCTTCTTGGAGATCAGGCCTTCAAAGTTGGAAGACTTGATACCGCCTGGGAAACCGGAGTGACGGTAGTACATTTTGTCTTGCGCTTTGTTGCCGGTAACACGTACCTGCTCAGCGTTGATGATCACGATGTAGTCACCGGTGTCAACGTGAGGGGTGTACTCAGGCTTGTGCTTGCCACGCAGACGGCTGGCGACTTCAGTGGCCAGACGACCCAGGGTCTGACCAGCGGCGTCGACGACAAACCAGTCGCGCTGAACTGTTTCCGGTTTTGCAGTAAAAGTTGTCATTCTTTAATAGCCTCAGGGGCCGCCCTGTAAATTAGACGGCGGATCTTACTGAATAGTGCTTACTTTGACAAGTCAAAGGCAGCCGGATACAGACGCTATCGGGGGCTCGGGTCGGCGCGTCCGTTCAACGGCAAGATTCTTCGGCAGGCGGCGCATCACTTCCACTGCAGAAAGAGGTGGGCAATTATGCAGATTGCGAAAAAAAATTCAACCTGCTTTTATGATTGTTTTCCCTGAAGGAGTACCCGATGGATTATCGACAGCTGGGCCGTACGGATCTGAACGTGAGCGCGATAGCCCTGGGCACCATGACGTGGGGCGAGCAGAACAGCGAGGCAGAGGCCTTCGCGCAGATCGAACGGGCCAAGGCGGCGGGGATCAACTTCCTCGATACCGCGGAAATGTACCCGGTGCCGCCCAAGGCCGACACCTATGCCACCACCGAACGCTATATCGGCAATTACTTCAAAAGCCGCGGCGACCGCGGCGACTGGATCCTCGCCAGCAAGATCGCCGGCCCCGGCAACACTATCGACTACATCCGCGATGGCCACCTGCGCCACAACCGCAAGCACATCGTCGAGGCACTGGACGCCAGTCTCAAGCGCCTGCAAACCGACTGGATCGACCTCTACCAGTTGCACTGGCCGGAGCGCAGCACCAACTTCTTCGGCCAACTGAGCTACAAGCACAAGGACGAAGACGACCTCACCCCGCTGGAGGAAACCCTCGAAGCCCTGGACGAGCAGGTCAAGGCCGGTAAGATCCGCCATATCGGCCTGTCCAATGAAACCCCGTGGGGCACCATGAAATTCCTGGCCCTGGCCGAAGCCCGTGGCTGGACCCGCGCGGTATCGATCCAGAACCCCTACAACCTGCTCAACCGCAGCTTTGAAGTGGGCTTGGCCGAAGTGGCCATCCGTGAGCAATGCGGCCTGCTGGCTTACTCGCCCCTCGCGTTCGGCATGCTCAGTGGCAAGTACGAAGGTGGCGCACGCCCGGCCAAGGCGCGCCTGACCGAGTACAGCCGCTTCAGCCGCTACTTCAACCCGCAGTCGGAGGCGGCGTGCAGCCGTTATGTGGCACTGGCGCGGGAGCATGGCCTGGATCCGGCGCAGATGGCATTGGCGTTTGTGACACAACAGCCGTTCGTGACCAGCAACATTATTGGCGCCACGAACCTGGAGCAACTGGACAGCAACATCGCCAGTGCTGATCTGAAGCTGTCGAAGGAAGTACTGGAAGGGATTGAGGCGATTCAGAAGGATCATCCGAATCCTGCGCCTTGATTGATCTGTAGAGCGCTATCGGGGGCCTGCCCCCGATGACGCATTCAAGACCAGCAAAAATCAAAGCGCCCGCGCAATGATCTCCTTCATGATCTCGTTGGTCCCCGCATAAATCCGCTGCACCCGCGCATCCGCCCACGCCCGCGCAATCGGGTATTCCCACATGAAGCCGTAGCCGCCGTGCAACTGCACGCACTCGTCCAGCACCTTGCATTGCAGGTCCGTGGCCCAGTACTTGGCCATCGCGGCAGTGGGCACATCCAGCTTGCCTTCCAGGTGCAGCGCCATGCATTTGTCGACGAATACGCGGCCGATCTGAATCTCCGTGGCCATCTCCGCCAGCTTGAAACGGGTGTTCTGGAAGTCGGCAATCGCCTTGCCGAACGCCTTGCGCTCACGGGTGTATTCCAGGGTCCACTGCAACGCCGCCTCGGCAGACGACAGCGCGCCAATCGCGACAGTCAGACGCTCCTGGGGCAATTCCTGCATCAAGTAGGCGAAGCCCATGCCGGCCTGGCCCAGCAGGTTTTCCTTGGGCACCCGCACGTCCTGGAAGAACAGCTCCGAGGTGTCCTGGGCCTTCATGCCGACCTTCTCCAGGCGCTTGCCCTTGGCGAAGCCGGGCGTATCGGACTCCACCAAAAACAGGCTGGTGCCCTTGGCACCGGCCTTGGGATCGGTCTTGGCGACCACGATCACCAGCTCAGCCAGGTACCCGTTGGTGATAAAGGTCTTGGAGCCATTGATCACATACTCATCACCGTCCAGCACCGCGGTGGTCTTGACCCCTTGCAAGTCGGACCCGGCACCCGGCTCGGTCATGGCGATGGCCGTGACCATCTCACCGGAGATCAACTTGGGCAGGTACTTGTGCTTCAGCGCTTCACTGCCGTAATGCAGGATGTAGGGCGCGACAATGTCCGAATGCAGGGAAAAGCCGATGCCGGTCAGGCCCAGGCGACTGATCTCTTCGATCACTACTGCGCTGTAGAGAAAGTCCGCGCCCAGCCCGCCGTATTCCTCCGGCAGATGGGAACACAGCATTCCCGCCTCCCCCGCCTTGCTCCACAGGTTACGGTCGATGTAGCCCTGCTTCTCCCATTGCCCGTGAAACGGTGCAGCGTCTTTTTCAAGAAAGGTGCGCACGCTCTGGCGGAAGAGTTCGTGCTCCGGGCTGAACAAGGTTCTCGGAATCATGGGTCACCTGCGTGGATTGTCGGACAAGGACGAGCCCACAGAGCCTATGCCCCGATGGCGTCACAGGACACTGGACACATGCGACAAAAAATAAGACGATCCAGCCGTCTGGTGACCACTTTCCCCTATAAGAATAAATGAAATTATGTCTAACCAAATCTCCACGCCATTGCGGCGCGTCAGCATTTTGGCCATTGATCGGGTATTCGCTTCGACCCTGATGCAAGCCAAGGACTTCTTCCATCTCGCCAGCCTGCGTTATGGCAAACAGCAAGGCCTGGGCCTGACCCCAGCGTTCGAAACACGCCTGGTGAGCCCCGACGGAAAATCGGTGCGCAGCTTCAGTGACGTGATCATGCCGGTGGACGGCGGCCTGGAAGACGCCGACATTATCGTGCTACCAGCCTTCTGGGATGACTTCGATGCCCTGTGCGCGCGCTACCCGCAAGTGCTGCCGTGGCTGCGCGAACAGCATGCACGGGGCGCGGTACTCTGCGGCGAAGCCACCGGGGTGTTCTGGCTGGCCGAAGCCGGCCTGCTCGATGGCAAGGAGGCGACCACCTACTGGCGTTTCTTCAACGCGTTCGGCGAACGCTTCCCCAAGGTCCAGCTCAACCAGGACAAGCACCTCACCGACGCCGACAACCTGTATTGCGCCGGCGGCACCACCTCGGCGTGCGACCTGTATATCTACCTGATCGAACGCTTCTGCGGCGCCAACATCGCCCAGGCCGTGGCCCGCGACATCCTCTACGAAGTGCAGCGCAGCTACTCGCCGGGACGTATCGGTTTTGGCGGCCAGAAGCTGCACCAGGACGTGATCATCCTGCAGATCCAGCATTGGCTCGAAGAGCACTTCGCCGACAAATTCCGCTTCGAAGACGTCGCCCGGGAACACGGCATGAGCATCCGCAACTTCATGCGCCGCTTCCAGACCGCCACCGGCGACAAGCCGCTGCATTACCTGCAACGGCTGCGTATCGAGACGGCCAAGGGCCTGCTCTCGGGCAGCCGCAAGAGCATCAAGACCATCAGTTATGAGGTGGGTTACGACGATGCGAGTTTCTTTGCGCGGTTGTTCAGGCAGCACACGGAGCTGTCACCGAACCAATATCGGCAACAGTTTCAGCAAGCCGCATAAAATAGGGGTATACACAGGGTAAATGTGGGAGGGGGCTTGCTCCCGATTGCGATGGATCTGTCAACTTCTACAGTGACTGACACTCCGCGATCGGGAGCAAGCCCCCTCCCACATTTGATCTGCATTGATCTTAAGGTTTGTGACCGCGCGACAGGAACTCGTGGGACTGCATTTCCAGCAAGCGGCTCAGGGTGCGTTGGAACTCGAAATTCAAGCGGCCACCGGTATAAAGATCCTTGAGCTCGACTTCGGCCGAGATGATCAACTTGACGTTACGGTCGTAGAACTCGTCGACCATGTTGATAAACCGTCGTGCGATGTCGTCGGTGGTGACGCTCATCTGCTCCACGCCGCTGAGGATCACTGCGTGGAAGATCTTGCCCAGTTCGATGTAGTCGTTCTGACTGCGTGGGCCGTCGCACAGTTGGCGGAATTCGAACCAGGCCACGTCATCGCAGGTACGCAGGGCGATGATTTCGCGGTTCTCGATCATCAGCTTGTCGTTTTCCACCGCCTGGGTGCATTCCGGCGTGAGGGCGCGGAAGCTTTTGCGCAGGCTTTCGTGCGCCGCTTCGTTCAGCGGAAAATGGAACAACTCCGCCTGTTCGAGGTGACGCAGACGGTAGTCGACGCCGCTGTCGACGTTGACGATCTCGGTGTTCTGCTTGATCAGCGCAATGGCCGGCAGGAAGCGCGCGCGCTGCAGGCCGTCCTTGTACAGGCCGTCGGGCACGATGTTCGAGGTCGCGACCAGGGTCACGCCGTTCTTGAACAGCTCTTCCATCAGGGTGCCGAGGATCATGGCATCGGTGATATCGGAGACGAAGAACTCATCGAAGCAAATGACCCGCGCTTCATCGGAGAAACGCTTGGCGATGATGGTCAGCGGGTTTTTCTCGCCCGGCAAGGTCTTCATCTCTTCGTGCACGCGCTTCATGAAGCGGTGGAAGTGTGTCCGTACCTTTTCCTTGAACGGCAGCGCTTCAAAGAACGTATCGACCAGGTAGGTCTTGCCCCGGCCTACGCCGCCCCAGAAATACAGGCCCTTGACCGGCGTGTGGTCTTTCTTGCCGAACAGCTTGCTGAGCATCCCCGGCTTGCTTTGCGAGGCCGCAACCAGGTCGTCGTACAGGCGCTGCAAATGACGCACCGCCGTTTCCTGGGCCGCGTCATGGAAGAATTCAGGGCGTTTCAGATCAGCTTGGTATCGTTCTAGGGGCGTCATAATTTCGTTAGCAAGGCAACAAAAACGGGCCGTCACTGTAACGACGGCCCTGGATAATGGCAATCAACCCTTGGTCGGGTTAATCCTCGATTGGGGTCAACGCAATGCGCAGGGCTGCAATGGCGGCATCACGGGATGCGGCATCGGCGAACTCGGCGCTGTCGGCCACTGCGGCACCGTCCAGCCATACGCTGAAGCTCAGGGCCTCGCTGCGTACGTCCAGCGCAGCACCACTTTGCAGTTGCTTGGTGACTGCGCCGGCCGCTTTACCATCGGCAAAATTGCGCGACAGCAGCAATTGCTCGCCATCGGCGGCCAACAAACGGAAGCGGAAGCTGCCGTCGTCTTCACGGAAGCTCACGAAACGCGCGGCCTTCGCGGCCTTCTTCTTGACCGCGACCGGCGCTGCTGCCTGTTCGACGAACGAACGCAGGCCCACCGCTTCACGCAACTCGGCCAGGAATGGCGCGGCGACGGCACGGGCTTTCCTGGCGCCGACCTGCAACAGGTCTTCCATGTCCGAAGGGCGCGACATCAACTGGTGGTAACGCTCGCGCGCTTCGCCGAGCTGACCATCAAGCAGCTGGAACAGACGGTTCTTCGCCTCGCCCCAGCCCAGGCCTTGCAGCAGTTCGGCGCGGAATTCTTCTTCCTGGGCCTTGCTCGCAAACGCCTGGTACAGGGTGAACAGGTGTGAGTTATCCGGGTCCTTGGCTTCGCCAGGGGCGCGCGAGTCGGTGACGATGCGCGAGATGGCGTCTTTCATGTCCTTGGCGCTGGTGAACAACGGGATGGTGTTGTCGTAGCTCTTGGACATCTTGCGGCCATCCAGGCCCGGCAAGGTGGCAACGCTTTCCTCGATCAACGCCTCGGGCATGGTGAAGAATTCTTTACCGTTGCCGAACAGGTGATTGAAGCGCTGGCCGATGTCGCGGGCCATTTCCACGTGCTGGATCTGGTCGCGGCCCACCGGCACTTTGTGCGCGTTGAACATCAGGATGTCCGCCGCCATCAGCACCGGGTAGCTGTACAGGCCCATGGTGATGCCCGCATCCGGGTCTTCGCCGGTCTCCACGTTCTTGTCCACCGAGGCCTTGTAGGCATGGGCGCGGTTGAGCAGCCCCTTGGCGGCGACGCAGGTCAGCAGCCAGGTCAGCTCGGGGATTTCCGGGATGTCGGACTGACGATAGAAGGTCACCCGGTTCACATCCAGGCCACCGGCCAGCCAGGTCGCGGCGATTTCCATACGCGAGCGCTGGATGCGCTGCGGGTCATCGCATTTGATCAGGGCGTGGTAGTCGGCCAGGAAGTAGAAGGAGTCGGCATTGGCATCCTGGCTGGCCAGGATCGCCGGGCGGATCGCACCAGCGTAGTTGCCCAGGTGCGGCGTGCCGGTGGTGGTGATGCCGGTGAGGATACGGGTACGAGTCGTCATGGGTAATCGCTTATCAGACTGCTATCAATTCGAGAGGCGCGGCAGCACCAGATCCTTGAGATCGGTGAGCTTGCCATGAAAAAAGTGCCCGCATTCTGCCACTTTCAGCAGCTCATGGGGGCGTTTCAAGGCGGCGGACCAGTCGTAGACGGTTTGCGGGTCGACCACTTCGTCGGTTTCCGGCTGGATCAGGGTCAACGGGCAGCTGTGGGGCAGCACATCGGTATCGCGCAGGCGCATCACCGCCGCGGCGACCATGAACAGGTGCGCGAGCTTTTCGCCTTTGGCTTCCAAGCGGCCGCCGAGGCTGGCTGCCACGTAGCCGCCAAAGGAAAAACCGAGCAGGGTGATCGGCAGGTCGGGGTGCTTTTCACGCAGCCAGGTGGCAGCCGCTTCGGCATCGTCCACTTCACCGGTGCTCATGTCGTGGGTGCCGGCACTCGCGCCGACGCCACGGTAATTGAAACGCAAAGTAATCAACCCGGCATCGCGAGCCGTGCGTTGCAGGGTCGAAACGACTTTATTGAGCATGGTCCCGCCCTGCACCGGATTAGGGTGGCAGATCAGCGCCAGGCCACGTGGCTCGGGGTGATCCAGGTACAGGGCTTCCAATTGGCCTACCGGGCCATCGATCAAAACGGGGGTTTCACGCATGAGCAAGGAATGAACTCCGTGACCTCTCAAAGGGTCGACTCGTCTAGCTAAAAGTCTGTGCATGGCATCATTGCGAGCTTAATCGCGGTATACAGCGCAGGTTTGAGCCGTTAACGTAAAGCAAAGCCGTTTATAGAGGAAGGACTCGTGGAACACTCGCTCTTAGTTTGGTTGTTGCCGACTCTCGCCTTGGTTGCCGGTGTCGCCATTGGATTCCTGGTTGCCCGCCTGCTGCCGAATGCCGCGCCTAACCGCACGCAGCGTCAGTTGGATGACATTCAGGAACGTTTTGACAGTTATCAGAACGAGGTTGTTACCCACTTCAACAGCACCGCGACCCTGGTCAAGAAACTCACCCAGAGCTACCAGGAAGTACAGGATCACCTCGCCGATGGCGCAAACCGCCTGGCCCTCGACGACATCACCCGCCAGCGCCTGCTGGCCGCGCTGCATTCCGATGCACCGCAAACTCCACGGGAACGCCTGACTCCCCCCCGGGAAAACCAGGAGCCGCCACGGGACTACGCGCCAAAAACGCCAAACGCCCCAGGCATGCTGGATGAGCATTACGGCTTGAAGAAGTAAGTTATTTTCAAGCAATAGAAAAGCCCGGTTGATCGCTGATCAACCGGGCTTTTTGTTGGCCTCGCTCTTGCGGGAGGGGGGCTTGCCCTCTCCCACATTGACCAATGTCCGGCCTCAGGCCACAGGTTGCTCTTGAAGCCACCCACCCTCGATCCGCACATGCCGCCCATGGAAGCGCTTGAGGCTGCTGCGATGGCCGACGCTGACAATGCTCAACCCCGGCAGCTCATCAATCAACGCCTGATACAACGTCGCCTCATCCTCTTCATCCATGGCCGATGTCGCTTCGTCCATATAGAGCCATTGCGGCGCGAACAACAAGGCTCGGGCAAAGGCCAGGCGCTGTTGCTCGCCGGGCGAGAGCATGCGTTGCCAATGGTTGGCTTCATCCAGGCGCCCCACCAGGTGCGGCAGGCGACAGGTTTCCAGGACCTGTGCATAACGTTCTGCCGAATAGACGCTGTCGTCCTGTGGATAACTCAACACCGCCTTGAGTGTGCCGATCGGCAGATAGGGCTTCTGCGGCAGGAACAGGTAACGCCTGGCCGGCAGGCGAATGCTGCCGTGACCAGCCGGCCAGAGATGTCCCATGGCGCGCAGCAAGGTACTTTTGCCGCTGCCGGAACGGCCGCTGAGCATGACGCGCTGGCCCGGCTCAACGATCATGTTGGCGTCGGTCAGCAGGTGGCGACCATCCACCAGGTTCAAGCCCAGCCCTTGCACCACAAGACGCTCGCCCTCTGCGCTGACGTCGATGGCAGCTGGGCGTTGCTCGTTTTCACGCATGGCCTGCTGAAAACTCAGTAGACGATCGCTGGTCGCGCGCCAGCCGGCCAGGTCGGCGTACGCGCTGATAAACCAGCTGAAGTTGCCCTGCACGTTGCCGAACGCCGAGTTGATTTGCATCAGTTCGCCCAGTTCGATCTTGCCGGAAAAGTAGCGCGGGGCAGCCACGATAAACGCAAAGACGATCGCAATCTGTTCATAGCCGGCAGTGAAGAACGTCAGGCGCTTGGACACCTTCATGATGTCCCAGTAGTTATGCCAGACCTTCCCGAACCGCGCGCTCAACCGCTGATGCTCATTAGGTTCGCCGTTGTACAGGGCGATGCTCTCGGCATTCTCCCGCACCCGCACCATGGAGAAACGCAAGTCCGCTTCGAAGCGTTGCTGCTGGTTGCTCAAGCCGATCAAACGACGACCGATCAGATGGGTCAGCCAACTGCCGACACCGGCATAGACCAATGCACACCAGAACATGTAGCCGGGGATGGTGATACCGAACACTTCAATACTGCCCGACACGCCCCACAGGATGATGGAGAACGACACCAGGCTGACCACATTGCGCAGCAGCCCAAGGCCAAGACTCAGGGTGTTGAGGGTAAAGCTGTTGAGGTCTTCGGAAATCCGCTGGTCCGGGTTATCGGTGTAGCCGCCCTGCTCCAGCTGGTAGTAGTTCTTGTTGCCAAGCCAGCGGGCAAAATACTTTTCGGTGAGCCATGCACGCCAGCGAATGGTCAGCATCTGAGTGAGGTAGAGACGGTAGACCGCGCCGAGAATCGCCACCGTGGCGATACCGCAGAAGTAAACGATCTGTTGCCAGAAGGCGGCGGTGTCCTTGTTTTCCAGGGCGTTGTAGAAGTCCTTGTACCAGTGGTTGAGCCACACGGAAATGGCCACGCTGAACAGCGACAGGCCAATCACCACGGCGAGCAACAACCAGGCCTTGCCCTTCTCTTCACTTTGCCAATAAGGCGTGATCATCGCCCAGGTTCGGCGAAAAAATTGCCCACGCACAGCGTCATTGACCGCAGAGTACTCAGCGTTCTGATTCATCGTTCAGGCTCGTAGGGAGGAAGGCAGGCGTTTGAACCGATCATAGGTGATCGGTTCAGGGTTCCGTGCGGCCTGAAGCAGGCTGTTCAGCTTAGGTTCAGCGGCGTACCGGACGCTTCTGCAGTTTGCGTTGCAGGGTGCGCCGGTGCATGCCCAGGGCGCGGGCAGTGGCGGAGATATTGCCTTCGTGTTCGGTGAGGACGCGCTGGATGTGTTCCCACTGCAGGCGGTCCACCGACATCGGGTTTTCCGGCACCAGGGTGTCGAGGTCGGCGTGCTCGGACAGCAACGCAGCCAGTACGTCATCGGCATCCGCCGGCTTGCACAGGTAGTTGCAGGCACCGCGCTTGATGGCTTCGACGGCAGTGGCGATGCTGGAGTAACCGGTGAGGATCACCACACGCATTTCCGGGTCGAGTTCCAGCAGCTTGGGCAACAGCACCAGGCCGGAGTCGCCATCCATTTTCAGGTCGAGCGCGGCGTAGTCCGGCAAGTCGGCCTGGGCGATGGCCAGGCCTTCTTCGGCGGAGCCGGCAGTGCTCACGCGAAAACCGCGACGGCTCATGGCGCGCGCCATCACGCGGGTAAACGTGGCGTCATCATCTACCAGCAACAGGTGCGGCAGTTCTTCGCCTTCGACTTGGATCTCGTCACTCATCGATATCTCCTCGTGCGACACGGGGCAGGCGCAGCTCGGTGAGCGTACCGCCTTCCTCATGACTATAGAGCTTCACTGAGCCGCCCGCGCGGGTCACGCTGGCCTTGCTCAAAAACAGGCCCAGGCCGAAGCCTTTGCCCTTGGTGGTAAAGAAAGGTTTGCCGATCTGCTCGGCGATGGCCAGCGGCACGCCTGCACCATGGTCGCGAATGCTGATCGTCAGGTCATCCACATCCCAATCCAGCCGGACTTCCAGGCCTTCGGGGCAGGCGTCGGCGGCGTTGTTCAGCAGGTTGAGCAAAGCTTGAGTCAGGTCCGGCGGTGGCGCCAGGCGCGGCACGGTCCCCTGCCCCAGCAGATGGAAACGGTAGCTGGCTTCGGGGCGCATCAGGTGCCAGCGGTTCAGGGCTTCGTCGAGCCACTGGGTCACGTCCTGCATCTCGACCGCCAGGCGGCGATTGGCTTCAGCCGCGCGTACCAGTTGCTGCAAGGTTTGCTTGCATTGCTTGACCTGTTCGCGCAGCACGCCGAGATCCTCTTGCAGCGCCGGGTCGTGATGGTCCTGGGTCATTTCGTTGAGCAGCACGCTCATGGTCGCCAGCGGCGTGCCCAATTCGTGAGCCGCGCCAGCAGCCTGGGTGGCGACGGCGAGCAGTTGCTGGTCACGCAGGCCTTCTTCGCGGCGAATGGCGCGCAGTTCTTCCTGGCGGCGCAGCTCTTCGGCCATGCGCGCAGCAAAAAAAGTGATCACGGCGGCAGACAGGGCAAAGCTCAGCCACATCCCGTAGATCTGCAGGTTTTCGCGGGCGATGGGGAACGTTTGCAACGGATAGAACCGCGCCAGCAGCAGGGTGTACAGGGTCAGGGCGATACCCGACAGCACCACCGAGTAGCGCCACGGCAAGGTCACCGCAGCGATGGTCAGTGGCACCAGGTAATAAGACACGAACGGGTTGGTGGAACCGCCGGAGAAATACAGCAACACACTGTGGATAAAGAGGTCGCAGGCCAATTGCAGGGCGTATTCCAGCTCCGTCACCGGCCAGGTGGTGCGCAACCGAATGGCGGTAAACACACACAGCACGATGGAGAAACCCAAGGTCACGCCCAATTGCAGCCACGGCAGCGGCAGCAGGTCGAACCAATAGGCGAGCCCGACCGAACCAGCCTGCGCGGCCAGTACCAGGGTACGAATGAACGTCAGGCGCCAGAGGTTCTGGCGGGTGGCGGAAGTCAGTTTTACGGCGGCGAGCATGAGCTCTCCCGATGAGCGCTGCAGGCGGATCGGCAGGAGTATAAACGAAGCGGCGCCTCGGGCATTGGGTGTGTGGCTCTTTGACGCATGGGCGCCGCAGCAGCAAGCCCCAAGTCAAAAGCTGCAAGAAACCTCTTCGCCGCTAACTTGCAGCTTGCCGCTTGAAGCTTTTTTTCTAATTCGTAAACCCGAAGAACCCGACACCACCGTCTACAGTCATACCGATACGAACACCCTAAGGAGCTTCCATGTCTCGTTTCACTCGCAGTGCAGTTGTTCTCACCCTCAGCGCCAGCGCCCTGGCCAGCCTTCCGGCACTGGCCGCCGATGCACTGAATTACAACCAGATTTCCCTGCGCGCCGAGGTCAGCCAGGAAGTGGCCCGCGACAAGATGATCGTCACCCTCTACACCGAGTCCCAGAACACCGACCCGGCCAAGCTCGCCGCCGAAATCACCACCACCATGAACACGGCCCTGGGCCAGGCGCGCGAAGTCCAAGGCGTGATCTTGCGCCAGGGCAGCCGTAACAGCTACCCGATCTACGACAACAAGAACCAGAAGATCACCGGCTGGCGCGAGCGCGCCGAACTGCGCCTGGAAAGCGCGGACTTCCCGGCGCTGTCCAAACTCACCGGCGAGTTGCTCAATACCCTGAAAATGGAAAACATGGACTTCGCCATCGCCGACACCACGCGCAAGGCCAGCGAAGACGCCCTGCTCAAGGACGCGGTCGCCGCGTTTAAAGCACGCGCGCAACTGGCCACCGATGCGCTGGGCGGCAAGGGCTACAAGATCGTCAACCTGAACTTCAACACCAATGGTTATCCACAGCCCTATGCACGTGGAGGGATGATGATGAAAGCCGCCATGATGGATTCGGCGCCGGCACCAGAAGTAGAAGCCGGTACCAGCCAGGTGAGCATGAGTGCCGATGGGGTGATCGAAGTGTTGCAATAACCCCGGTTTCGACAAAACAAAGGCGCAGCCCTCACGGCTTGCGCCTTTTTTTGCGCTTGTTCCACACGACCTCGTCATATCCAGCGGCATATTCGGCGGAATCAAGCACCCGGTTTTCGTTACGCAAAGAGTGCCCACGCTAACAGGGAGTGCTGTGGCAGTACTTATTCACTTCACGAGAACTGAAACCATGTACGCACCTTCAAGCAAAACCACCTCCCCTATTCGGCAATACATCGACCCTGTTTCAAGCGGGCCGATAAACAACAGCGAATCAGCCGTCACGCGGGCGTCACAAGATACGCCTGGCCCGTCCACCTCCCCTCACGAAACAGCGCTGCTTAACGAATACCTGGCAGCGGTGCAAAGCAAAGTACTGGGCAACAATCCCGGGCTTATAAAAGTCCCCCCCGAGAGCAATTTGGGCCAGTGGCTCGAAGTCTATCGGGCGCAGTTGCAGCACCCAGTGGTTCAAGGTTGGATGCGCGACCAGAAGATCGACCAGAACACGCTTTTAACCGTCAACCCCCGCACGGGCACTCTGACTGCCATGGCGGACGGAAACATGAAAACGTTCTCCCTCACGGACAACTCCGGTTGGGGCCAAGTCAGCCGCCCGCTTCTTGAGGCGGCCAAAATCATTGCGCCGGGAACTGTTGAGAAGTTGCAGGTACGCTTTGGCGAAGACTACATTCAAGTACGCGCAGGGCTGGTAGCCAACTTCCAGGGTGAGCGCCTTCCCACATCACTGGCCGAGGCGCGGACACAAATCAGGCGACTGGAACACAACAAAGCCTTCGACCCCATCCCGCCGGATGATCCCGTACGCCCAGCCAACCAGCGCTCGGCGCAAGCCCTTGAACAACTCAAGCTCAGTGCCGAAACGTTCTACACCCATGCACCTCAGGCATTGGCCTACAAGCATCTGGCAGTGGAGGTTGCCGAGACACTGCCAAACGTACGTGCACAAGCAAAACAATGGGCGGAGTCCGTCATTTTCAACCTGACGGGCAAACATGTGGATGCCGATACACTTTACTTGAACCGTTTCAATGGCTCGCAAAGCGCTTCAACAGCTACCGGCTGGGAGCATAAGGGCGAGGAGCCGACCGCCTCTCTGCGCCTGCCGGATGCACTGCTGAAAAACTTCTCTGAAAACGACTGGGTCCCCGGCAATCTGGACTCGCAAGCCGGTTTATATATAGACGGCCCCGGTAAAAGTGAAACCGGGGGGTACGGTGCGCATAACCAATTCCCGCTGGCCCCTTCGGTGCTTATGCATACGAGTTGGAAAACCGACTTCCAATCGGTCATGACACAAAAAATCGACGACTTCTGGAACACCCACAGCAATGACTACCAGACGGCGATCAAAGGCGAGTTTGCCTACCAGGCCCGAAAACAACTGAAGACAGCCGCCGCCAGGCCGCCGGCCGAGCAAGCGCTGCAAGCGCCCGAGTATCGGTTCACGCGGGAGGACTACCGCTTGGTCATGGGCGCGGCGTCCAATCTTCCGCTCGACGAAAATGCACCGATCAACGTCGAACAGCTCAAGGCCGAGGCCCCTGTAAAAGGTGCGGTCCAGGCCCACGCCTTCAATATCAAAGGCTTCTTGTCCAACGATATTGTGCGCTTCAGCGCTGCCGACGGTGGCCGCCAGGTCCTCTACATCCCTGGCTCGGAACCCGCATTTCTGCGGTTCGATTCCCTGGAAAAACTGGATCAATGGGTGATCGACCAAACCAAGGACCCGAAAAAGCGCGAATCCTTGATGACTCATTTCCCACTGATCGCCCGCCAGGACCACGAGCACGGCACTATTGAAAAACTGGCGAAAGTGTTTATGCCCGTATTGTGGTTTACCAACGTGGGCAGCAAAACCGAAGGTCTGGACAGCACTTTCGAAAAACTCGCCAATGGAAAACTGACAGACCCGACGTTCAATGGTGACGGCTCACACCTCAAGGGTGACGTCTTCTCTGCGATGACGTCCGCCAGTAAAGAGCGCATGACCAGTGATGCCGACGTAATGATCAAGTCCAACAGCGAGGTGACGCGGGACACTTGGCTTAACGACATCACCGTGGCGGCGGGCCTGCTGGCAAAGCTGGCGCCTATTGCCGCCCCGGTGGCCGTCGCCGCTGTGGCTACCGGGTTGACCGAATTGGCGCTTGGGGCGGAAAAACAAGCCTCCGGCGATACCCTGGCCGAACGCAATGACGGTGCATCGAAGGCATTCGATGGCTTGCTGAATACGCTGTTCTCGGTGGGCGCCAGTGGCTCGGCTGAAGACCCCTTCATTCCCCCTGGAGAAAAACCGCTCACGCCCACCCCAGACGAGTCCCCGTGGATTGAACGCCCACGAGCCCTGCCTGGCAGTAACCGCCTGCAGCCCAGCCAAGCGGGCAACATTACCCAATATGGTGTACCGAACGGTGAGCAGCTCATTGAAAGGGCCGTACGCAACGCGAAGGGCATTTACCAGGTCAAGGATGCAACAACCGGCCTGGACCAATGGTTTATTCGCTATACCGACGAGACAGGTATTCGCCAGGTGTTTGAGATAAAAGGCGACTTCAAACTGAGCAATGACTATGTACAGATCATTGACCCCGGTACGGGTAAGCCGGTAATGACGGTGCACGCTAACGGCGAGGGCGACTGGGTCCGCATGAAAACCGATGGCGGAGCCAAGTGGCCGTGGCAGCGCGAGCCTTCGCCGAACCCCAGCAACGACCTCAAAGTAGAGCCAAAACTTTCAGACGGCTTCGAAATCCTGGGCGACCCCAAGACCAGTGGTGCCGATAAGTTTGATGAGATCTTTAAATACAACAGCAACACTGCCTACCAGCAATCGGTGAACAACCTTGAAGAGGCGGGAGTCCTCAAAAGAAAACTCACGGTGTCCTGGACCGTCGAGGAAAACAGCTTCGAAGTTTTCCCCGACGAAAGGGCGCAACCCAACGAATATGGCTCAACTGACTATTCGCCAAACTTTATAAAAGACCTGAACCGTGACCGTTATACCGTTCGGATAAAGCAGCCCGAAGGGCACACCACTTTTGAACTGGATGCCACAGGAACTGCCGATGGCGAAACACTGCGTAGGCGCTTGCAGCAGTTCGAGGAGGCAATCCCCGACGCGAACATGCGCTCGCGCATATCCGAAGTCGCTCATCAGGGCAGTGTCGCCCCAGCATCGGTGGAGCTGAAAATGAATCAACTCCAAGAACACGTCGGTTTCAAAGGCAAGGACACCCATTACATCGTCACCTATGACCCGACAACTAAAGAGGCGCAGGTCACCGTCGGAGCCCAAATGACATTGCTCGATCTGGACAAAGATGCTGCCCCCATTCCCAATACCGCCGCCGCCACGGGGCGAACGTTCCACATTCGAGAAAGCAACGACCTGGAAGAAGCGGCAAATCCATACGCCATCGATAAAAGCGCGCCATTCACCCTGAGGACGTCGATTATCACCGACCAGAACTAGCCCTGCGGCTACCTCAAAAACCAGAACGGCGGTAACCTCGGTTACCGCCGTTTTCGTTCGGGCAGCGTTACCTCACTGCCACTTCAGAGGTCTCCATGGAAAGAATCGCCTTCAAACCACTGCTTCTCGCCGCCGGCCTGCTGGCCTTCATGCCGACGGCCCACGCGGCCAGTACCCTGGTCTACTGCTCCGAAGCCAGCCCCGCCGGCTTCGACCCCAGCCAGTACACCAGCGGCACCGACTTCGATGCGTCCGCCGAAACCGTGTTCAACCGCCTGACCCAATTCAAGCGTGGCGGCACTGAAGTCGAACCGGGCCTGGCCACAAGCTGGGAGGTGTCCAAGGATGGTCTGACCTACACCTTCCACCTGCGCGACGGGGTCAAGTTCCACACCACCGATTTCTTCACGCCGACCCGCGACTTCAATGCGGATGACGTGCTGTTTACCTTCAATCGCCTGCTGGATGCCGAGAGCCCGTTCCGCAAGGCCTACCCTTCCGAATCGCCGTACTTCACCGACATGGGCCTGAACACCACGATCAAGAGCGTCGACAAACTCGACGGGCACACCGTGCGTTTCAACCTGAACAACGTCGATGCCTCGTTCGTGCAGAACCTGGCCATGAGTTTCGCCTCCGTGCAATCGGCCGAGTATGCCGCCCAGCTAATGAAAGAAGGCAAGGCCGAAGACATCAACCAGAAGCCGGTGGGCACCGGGCCGTTTGTGTTCAAGCGCTACCAGAAGGACTCGCAGATTCGCTACGTGGCCAATAAACAGTACTGGAAGCCCGAGGATGTGAAACTCGACAACCTGGTGTTCGCCATCACCCCGGACGCTGCGTCGCGCCTGCAAAAACTCAAGGCCGGCGAATGCCAGGTCAGCGGCTACCCGCGCCCGTCGGATATCGAGGTGATGAAGCAGGACCCCAACCTGCGCGTGCTGCAGCAAGCCGGTTTCAACCTGGGCTTCCTGGCCTACAACGTGACCCACCCACCGCTGGACCAGCTCAAGGTCCGCCAGGCCCTGGACATGGCCATCGACAAGCCGGCGATCATCAAGGCGGTGTACCAGGGCGCCGGACAATTGGCGCAGAACGCACTGCCACCGGCGCAGTGGTCTTATGACCCCTCCATCAAGGATGCCCCGCACGATCCGACCAAGGCCCGCGCGCTACTAAAAGAAGCAGGGGTTGCACCGGGCACCACCATCAACCTGTGGGCAATGACCGTCCAGCGCGCTTCCAACCCGAACGCGCGCATGTCGGCCCAGATGATCCAGCAGGATTGGGAAAAAGTCGGCATCAAGGCCAATATCGTCAGCTATGAGTGGGGCGAATACATCAAGCGCGCCAAAAATGGCGAGCACGATGCGATGATTTATGGCTGGACCGGCGACAACGGCGACCCGGATAACTGGCTCGGCGTGCTCTACAGTTGTGCCGCGGTCAAGGGCAGCAACTACGCCAAATGGTGTAACCCGGCGTACGACAAACTGGTGCAGCAGGCCAAGGTCAGCAGCGACCGCGAGCAACGCATCAAGTGGTATCAGCAGGCACAGAAAATCCTTAAAGAACAAGTACCTATAACACCTATTGCAAACTCGACGGTTTTCCAACCCCTGCGCAAGGAAGTGAAGGACTTCAAGATCAGCCCCTTTGGGCTGACACCGTTCTACGGCGTGAGTCTAGATAAGTAACAGCAATGCCCCAACCGAGTGCGCCAGACGCCTCGGTTGACCCTTCCTGGTGCACCTCCTGCACCGAAAAAAACCTATAAATAAGCTCAAATATGTCAAAACTTTCATAATTGCGACATTCCTGTACGTTCGTACCACTCTTTCCGCCTTGCAACGGTTCAGCATCTTGCAATGGGTATGGCGCCTGCATAAGTATCCGCAGGCCGACTCACGAGGTCGCCCTCACCACCAAAAATGACAACAAATCATGAGGCCAACATGCTTAAACACGCAGTCCTTCCGTTATTAGTGAGCGCTGGCCTTATGGCCGCGGCCCCATTCGCCCAAGCGGCGACTAACCTGGTGTTCTGCTCCGAAGGGAGCCCGGCCGGTTTCGACCCAGGCCAGTACACCACCGGAACAGACTTCGATGCCTCGGCCGAAACCATGTTCAACCGCCTGAGCCAGTTTGAACGAGGCGGCACCGCCGTTGTTCCTGGCCTGGCCACCAGCTGGGACGTGTCCCCGGATGGCCTGACCTACACCTTCCACCTGCGCGAAGGCGTCAAGTTCCATACCACCCCGTACTTCAAGCCGACTCGTGAATTCTCGGCTGACGACGTCCTGTTCACCTTCAACCGGATGATCAACAAAGACGATCCATTCCGTAAGGCCTACCCCACCGAGTTCCCGTACTTCACGGACATGGGGATGGACACCAACATCAAGAACATCGAGAAGGTCGATGCCCACACCGTCAAGTTCACCCTTGGCACCGTGGACGCCGCGTTCATCCAGAACCTGGCGATGAGCTTCGCGTCGATCCAGTCGGCCGAATATGCCGCCCAGTTGCTGAAGAATGGCACGCCTCAGGACATCAACCAGAAGCCAATCGGCACTGGCCCGTTCGTATTCAAGAGCTACCAGAAAGACTCGAACATTCGCTACACCGGTAACAAGGACTACTGGAAACCTGAGGACGTGAAGATCGATAACCTGATCTTCGCCATCACCACCGATCCGTCGGTGCGTATCCAGAAGCTGAAGAAAAACGAGTGCCAGATCACCTTGTTCCCACGTCCGGCCGACCTCAAGGCGCTGGGTGAAGACAAGGACCTGAAACTGCCGCACCAGGCCGGCTTCAACCTGGGCTATGTCGCCTACAACGTCATGGACAAGGTCAAGGGCAGCGACCAGCCCAACCCACTGGCTGACCTGCGCGTACGCCAGGCGCTGGACATGTCGGTGAACAAGCAGCAGATCATCGACTCCGTCTACCAGGGTGCAGGCCAACTGGCGGTCAACGCCATGCCGCCAACCCAATGGTCCTACGACACCACCATCAAGGACGCCAAGTACGATCCCGAGAAAGCCAAGGCGCTGCTCAAGGAAGCGGGTGTCAAGGAAGGTACCGAGATCGTTCTGTGGGCGATGCCGGTTCAGCGTCCGTACAACCCGAACGCCAAGCTGATGGCCGAAATGCTGCAAAACGACTGGTCCAAGATCGGCCTGAAGGTCAAGATCACCAGCTACGAGTGGGGCGAGTACATCAAGCGCTCCAAAGGCGGCGAGAACCAGGCCATGATCATTGGCTGGAGCGGCGACAATGGTGACCCGGACAACTGGCTGAACGTGCTGTTCGGCTGCGACTCCCTGGCCGGTAACAACTTCTCCAAGTGGTGCGACAAGAAATTCGACGGCGTCGTGAAAGAAGCCAAGGCTACGTCGGACGTCGCCAAACGCACCGAGCTGTATAAGCAGGCGCAACATATCCTCAAAGATGCAGTCCCGATGACACCTATCGCGCACTCGACGGTGTATCAACCCATGCGCAACACCGTACAGGACTTCAAGATCAGCCCGTTTGGCCTGAACTCCTTCTATGGCGTGAGCGTAAGCGGCAAGTAAGGACCAATGACGGCGACGTTTCATAACGTCGCCGTTATTGCATCCGCCTCGACCGTAGGAAATAGACCACGCTCGCAATCGCCGCTTCCTACAGCTGCGAACTGCGACAAGTAGCTCTTTTGCCTACAAGGTCAGTCCAATTTGGCGCATTTACTGCGCAGTCCGCGACCCATACCGTCGTAGGACAGCAGAGGCTCCAACCTGGGAAAGGCACTTGCTGTGTGTGGGATCAGTAATGTCCCCCTGGCACTACGCCAGGGTGATTGCTTGCTGATGACAACTACAAACAAGGATCGGGATCGTCATGCGCCATACCACCGTTCTATCCGCAATTTTTGGCACCAGCCTGCTGGCTGTAGCCACGATGGGCCAGGCGGCCGACAAGAAGAGCCTGGTGTTCTGCTCTGAAGGCAGCCCGGCAGGGTTCGACACCGCGCAGTACACCACCGCCACCGATAACGATGTGGCCGAGCCGCTGTACAACCGCCTGGTTGAGTTTGAAAAGGGAGCGACCAACGTCGTACCTGGACTGGCGACCAAGTGGGATATTTCCGAAGACGGCCTGACCTACACCTTTCACCTGCGTGAAGGGGTGAAATTCCACAGCAACAAGGAATTCAAGCCGACGCGGGATTTCAACGCCGACGACGTGCTGTTCACCTTCAATCGCATGCTTGACCCCGACCACCCGTTTCGCAAGGCCTACCCCACCGAGTTTCCGTATTTCAACGGGATGAGCCTGAACAAGAACATCGCCAAGGTCGAGAAAACCGACCCGCATACCGTGGTGATGACGCTGAACTCGGTCGACGCTGCGTTCGTGCAGAACATCGCCATGAGCTTTGCCGCCATCCTGTCGGCCGAATACGCCGAGCAGTTGCTCAAGGAAGGCAAGCCCAGCGACATCAACCAGAAGCCGATCGGCACTGGTCCCTTTGTCTTCCAGCGCTATCAGAAAGACTCGCAGATCCGCTATGTGGGCAACAAACAGTACTGGGACCCGAGCAAGGTCAAGCTGGACCAACTGATTTTTGCCATCAACACCGACGCCTCGGTACGCGTGCAAAAACTCAAGGCCGGCGAATGCCAGGTCACCCTGCACCCGCGCCCGGCCGACGTCGACGCGCTCAAGGCCGACCCGAACCTGCAATTGCTGACCAAGCCGGGCTTCAACTTGGGCTACATCGCCTACAACGTGCGCCACAAGCCGTTCGACCAGCTCGAAGTGCGCCAGGCGCTGGACATGGCGGTGAACAAGCAGAGCATCTTGAACGCCGTGTACCAGGGCGCGGGGCAGTTGGCAGTCAATGCCATGCCGCCGACCCAATGGTCCTACGACGACAGCATCAAGGACGCCGCCTACAACCCGGAAAAAGCCAAGGAACTGCTCAAGGCCGCCGGCGTGAAGGAAGGTACCGAGATCACCCTGTGGGCGATGCCGGTGCAACGGCCGTACAACCCCAACGCCAAGCTGATGGCCGAGATGCTGCAAAGCGACTGGGCCAGGATCGGCCTCAAGGTCAAGATCGTCAGCTACGAGTGGGGCGAATACATCAAGCGCACCAAGAACGGTGAGCACGATGTCAGCCTGATCGGCTGGACCGGCGACAACGGCGATCCGGACAACTGGCTGGGCACCCTCTACAGCTGCGACGCCATCGGCGGGAACAACTACTCCATGTGGTGTGACCCGGCGTACGACAAGCTGATCAAGCAAGCCAAGGTCGTGACCGACCGCGAACAAAGGACTGTTCTGTACAAACAGGCGCAACAACTGCTCAAGCAGCAGGTGCCGATCACACCCGTCGCCCACTCGACGGTCAACCAGCCGTTAAGCGCCAAAGTCGAAGGCTTCAAAGTAAGCCCGTTCGGCCGCAACGTGTTCTCGGGCGTCAGCATTACCCCATAAGAAAATAACCGGATTGCAGGGAGCGAAGTTGGCTCTCTCGCAAACGCGCAGCCTTTTGTTGGGATTTTTCCTACAGCAAACGTTTGCAACAGCTTGATCGAGTTACACACCCAATAGCCGGATCACCAAAAAAGACCGGCATTAAAAAGAGAACCAAAGGAGCTTCAACCCATGAAACTGAGCAGCACAGCGCTTCTGGCCTTGGCCATCAGCAGCATCACGGCCACCGCCTATGCTGAATCCGCAAGCCAGGATTTTGTTCCAACCACCCTGGCCGGGACCAGCGCCCAAAGCGAGGCCAAAGGTTTTGTCGAAGATTTCAGCCTGGGCGGCACCACCCGTAACTGGTACTCCCATGAAAGCAAATACCGTGGCGGCACCTTCGAATACGAGAAACACGGCGTAACCCGTACCGACCGTAACCGCACCAACTGGGTACAGGGCACCATCATCAACGCCAGCTCGGGCTTCACCCAGGGCACTGTAGGCGTCAAGACCGAATTGGCGGTGTACAACGCCCTGGTCCTGGACCGCAGCAAGCGTGATATCAAAGGCGGTTCCAACCGCACCCTGGCCGATTCCAACGGTGATGCAGTCGATCAATGGAGCAAACTAGGCCTGGCCAACGTGCAGTTCCGCGTGTCCAACACAACCTTGACCGCAGGTCGCCAGAACTTCAGCAGCGGCATCGTCGACACCATCGGCAACCGTGCTTTGCCATCGAGCTTCGAAGGTGTGAGCTTCAATAGCGAAGAGTTCAGCAACCTGTCGTTCCAGGGCGGTATCTTCGATCGCGTTTCGCCACGTACCGAACAAAGCCTGTCGAAATTCCGTAGCGAATACGGCAACGGCACCCAGGAAACCGACAAGGTATCGACCCTGGGCGTGAACTACCAGCCGTTGAAAAGCCTGAAAACCAGCTTCTTCGCCGCCAACGTAAAAGACTTCTGGAACCAGTACTACTTCGGCGCAACCCACGAGTTGGGCGACGCCCAGCAACTGGCACTGACCACCGGTTTCAACTACTACAAAACTGTCGATGAAGGCAAAAAAGAGATGGGGGAAATCGACAACGATACCTACTCCCTGTCCCTGGGCCTGGCTCACCAGGCACACAGCCTGACCTTCGCGTACCAGCAAGTGAACGGCAACGAGTACTTCGACTACCTGCACGAAACCAACGGCATCTACCTGGCTAACTCCCTGACCTCGGACTTCAACGGCCCGAACGAGAAGTCCTTCCAGATCGCCTACGCCATCAACATGGCCGAATACGGTGTGCCAGGCTTGAAGTTCAACGCCTACTCGGCCCGCGGCTGGGACATCGACGGTACCCACTACACCGGCAACAATGGCCGTGCCAAGTTCGCCTACGACGGCATCCAGAAACAAGACGGCGAAAAACACCAGGAATACGGTGTAGGCGCCTCTTATGCGATCCAGAGCGGCGCGCTCAAGGCCACCACTGTGCGAGCAACCTACGTTGAGCACCGCGGCAGCGAGTTCCAGTCCGACGGCAGCATCAAAGAGTTCCGCCTGGTCACCACCATCCCGTTCAACATTCTTTAACTAGCACCAGGTAGACGGCAGGCTCAGGACGAGCCTGCCGTCTACGCTTGTCTGGTCCCATCGATTGCAGAGGGCTCTGAATGAAAATGCTCCCGCTACAAGCTGCCGTTGCCGCTGCGCTGTTAAGCGTGGCTATCGGCGTATCGGCCAAACCCCTGGTGGTCTGCACCGAAGCCAGCCCGGAGGGTTTTGACCCGGTCCTGTACACCACGGCCGTCACCGCCGATGCCGCCGCCGAAACCATGTTCAACCGCCTGGTGGACTTCAAGCCCGGCACCACCGAGATCGTGCCAGCGCTCGCCACTTCCTGGGAAATCAGTGACGACGGCCTGACCTATACCTTTCATCTGCGCGACGACGTCAAGTTCCACACCACCGACTACTTCAAACCCACGCGCAACATGAATGCCGACGACGTGCTCTGGAGCTTTCAGCGCCAACTGGACCCGAAACACCCGTGGCACAACAAATCCAGCGTGGGCTACCCGTACTTTGAAAGCATGGGCTTCAAGGAACTGCTCAAGAGCGTGGAGAAGACCGATGACCATACCGTGGTCTTCACTCTGACCCGCCCTGAGGCACCGTTCCTGGCCGATGTCGCGATGCCGTTCACCGCCATCCACTCCGCCGAATACGCCGACAAGCTACTCGCCGCCGGCAAGACCGAAGAGCTCAACAGCAAGCCGATCGGCACCGGCCCGTTCATTTTCACACGCTACCAGAAGGACGCTCAGGTGCGCTTCAAGGCCAACCCGGAGTACTTCCGTGGCAAGCCTCCGGCCGATCCGTTGATCCTGGCCATTGCGGTCGACAACAACGTGCGCCTGCAGAAGCTCAAGGCCAACGAATGCCAGATCGCGCTGTATCCCAAGCCCGACGACCTTCCCAGCATCAAGAAAGACCCAAACCTGAAGGTCGCCGAACTGGCGGCGATGACCACCGCATACACCGCCCTGAACACCACCCACAAGTACATGAGCGACGCGCGGGTGCGTCACGCGATCAACATCGCGTTCGACAAGAAAGGCTACAACGAATCCCTGTATGGCAAAGGCAACGCCGTGGACGCCACCGGGCCGTATCCGCCGACCCTGCTGGGCTTCAACGATAAGCTGAAAAACCCTGAACGCGACCTGGACAAGGCCCGTGCCCTGCTCAAGGAAGCCGGTGTACCGGAAGGCACCGAGTTCACCCTGTTTACCCGTAACGGCGGTGGCCCGACCAACCCCAACCCGATGCTCGGCGCCCAGCGCATGCAGGCGGATCTGGCGCAGATCGGCCTGAAAGTGAACATCAAGGTCATGGAATGGGGCGAGATGCTCAAGCGCGCCAAAGCCGGCGAGCACGACATGGTTTCCGCCGGCTGGGCCGGTGACAACGGCGATCCGGATAACTTCCTTACGCCGAACCTGAGTTGCGATGCAGCGAAAAACGGCGAAAACTACGCCCGCTGGTGTAACAAAGAGTTTCAGGACTTGATCGATAAGGCCCGCGCCGACGCTGAACCCCAGCAGCGGGCCGCACTCTATCAACAAGCCCTGGAGGTTTTCGACAAGGACCAACCGTGGATTCCCATGGCGTACCCGAAAATGTTCACCGCCATGCGCAAGAACGTCGAGGGTTATACCCAAAGCCCTCTGACGAACAATAACTTCGCCACCACCCAGGTGAAGTAAATAAGAGAAACGCTCGGCACCGCCCACCAGGACGGTGCCGAACCTGCCTAACCGGCTGATTGAGGTACACCACAAGATGTTTAGTTTTATTGCCCGCCGACTGGGGTTATTGATCCCCACGTTTTTCGGCATCACGTTGCTCACGTTTGCGTTGATACGCATGATCCCTGGCGACCCTGTCGAAGTCATGATGGGCGAGCGGCGCGTCGACCCCGAGATGCACGCACAGGCAATGGAACGCCTTGGCCTTAACAAGCCGCTGTACGCGCAATACCTGGACTACGTCGGCAAGCTCGCCCACGGCGACCTTGGCGAATCCCTGCGTACCCGCACCAGCGTGTGGACCGAGTTCACCGCCCTCTTCCCGGCGACCCTGGAACTGTCCATGGCCGCCCTGCTGTTCGCCGGCGTCCTGGGCCTGTTGGCCGGGGTGATCGCGGCACTCAAGCGAGGATCCCTGTTCGACCATGGGGTGATGGGCATCTCCCTGGCGGGCTATTCGATGCCGATCTTCTGGTGGGGCCTGATCCTGATCATGTTCTTCTCGGTGAGCCTGGGCTGGACCCCGGTTTCCGGGCGAATAGACCTGCTCTACGACATCGAGCCGCGCACCGGCTTCATGCTGATCGACACCCTGCTGGCTGACGAGCCGGACGCGTTCTGGGATGCGCTGCACCACCTGATCCTGCCGGCCATCGTGCTCGGCACCATCCCGTTGGCAGTGATCGCGCGGATGACCCGTTCATCCATGCTCGAGGTGCTGCGCGAAGACTACATCCGCACCGCCAAGGCCAAGGGCCTGTCGCCGGCGCGCGTGGTGTTCGTGCACGGCCTGCGTAACGCGCTGATCCCGGTACTCACCGTGGTCGGCCTGCAAGTCGGCACCCTGCTGGCCGGTGCGGTCCTGACCGAAACCATCTTCTCGTGGCCCGGCATCGGCAAATGGCTGATCGAAGCCATCGGCGCGCGGGACTACCCGGTGGTGCAAAACGGCATCCTGCTGATCGCCTGTCTGGTGATCCTGGTGAATTTCGTGGTGGACATCCTCTACGGCTTCGCCAACCCACGCATCCGTCACCAGCGCTGAGATCATGACCATGACCACACCTACTCAAGTGTCAGCAGTCGATCAAAGCCTGCTGTACCCGTCGCCGTACAAAGAATTCTGGCAAGCCTTTTCCAAGAACAAGGGCGCGGTTGCCGGCCTGCTGTTCATGTTGCTGATCGTGTTCTGCGCGATCTTCGCCCCCTGGGTGGCACCGCATAACCCCAGCGAGCAATACCGCGATTTCCTGCTGACCCCACCGTCGTGGCTGGAAGGCGGGCAGATCCAGTTCCTGCTCGGCACCGATGAGCTGGGCCGCGACCTGCTCTCGCGTCTGATCCAGGGCTCGCGCCTCTCGTTGCTGATCGGCTTGTCGTCGGTAGTGATGTCGCTGATCCCGGGCATCCTGCTGGGCCTGTTCGCCGGCTTCTTCCCGCGCCTGCTCGGGCCGACCATCATGCGCCTGATGGACATCATGCTGGCCCTGCCCTCGCTGCTGCTGGCTGTCGCCATTGTCGCGATCCTCGGCCCTGGCCTGATCAACACCGTGATCGCCATCGCCATCGTGTCGCTGCCTTCCTACGTACGTCTGACCCGCGCTGCGGTGATGGGCGAGCTGAACCGTGACTACGTGACTGCCGCCCGCCTCGCCGGTGCCGGCCTGCCCCGCCTGATGTTCATCACCGTTCTGCCTAACTGCATGGCACCGCTGATCGTGCAGGCGACCCTGAGTTTCTCTTCGGCGATCCTCGATGCCGCGGCCCTGGGCTTCCTTGGCCTTGGCGTACAACCGCCAACCCCCGAGTGGGGCACCATGCTGGCTTCGGCCCGTGACTACATCGAACGTGCCTGGTGGGTGGTGAGCCTGCCTGGCCTGACCATTTTGCTCAGCGTGCTGGCAATCAACTTGATGGGTGACGGCCTGCGCGACGCGCTGGACCCGAAACTCAAGAACGCCGCCTGAGGAGATTCCCATGTCACTGTTAGAAATCAAGAATCTCAACGTCCGCTTCGGCGACAAGACCGCCGTGCCGGTGGTCGATGGCCTCGATATTGCCGTCGACAAGGGCGAAGTCCTGGCCATCGTTGGCGAGTCGGGCTCGGGTAAATCCGTGACCATGATGGCGCTGATGGGGCTGATCGAGCACCCTGGCATCGTAACCGCCGACGCCCTGAACTTCGACGGCAAGGACATGCTCAAGCTGAGCAACCGCCAGCGCCGCCAGATCGTCGGCAAAGACCTGGCGATGGTGTTCCAGGACCCGATGACCGCGCTGAACCCTAGCTACACCGTGGGTTTCCAGATCGAAGAAGTGCTGCGCCTGCACCTGAAAATGTCCGGCAAGCAAGCCCGCAAGCGCGCCATCGAGCTGTTGGAAAAAGTCGAGATCCCAGGCGCCGCCAGCCGTATGGACGCCTACCCGCACCAGTTGTCCGGCGGTATGAGCCAGCGTGTGGCAATCGCCATGGCGATTGCCGGCGAGCCGAAACTGCTGATCGCCGACGAACCGACCACGGCGTTGGACGTCACCATTCAAGCGCAAATCATGGACCTGCTCCTGGCCCTGCAAAAAGAGCAGAACATGGGCCTGGTACTGATCACCCACGACCTGGCAGTGGTGGCTGAAACCGCCCAGCGCGTGTGCGTGATGTACGCCGGACAAGCCGTGGAAGTCGGCCAGGTGCCGCAGTTGTTCGATATCCCGGCGCACCCGTACAGCGAAGCGCTGCTCAAGGCAATCCCCGAGCACAGCCTCGGCGCCACGCGCCTGGCCACGCTGCCGGGTATCGTGCCCGGCCGCTATGACCGCCCGCAGGGTTGCCTGCTGTCGCCACGCTGCCCGTATGTGCAGGAAAGCTGCCGTGCCCAGCGGCCCAGCCTTGATCCGAAAAGCAACAGCCTTGCGCGCTGCTTCTACCCCTTGAACCAGGAGGTGGCGTAATGGCCGTCGTTCTTACTGCCCGCGACCTGACCCGGCATTACGAAGTGTCCCGTGGCCTGTTCAAGGGCCATGCGCTGGTACGCGCGCTTAATGGTGTGTCGTTTGAACTGGAAGCCGGCAAGACCCTCGCGGTTGTAGGCGAGTCAGGTTGCGGCAAATCCACCCTGGCCCGTGCGCTGACGCTGATTGAAGAGCCATCCTCGGGCTCGTTGAAAATCGCCGGCCAGGAAGTCGCCGGTGCCGACAAGGCCCAGCGCAAGCAATTGCGCAAAGACGTGCAGATGGTGTTCCAGAGCCCGTATGCCTCGTTGAACCCACGCCAGAAGGTTGGTGATCAACTGGGCGAGCCGCTGCTGATCAACACCAACCTGTCCGCCGCCGAACGCCGCGAGAAAGTGCAGGCGATGATGAAGCAAGTGGGCCTGCGCCCTGAGCATTACCAGCGCTACCCGCACATGTTCTCCGGTGGCCAGCGTCAGCGCATTGCCCTGGCGCGCGCGATGATGCTGCAACCGAAAGTGCTGGTGGCGGATGAACCCACCTCGGCGCTGGACGTGTCGATCCAGGCCCAGGTGCTCAACCTGTTCATGGACCTGCAGCAGGAATTCAACACCGCCTACGTGTTCATCTCCCACAACCTGGCGGTGGTGCAGCACGTCGCCGACGATGTGATGGTGATGTACCTCGGTCGCCCGGTGGAAGTGGGCCCCAAGGAAGACATCTACGCCCGCCCCCTGCATCCGTACACCCAGGCGCTCCTCTCGGCCACCCCGACCATTCATCCGGATCCGAACAAACCGAAGATCAAAATCGTTGGCGAGTTGCCCAACCCACTGAACCCGCCGCCTGGCTGCGCGTTCCACAAGCGTTGCCCGTATGCGACGGCACGTTGCAGCAGCGAGGAACCGCAGTTGCGCGCGCTGGATAACCGTCAGGTGGCTTGCCACTACGCGGAGCAGTTCGTTGCTTGAGTAAAACATCTGCCACGTAGCAGCTGCCGAGCCTTGGCGAGGCTGCGTCAGCGGTATGTCAGACACACCGCGAACGCAGCCTCGCCAAGGCTCGGCAGCTGCTACGGAACATCAGATTAAAAATGTGTAAGCAGTGATACAGCGTTCTACAGCCCTTCCCGTCAGGTTGCGCATCAGCTTGGTGGGAGGGGCTTTCTTTTGGCCACGGTTAACTGTCGCCGTCGTCATAGGTTTCGCTGTCTTCCCCTTCGTTATAGGGGTTTTCTGCATCTTCCTTGGGCGCAGGCTGGGCCTGGGGTTGCCAACTGCCGGAGTTGACCTCGTTCTGCTTTTTCTTGGTGACCGGGCCGGTGTCTTTCCACTGCGGCGCTCCTGCGCCCGCCAGTGCCGGAAGGGACGTCAGCCCCAGGACGGCCAGCAACACCAGGGGAATGACGCGTTGAGCATTTCGCACGGTGATCTCCTTTGCAGTCGGTAGATAAACGCTAGACCCGATGCCGGGTTCTCGCCAATCTAACGGCTGGTGGAGAAAAAAATGTGGGGAGGGGCAAGCCCCCTACCACATTTTGTTTTCGGCGCTCAGACCTTAGTGGTGCTCGCGGGTCGCGCGGAATTTCACATCCGGCCAGCGCTCTTCCATCAGCGCCAGGTTGACCCGGGTCGGGGCCAGGTAGGTCAGGTGACCACCGCCGTCGACTGCAAGGTTTTCCACAGCCTTGTTGGAGAACTCTTCCAACTTCTTCTTATCGCTGCAATCGATCCAGCGCGCGGAGTACACGGTGATCGGCTCGTAGGAGCATTCGACCTTGTATTCCTCTTTCAAGCGGCTGGCGACCACATCGAACTGCAGCACACCCACGGCGCCGAGGATGATGTCGTTGCTGCGCTCGGGGAAGAACACCTGGGTGGCGCCCTCTTCCGCCAGTTGCTGCAGGCCTTGGCGCAATTGCTTGGATTTCAGCGGGTCACGCAGGCGCACGCGGCGGAACAGTTCCGGGGCGAAATGCGGGATACCGGTGAAGCCCAGCGCTTCGCCTTCGGTGAAGGTGTCGCCGATCTGGATGGTGCCGTGGTTGTGCAGGCCGATGATGTCGCCGGCGTAGGCCTCTTCGAGCTGTTCACGCTCGGAGGAGAAGAACGTCAGGGCGTCGCCGATGCGCACGTCCTTGCCGGTGCGCACGTGGCGCATCTTCATGCCTTTTTCGTAGCGGCCCGAGCAGATGCGCATGAAAGCAATACGGTCGCGGTGCTTGGGGTCCATGTTCGCCTGGATCTTGAACACGAAGCCGGTGAATTTTTCTTCCACCGGTTCCACGGTGCGCTCGTTGGCGACACGGGCAAGGGGCTTTGGCGCCCAGTTCACGACAGCGTCGAGCACATGGTCGACACCGAAGTTGCCCAGGGCGGTCCCGAAGAACACCGGGGTCAGCTGGCCGTCGAGGAATTCCTGCTGGTTGAACTCGTGACAGGCGCCCTGCACCAGTTCCAGTTGGTCGACAAAGCGGTCGTACTCGTCACCCAGGTGGGCGCGGGCTTCGTCGGAGTCGAGCTTCTCGATGATTTTCACATCGGTACGTTCGTGACCATGGCCGGCGGTGTAGACAATGATGTAGTCATCGGCCAGGTGGTACACGCCCTTGAAGTCGCGATAGCAACCGATTGGCCAGGTGATCGGCGCGGCCTTGATCTTCAGGACGGCTTCGATTTCATCCAGCAATTCGATCGGGTCGCGGATGTCGCGGTCGAGTTTGTTGATGAAGCTGACGATCGGCGTGTCGCGCAGCCGGCATACGTCCATCAGCGCAATGGTACGTGGCTCGACGCCTTTACCGCCGTCGAGGACCATCAGTGCCGAGTCCACCGCAGTCAGGGTGCGGTAGGTGTCTTCGGAGAAGTCTTCGTGGCCCGGGGTGTCGAGCAGGTTGACCATGTGGTCGCGATACGGGAACTGCATGACCGACGTGGTAATGGAAATACCCCGTTGTTTTTCCATTTCCATCCAGTCAGAGGTGGCATGGCGGTCGGATTTGCGCGATTTCACCGTGCCGGCCACTGCGATCGCCTTGCCCATCAGCAGGAGCTTCTCGGTGATGGTGGTTTTACCGGCATCGGGGTGGGAAATAATGGCGAAAGTGCGGCGTTTCGCGACTTCGGCGGCCTGGTGGGTCATGGGAAATCGCCTGGCAGGTGAGTCAAAAAAGGGCGGCGAGTATAGCGCAAACCGCAGGTGCCGGACCACCGTTCACCCCATTGGGGGTGGCTAAATGCTGCCAAGTATGGAACCTTTTAAAAGGTAGAGACGTCCACTCCCCTGCTACCGCACTCGTAACAGGGGCTGAAAAATCAGCAAGTTAGCCTGACGAGGCTGCGCTCATGGCTCGATTTGATACCGCGTTGCCGGTATTGGCGAGCTGCTTTTCGCGACCACATTTGCCGACAGCCAGGAATGGCACTGCCGCTCGGAAATGTGTTCGCCGACAAAAGAAAAAAGGAGTCCGCCTGTGGCTATTCGCTATGGCAAAGGGCTGATAGGAGGAGTGGTTGTCGTCGCTCTCCTGGCCCTGCTGGTCCACTGGATCGGCATCAACACGATCGAACTGTACCGCGACGATTTGTTGTTTTACCTGCAAGCTCATTTGATCCTGGTTCTAGTCTCCATGCTGGCCGCCCTCGTCGTGGGCATCCCCGCCGGTATCCTGCTTAGCCGACCAAACATGGTCGGGCGCGCAGAACGCTTCATGCAGATCTTCAACATCGGCAACACCGTCCCGCCCCTGGCCGTACTGGCCATCGCCCTCGGCGTCCTCGGCATCGGCAGTGGCCCGGCCATCTTCGCGCTGTTCCTCGCCTCCTTGTTGCCCATCGTGCGCAACACCTACGAAGGCCTCAAAAACGTTCAAGGCTCGTTGAAAGAAGCCGCCACCGGCATCGGCATGACCCCGCGCCAGGTGCTGTTTCGCGTCGAATTGCCCAACGCCGTGCCAATCATCATCGGCGGTGTGCGCGTGGCCCTGGCGATCAACGTGGGTACCGCGCCGCTGGCGTTCCTGATTGGTGCCAACAGCCTGGGCAGCCTGATTTTCCCCGGCATCGCCCTGAACAATCAGCCGCAATTGCTGCTGGGTGCCGCATGCACCGCGTTGCTGGCGTTGCTGCTCGACGGCCTGGTGACCATGGCCAGCCGCCTCTGGCTGGAACGCGGGTTGCGTCCGTCTTAAGGCTTGGCAAAGGAATACACATGAAAAAAATCACCTTGATACTGAGCTGCGTCCTGCTGTTTGCAGGTTTTGCGCAAGCTGCCGAAAAACCCGTGATCCGCATTGGCGCGCGGGTGTTCACCGAACAGACCCTGCTGGCCGAAATCACCTCCCAGTACCTGCGCACCAAGGGCTATGACACCCGGGTGACCGGCGGCCTGGGCAGCAACCTGGCGCGCAGTGCCCAGGAAAGCGGGCAACTGGACCTGATCTGGGAATACACCGG
Source organism: Pseudomonas sp. CFBP13509 (assembly GCF_005233485.1). Lineage (NCBI taxonomy): Bacteria > Pseudomonadati > Pseudomonadota > Gammaproteobacteria > Pseudomonadales > Pseudomonadaceae > Pseudomonas > Pseudomonas sp. CFBP13509. Next base: position 84,326 of record NZ_QGAA01000012.1, read on the forward strand.
CGTGTCGCTCGTGGCCTACAACCATGTCGATGAGAAGCTCGACAGCGAACAGTCCTACGCCCGAGTGAAAGAACTCGACGCGAAAAAAGGCCTGGTCTGGCTGTCGCCGTCGCGCTTCAGTAACACCTACGCCCTGGCACTGCCGGAGAAAGTCGCTGAAGAACATCCCGAGATCAACAGCATCAGCGACCTCACCAAGGCCATGGCGGCAGATACCAAGGAACACCGCCTGGTGGCCCTGGACACCGAGTTCGCCAACCGCTCCGACGGCCTGGCCGGCATGGTCAAGCTGTACGACATGAACCTCACGCGCAAAAACACCCGGCAGATGGACGCCGGTCTGGTCTACACCGCCCTGCGTAATGGCCAGGTGTTTGCGGGCCTGGTCTACACCACTGACGGTCGTCTGAACGCCTTCAAGCTCAAGCTGCTGGCGGATGACATGCACTACTTCCCGGACTACACCGCCGCGCCGGTGGTACGTCAGGAATACCTCGACAAGCACCCGCAATTGGCTGCTGAGCTCAAGCCGCTGGCCAATCTGTTCGACGACCAAACCATGCGTCAGCTGAACGCGCGGGTCGACGTCGACCATGAAAGCCCCTCCGCTGTTGCCGCCGATTTCCTGCGCCAACATCCGATCAACTAAGAAGGAGAAGACATGGAATTCCTGAACGCCTTTTCCCATCTTGATTGGGCCCAGGTCCTGCACCTGACCTGGCAGCACATCACCCTGGTCGGTATCGCGGTCATCCTGGCGATTGTCGTCGGCGTGCCCCTCGGCGTGCTGATGACCCGCTTCCCGACCCTCGCCGGCCCCCTGCAAGCCAGCGCCACGGTGCTGCTGACCGTACCGTCCATCGCCCTGTTCGGCCTGCTGCTGCCGTTCTACTCCAAATTCGGCCAGGGCCTGGGGCCGATGCCGGCGATCACCGCCGTGTTCCTCTACTCCCTGCTGCCGATCATGCGTAACACCTACCTGGCCCTCACCGGCGTTGAACCGGGCATTCGCGAAGCCGCCAAAGGCATCGGCATGACCTTCGGCCAGCGCCTGCGCATGGTCGAACTGCCCATCGCCGTGCCCGTGATCCTCGCCGGCGTGCGTACCGCCGTGGTGATGAACATTGGCGTCATGACCATCGCCGCCACCATCGGTGCCGGTGGCCTGGGTGTACTTATTCTGGCTTCCATCAGCCGCAGCGACATGTCGATGCTGATCGTCGGCGCCGTGCTGGTCAGTCTCCTGGCCATCTTCGCCGACCTGCTTCTGCAATGGCTGCAACGCTCGCTGACTCCAAAAGGACTGCTCAAATGATCGAACTTCAAAACCTGACCAAGACTTTTCAAAGCAACGGCAAAACTGTTTCGGCCGTGAACGACGTAAGCCTGACCGTCAACGAAGGCGAGATTTGCGTATTCCTCGGCCCTTCGGGCTGCGGCAAGAGCACCACGCTGAAAATGATCAACCGCCTGATCAAGCCGACCTCGGGCAAGATCCTGATCAACGGCGAAGACACCACCGACCTCGATGAAGTGACCCTGCGTCGCAACATCGGCTATGTGATCCAGCAGATCGGCCTGTTCCCGAACATGACCATCGAGGAAAACATCGTGGTCGTGCCCAAGCTGCTGGGTTGGGACAAGCAGAAATGCCACGACCGCGCCCGCGAGTTGATGAGCATGATCAAGCTGGAACCCAAGCAGTACCTGCATCGCTACCCGCGTGAACTGTCGGGCGGCCAGCAACAGCGGATCGGCGTGATCCGCGCACTGGCGGCCGACGCCCCGCTGCTGCTGATGGATGAGCCGTTCGGCGCGGTCGACCCGATCAACCGCGAGATGATCCAGAACGAGTTCTTCGAGATGCAACGTGCGCTGAACAAGACCGTGATCATGGTCAGCCACGACATCGACGAAGCCATCAAGCTGGGTGACAAGATCGCCATCTTCCGCGCTGGCAAGCTGCTGCAGATCGACCACCCGGACACCCTGCTGGCGCATCCAGCCGATGAGTTCGTCAGCAACTTCGTGGGCCAGGACAGCACCCTCAAGCGCCTGCTGCTGGTGAAGGCTGAAGATGCGGCGGACAACGCCCCATCGGTGAGCCCAGAAACTCCGGTGGCCGAGGCCCTGGAGCTGATGGACGAAACCGACCGCCGTTATGTGGTCGTCACCTGTGCCGAGAACAAAGCGCTGGGCTATGTACGACGTCGCGACCTGCACCGTCAGACCGGCACTTGCGGCCAGTACCTGCGCGAGTTCAACGCCACGGCGGCGTATGACGAGCATTTGCGCATCCTGTTGTCGCGCATGTACGAGTTCAACCGCTCGTGGTTGCCGGTGATGGATGCGGAACGGGTGTTCCTGGGTGAAGTGACCCAGGAGTCGATTGCCGAGTACCTGAGTTCCGGTAAGTCCCGTGGGGGCAAGACCAGTATCGTTTCGCCGGCTGAAACAGCCTTGAGCTGACGCACAGTTAGACCCATTCACGTTGAAACGGCCCATCACTGCTCGAGGTTTCCACAACCCGGCAGTGCATGAGCCGAGTCAGGACGCTATAAGCCGCGCAAATCTCATTCTAACTAAGCCTTAAAGACTGTCAGAACTCACAGGTTCCTAGTATTTAGGAATAGGTTCCAATACCCCTCGACACATCGAAACGCTCTTGCACATAACGTCTTGAACCTACGAGGCTACCTATGAGTACGAAAGAATCGGCCACTCCAATCTCCGGGGAAAAACCCCGGGCCCCAGCGGAAATGATCATCGGTGGAATCGATGATCCACAGCGTGTCAAACGAGGCGAAGACTTCAAATTGACTATCGCTGCCCAGCTCGTGGACGAGCGCGGCACCGCGATTCCAAACGTCACCACAACCTGGAGTACAAGCACACCAGGGGCCACCTTCACATCAGGTCCGGGGCAATTGAACGGTACGCTGACGGTAAGGAATGTACAGATCAGTACCAACGTTTCATTTACCGTTTCCACGACTCAATACCCAAACATTAGGAAGACCCATAGCTTCAGCCTGATTCCGTTCTGACGGGTTGTTGGCTGACTGGCCCACACTGTTAGCCTTCGTGGCGAAGGCACTTGCTCCTTCGCCTCGAAAGCGCTGAAACGCCTTCAAATTTCCTCTTTTGGGGAACATCAATCCGTCACACCTGTCGGTTACATAAGTAGCTGCACGCCATCGCGCGACGAACGCGTGCAAAAACGCGACATTTTTAGTTGATCTATGGCCCCTCACGTCCTAAAGTTCGCGCCGAACGTCCATGCTGGAAACGATCCATCCGGCTCAAGTACTGACGACGAGACAGCAAGGCCAAGGGAAGCGACTATTCCCATGGCCTTTTTGCTTTCGGCGACATGCCTTGGGAAGTAGGCGAACCAAAGTGGGGATACGGAGGACGTTCATTTGCACCCATTGATCAATTTAGTTTGCCCTTAGGAGTTCCCAGCATGTCGATCAACGTCGAAGATTATTTCGCGCGCGCCACTTTTGACAAAATGAAGGCGTTCGCCGACAAACAGGAAACCCCGTTCGTGGTGATCGACACCGCGATGATCAGCCAGGCCTACGATGACCTGCGCGCCGGTTTCGAATTCGCCAAGGTGTATTACGCGGTCAAGGCCAACCCGGCCGTGGAGATCATCGACCTGTTGAAAGACAAAGGCTCGAGCTTCGATATCGCCTCGATCTACGAGCTGGACAAGGTCATGGACCGCGGCGTCAGCGCCGACCGTATCAGCTACGGCAACACCATCAAGAAATCCAAGGACATCCGCTACTTCTACGAGAAGGGCGTGCGCCTGTTCTCCACCGACTCCGAAGCCGACCTGCGCAATATCGCCAAGGCCGCGCCGGGGTCGAAAGTGTATGTACGTATCCTCACCGAAGGCTCGACCACGGCTGACTGGCCTCTGTCGCGCAAATTCGGCTGCCAGACCGACATGGCCATGGACCTGCTGATCCTCGCTCGTGACCTCGGCCTGGTGCCCTACGGCATTTCGTTCCACGTTGGCTCGCAGCAACGCGACATCAGCGTGTGGGACGCGGCAATCGCCAAGGTCAAGGTGATCTTCGAGCGCCTGAAGGAAGAAGACGGCATCCACCTCAAGCTGATCAACATGGGCGGCGGCTTCCCGGCCAACTACATCACCCGCACCAACAGCCTGGAAACCTACGCCGAAGAAATCATCCGCTTCCTCAAGGAAGACTTCGGCGATGACCTGCCGGAAATCATCCTCGAGCCAGGCCGTTCGCTGATCGCCAACGCCGGCATCCTGGTCAGTGAAGTGGTATTGGTTGCACGTAAATCCCGTACCGCCGTCGAGCGTTGGGTGTACACGGATGTGGGCAAGTTCTCCGGCCTGATCGAAACCATGGACGAAGCCATCAAGTTCCCGATCTGGACCGAGAAGAAAGGCGAGATGGAAGAAGTGGTCATCGCCGGCCCGACCTGCGACAGCGCCGACATCATGTACGAAAACTACAAGTACGGCCTGCCGCTGAACCTGGCGATCGGTGATCGCTTGTACTGGCTGTCGACCGGTGCCTATACCACCAGCTACAGCGCGGTTGAGTTCAATGGCTTTCCGCCGTTGAAGTCGTTCTACGTGTAAGACGGCCGCACACAAGAAGCCCATGACATGTCATGGGTTTTTTTATGCCTCAGGCAAGGCTCGCGGCCCGTTGGCGGAAGGCCTCGGCCAGCGCTCGAACCCGCGGATCACTCGCCGCCGCCAAGGCCTTGTGGGCTGTTCGCAGGAACTTGAGATTTCCGCCCGCCAGCGCCTTGCGCAACCACTCCAGCGCCGCCTCGACCTGGCCCCTGTCGGCCAACACCGCCGCGTAACTGAACTGCCCGCGAAAATCCCCGGCCTCGGCTGAGCGTCGATACCACTCCACAGCCGCCTCCAGGTCCCTCGGGCAAACCTGAGCGTCTTCCAGGTAGCGCCCCAGCAGGTTCATCGACTTGGCATGCCCCTGTTCTGCGGCTTGCCGATACAGGGCCAGCGCGTGCTGCGGGTTCTCGGCAACACCCCGGCCCGTCGCCAGCAGATTGGCATAGTTGTACTGGCCCCAATCCAATCCCGCGTCTGCCGCCAAGCGGTATTCCCGCGCAGCCGCCGCTTCGTCGATGGCACACCCCCAGCCATGCTCCAGGCAACGCCCGGCCATATTGCGCGCCATTAAATGCCCGCCCTGCGCCGCAATCTGGAACCACCGCAGCGCCAGCGCTTCATCGCGCGCAATACCGCGGCCTTCCAGCAGGATTTGCCCGAGCAAGGCCTGGGCATCCACCACGCCCTCCTTGGCCGCGATCAAAATCGCCTGGGCCGCGCGCACCGGCGAGTCGTCGAGCATGCCCTGCAATTGCTCAACGTTGAGCACTTCTTCGCGGCGCAATAAAAAGCCCATGTCAGACCTCGACCCAGCGACGCAACAGGTTGTGATAGGTGCCGGTGAGCTGGATCAACCCAGGGTGGTCGGGTACATCACGGCTCAATTGCTGGATGGCGCCGTCCATCTCGAACAGCAGGGTGCGCTGGCTGTCTTCGCGCACCAGGCTTTGGGTCCAGAAAAACGCGGCATAGCGCGCACCTCGGGTCACGGCGTTGACTTTGTGCAGGCTGGAGCCTGGATACAACACCATATCGCCGGCCGGCAACTTCACGCGCTGCAGGCCGAAAGTGTCCTGGATCTCCAGTTCGCCGCCGTCATAGTCGTCCGGGTCGCTGAAGAACAGCGTGGACGACAGGTCCGTGCGCACCCGTTCATGGCTGCCCCTGGCCTGGCGCACGGCATTGTCGATATGGAAATCGAAGCTGCCACCAGCCGTGTAGCAATTGAGCAGCGGCGGGAAGACCTTGTGCGGTAACGCCGCTGACATAAACAGAGGATTTTTCCACAACCGTTCGAGCATTGCCGCGCCGATCTCCTTGGCCAGCGGGTGGCCTTCGGGCAATTGCAGGTTGTGCTTGGCTTTGGCGGACTGGTGCCCGGCGGTGATTTTGCCATCGGCCCAATCGGCGGTTTCCAGGGCGTGGCGGATGCGCTGCACTTCCTCGCGAGAGAACAGGCCGGGAATGTGCAGCAGCATGGGGCAATACCTGTAGGCAAAGAGGCGCCAATGGTATTGATTCTTATCCGCCCTGTAAAACGCCGGAGACGAACGAGAACGTAAAAACCGTAAGGCAAAAGTGTAAAGAATGTAAATTCAGTGCGAATAGTAATGTATCGCAATTGATAGAAAGTCTTGTTCGCCCTATATTCCGCCGCCTCACCTCCTTGGGGAAAGGACACGTCATGTCGCGCACCACCACAAAAACACCTGTTGGCTCACCCCGTATGCTGGCTTCGGCCATCGGCGTTGCGCTCAGCGCCAGCTCTGTTGCCCATCTGGCGCAGGCGGCCGAAGACACTGAACAAAAAGGCCAGCGCAACAGCATCGCCCTCGGCGCCACCAGCATCACCGGCGAAGAACAGGACAACACCGCGTACCAGGTCGAAAAAGCCTCGTCGCAAAAATACACCGCGCCGCTGGTAGACACGCCGCGCTCGGTGACCGTGGTGCCACAACAAGTCCTCAAGGACACCGCCGCCACCTCGTTGCAGGATGCCCTGCGCACCGTACCGGGGATTACCTTCGGCGCCGGCGAGGGCGGCAACCCGCAGGGCGACCGTCCATTCATCCGTGGTTTCGACGCCCAGGGCGACACCTACCTGGACGGCGTGCGCGACACCGGCGGCCAGAGCCGTGAGATTTTCGACATCGAGTCCATCGAAGTCAGCAAAGGCCCGAACTCCTCCTTCGGCGGTCGTGGCTCGGCCGGTGGCAGCCTCAACCTGGTGAGCAAGACCCCGCAAGCCCGGGACTTCACCAACGGCGGCTTCACTTACGGTTCCGACCAGACCCGCCGCTATGTACTCGACGTGAACCGTCAGTTCCTCGACGACAGCGCCGCGTTCCGCCTGAACCTGATGAGCCACGAACAGAACGTGGCTGGCCGTGACGCGGTCAATTACGACCGCTGGGGCGTGGCCCCATCGCTGACCTTCGGCCTGGGCACCCCGACCCGCGTCAACCTCAGCTACTACCATATGGAAAGCAATGACCTGCCGGACTCGGGCATTCCGTATGGCTACAGCTCTTCGACCGCCACCACTCACGTGCACGACAAACCCACCGACGGCGGCGACAGCAATAACTTCTACGGTCTCAAGGACCGCGACTTCCGCAAGACCCGCGCGGACATCAGCACGTTCTCCATCGAGCACGACCTGAACGACGACATGACGCTGAAAAACACCCTGCGCCATGGCAGCACCGGCCAGGACTACGTGCTCACGCAGCCGGACGATAGCCAACGCAACGTCAACCGTTTCGGCACCGTGTGGCGTCGCGCGAACACTCGCGTCTCCACCACCACGACCACCACCAACCAGACAGATCTGTTCGGCAATTTCCAGGCGCTTGGCTTCAAGCACAGCTACTCCACCGGCCTGGAATTCACCGGCGAAGAAACCCGCGTCAGCGGTTACACCGTCACACCGAACAGCAACCCGACGTGCACCGTGGCCGGCGGCGGCCGGGGTGGACAGTGCACCTCGCTGAGCAACCCGAATCCGGACGACGCCTGGACCGGCAGCATCGCGCGCAATTACAACGGCACCAACACCAAGGCCACCAGCCGTGCCGCCTACGTCTTCGACACCATCGAACTCGATCCGAAATGGCTGCTGAACGTCGGCCTGCGCTACGACACCTTCGACACCGAAGCCAACACCAACGCCGTACCGACCTCGACGGTCAGGGCGCGCAGCAAGGTCAAGGACGACAGCCAGTTCTTCAACTGGCAGGCCGGCCTGGTCTGGAAGCCTTTGGAGAACGGCAGCATCTACACCTCCTACGCGACCTCGGCCTCACCGGCAGGTGGACTGGTGGGCGAAGGAGTCGACAGCAATGCGATTCCTACCGGCATCAACACCAGCGACCTCAAGCCCGAAGAAACCGTCAACTACGAGCTGGGCACCAAGTGGGACCTGTTCCACAACCGCCTGTCCCTGTCTGCCGCAGTGTTCCGTACCGAGAAGAAAAACACCCGCATCCTGGTGGACTCCAACACCTACGAAACGGCAGGCGAGTCGCGGGTCGATGGCCTGGAACTGTCCGCCAGCGGCAAGATCACCGAACAGTGGCAAGTATTCGCCGGCTACAGCTACCTGAAAGCCGAACTGGTTGACCCAGGCAAAAACGGCAACCGCCAGGGCGTCGTCCAGGCCGGTTCCAACAAAGGCAACCAAATGCCCAACACGCCGGAGAACTCGTTCAGCCTGTGGACCACATATAACGTGACCCCGAAGCTGACCATCGGCGGTGGCGCGTTCTACGTCGATCAGGTTTACGGCGATGCGGCCAACACCGTGTATGTGCCCTCCTACACCCGCTACGACGCCATGGCCAGCTATAAGCTGAGCAAAAACGTCGACCTGCAATTGAACGTGCAGAACCTGACAGACAAGACCTATTACGACAAAGCCTACGCCTCGCACTTCGCCAACCAGGCGGCGGGCCGCACGGCGCTGCTGTCCACAAGCTTCCACTTCTAAACGGTCAGCAGCCCACAAAGCCCCACGCATCGGATGCGTGGGGCTTTTGCATGTCAAACAGAATGTTTCTCGACAACCCACGGCATAATGCGCGCCGTGCCCTACATATTCAGATAGACGAGGCGGTCCGACGTGTTGAAGAAAACCCTGTTCCAGTTGCACTGGTTCTTCGGCATCACTGCCGGGCTGGTGCTGGCCTTGATGGGGATCACCGGGGCTGCGGTCTCGTTTCAGGATGAGATTCTGCGGGCGCTCAACCCGAGCGTGTTGAGCGTGGAGAAACGCGAAGCCGGCGTGCTGCCGCCCGCCGAGCTGGTGCGCAAGCTGGAAGCCACCGAAGGCAAGGCCGTGTCCATGCTGTGGGTGGAAAGCGAAAGCGGCAATGCCGCCCGCGTGTTCTTCACCCCGCCGCCGGGCGAGCGCCGTGGCCAGATGCGCTATTTCGACCCCTACACCGGCGACTACATGGGCGACGCGGTCGGCCAGGATGTACTCGGTTTTATCCTGCAACTGCACCGCTTCCTGGCCATGGGCGAAACCGGCCGGCAGATCACCGGCGCCTGCACGCTGATCCTGGTGTTCTTCTGCCTGTCCGGCCTGTACCTGCGCTGGCCGCGCCAGGTCGCCAACTGGCGTGCCTGGCTGACGCTGGACTGGCGCAAAAAGGGCCGCAGCTTCAACTGGGATTTGCATTCGGTGTTCGGCACCTGGTGCCTGCTGGCCTACCTGCTGGCGGCGCTGACCGGCCTGTCCTGGTCCTACGACTGGTACAGCCAGGGCCTGACCAAACTGCTGTCCGACGCGCCGCAGAATGAACGGATGCGCAAGCGCGGCCCACCGCCCGCAGGCCCGGCACCGGTGGCCAACTACGACGCGATCTGGAGCAGCATCTACAGCAACGCCGGCCCAGGCTTGAGTGCCTATAACATCCGCATGCCAGCCGTCGCCGGGCAACCCGCCATCGTCTATTACCTGCTCAAAGACTCCCCCCACGACCGCGCACTGAACCAGATCAACCTGGACCCGGCCACCGGCGAGGTCAAATCCCATGACACGTACGCCGGCAAAACTTTCAAGTCGCAGTTACTCACCAGCATCTACGCGCTGCACACCGGCAGTTATTTCGGCCTGGCGGGGCGCATTATCCTCACTGTCAGCTCGCTGCTCATGCCGCTGTTCTTCATCACCGGCTGGCTGCTGTACCTGGACCGTCGCCGCAAAAAGCGCCAGGTGCGCGACGCGCGCAAAGGCCTCAGTACCAACCACAGTGATGCCCCGGCCTGGCTGATCGGCTTTGCCAGCCAGAGCGGGTTTGCCGAGCAACTGGCCTGGCAGACCGCCGGGCAATTGCAGGCGGCCGGCCTGCCGGTGAAGGTGCAGCCTCTGGGCAGTGTCAGCCAGGACGACTTGCGCCAGTCGGAAAATGCGCTGTTCGTAGTCAGCACCTTCGGCGACGGCGAAGCGCCCGACAGCGCCCGCAGTTTCGAGCGCAGCGTGCTCGGCCAGGATCTGTCACTCAAAGGCCTGAACTACTCGGTACTGGCCCTGGGTGATCGCCAGTACCAACACTTCTGTGGCTTTGCCCGGCGCCTGCATTTCTGGCTGACCCACCAGGGCGGTAACCCACTGTTCGCGCCGGTGGAAGTGGACAGCGGCGACAGTGCCGCCCTGCTGCACTGGCAACAACAGCTTGGACAGCTGACGGGCCAGGCACCCGCCGCCGCCTGGCCGACCGCCCAGTATGAAAACTGGACGCTGAGCCAGCGCACCCTGCTCAACCCCGGCAGCGCCAGCTCGGACGTCTACCTGCTGGGCCTCACATCGCCATCGAAACAAAACTGGCTGGCCGGCGACCTGGTGGAAATCCTGCCGCGCAATTGCCCGTGGGCCATCGAGCACTTCCTCGAAGGCCTGGGGCTGATCGGCACCGACGGCGTGCTGATCGACGGCCTGCCACACACACTCAACCAGGCCCTTGCGACCCGCCAACTGCCGGACAACCGGGCGCACCTGGTCGGCCTGCACGCTCAAGCGCTGGTGAACGCGCTCGCGCCCCTGGGCATGCGCGAATACTCCATCGCCTCGATCGCCAGCGACGGCGTGCTGGAATTGATCGTGCGCCAGGAACGCCACCTCGACGGCAGCCTGGGTGTGGGCTCGGGCTGGCTCACCGAGCATGCGGCCATTGGTTCGGCGATCAGCCTGCGCTTGCGCCGTAACAGTGGCTTCCACCTGCCGGAGGCGCCGGTGCCATTGATCCTGCTGGGTAACGGCACCGGCCTGGCCGGTTTGCGCAGCTTGCTCAAGGCGCGCATTGCCGATGGCCAGCAGCGCAACTGGCTGCTGTTCGGCGAACGCACCATCGCCCACGACTACCTGTGCCGGGACGAGCTGCAAGGCTGGCTGGCCAGTGGTGACCTGGCCCTGCTGGACCTGGCGTTTTCCCGGGATCAGGAGGAGAAAATCTATGTGCAGGATCGCCTGCGTGAATCCGCCGATGTCCTGCGTAAATGGCTCGTGGACGGCGCGGCGATTTATGTGTGCGGCAGCTTGCAGGGGATGGCGACGGGCGTGGACCAGGCGCTGGTCGACATCCTCGGGAGTGAAGCAGTGGAGCGCTTGATCGAACAGGGGCGCTACCGCCGGGATGTCTACTGATGTGATCCAATGTGGGAAGGGGCTTGTCCTAATGCCGATCAGTTAAGAGATAGAACGGGCAAACAGTAACCTGTGGCGAGCGGGCTTGTCGAATCGTCGCACCGCCCGCGTTGGGCTGCGCAGCAGCCCCAATAAGAGCGCTGCAGTGTGCCAGGCAGGTCCGGGGCTGTGTTTTGGGGCTGCTGCGCAGCCCAACGCGGGGCAAGCCCGCTCACCACAGTTACAGTGTTCCTCCTTAACTGACTGGCATTAGGACAAGCCCCCTCCCACATTTGCATTGCATTGCATTTCAGGTCAGACCGGTTGCAGCTTCTGTTCGAATACCGAGACCCCGTCCAGGTCGCGCAAAATCACGGTCAACTCCGCTGTCTGCCCGTCAATCTGCACTTCGCCAAAAAACTGAAACCCGGCAAACGGCGAGGTGTTCTGCGCAGGCGGTGCCTTCTCGAACACCACCTCAGGGCCAAAGGTTTTATCCAAGGGATTCGGACCGAAGCTGCCCGCATTCAGAGGCCCGGCGACAAACTCCCAGAACGGCTCGAAATCCTGGAACGCCGCCCGATCCGGGTGGTAGTGATGGGCCGCGCAGTAATGCACATCCGCCGTCAACCACACATGGTTGCGTACCTTTTGCGCGCGCAGAAAGCCGAGTAATTCGGCGATTTCCAGCTCGCGGCCTTGCGCCGGGCCTGGATCATTATTGGCGATGGCTTCCCAGCGCGGCACGCCGGGGCTGACTTCGCCGTCGGGCACGCCGAGGCCGATGGGCATGTCGGCGGCGATCACCTTCCACCGCGCCTGGGAGACCTTGAGTTCGCGCTTGAGCCAGTCCAACTGCTCGCGGCCGAGGAAGGGTTTTTCACCGCCCAGGTTGTCATCGTTGGGGCCGCGATAGCTGCGCATGTCGAGCACGAATACATCCAGCAACGGGCCATAACTGAGCGTGCGATAAATCCGCCCGCCGCCGTCTGCGCTTTGCCGGCGCATGGGTGAATACTCAAGCCAGGCCTGGCGTGCGCGGCTCACCAAGGTGTTGATGTCCTTGGTCTGGTAGCGCTCGTCAAGTTGCTTGCCGGGCGACCAGTTATTCACCACTTCATGGTCATCCCACTGCCAGATCTGCGGCACCTCGGCATTGAAGCGACGCACGTTTTCGTCCAGCAGGTTGTAGCGGTAGTTGCCGCGATACTCGTCGAGGGTTTCGGCGACCTTGCTCTTGGCTTCGGTGGTGATATTGCGCCAGATGCGCCCGCCCTCGGTGGGCAACTGCGCGGGCACCGGGCCGTCGGCGTAGATGGTGTCGCCGCTGTGGATAAAGAAGTCCGGCAGGCGCAGGCGCATGGCTTCGTAGATGCGCATACCGCCGATGTCCGGGTTGATGCCAAAGCCTTGGCCGACGGTGTCGCCGCTCCACACAAACCGGATGTCGCGGCGTTGTTGCGGCACGCTGCGCAGGTGGCCGAACCACGGCTCGCTGGCGACGCCGGTCTGGGCGTCCTCAAAGTGCACGCGGTAGAAAATCGCCTGGTCGGCGGGCAGCCCGGTGAGTTCGACGCGGGCGGTAAAGTCGGTGCGGTTGTCGGCCAGGGACGAGACGAATTTGCGCGGGTTGCTGAACACGCTGCGGGTGTCCCACTCCACCACCATGCGCGCCGGGCGGTCGCTGCGGCTCCAGATCATCGCGCGATCACCGAGCAGGTCGCCGGACTGCACGCCGTCGGTGAGTTGCGGCCGGTCCTTGATCGACGCGATCACCGCCGGGGCCAGGCCCGGCAGCAGCAGACCGGCGCCGACGGCTTGCATCACACGGCGACGGCCGAGATCGAAGTGGCTCATGCAGGTGCCCTCTTGAGTATCAAAAGGGCCACTAAAGCATGCGCTTATGACACCGGTGCGACAGCAAGCTCCACCACTTCAGGACGCTTGATCAGCGCATACACCAAACCGGTCAGCAGGCTACCGGCAACGATTGCCAGCAGGTACAGCAGCGCATGGTTCATCGCATTCGGGATCACCAGCACAAACAGGCCGCCGTGGGGCGCCGCCAGTTTGCAGCCGAAGTACATCGACAGCGCCCCGGTCAACGCGCCACCGGCGATGCTGGCCGGGATCACGCGCAGCGGGTCCTTGGCGGCAAACGGGATCGCGCCCTCGGAGATAAAGCACATGCCCAGGATCATCGCGGCCTTGCCGGCCTCGCGTTCGGTCTGGGCGAACTTGCGTCGCGCCAGGAACGTGGCGATGCCCATGCCGATTGGCGGCACCATGCCCGCCGCCATGGTCGCGGCCATCGGTGCGCCGCTCTGTGCCGCCAGCAAGCCGACGGAAAACGCATACGCCGCCTTGTTGATCGGCCCGCCCAGGTCGACACACATCATGCCGCCCAACAGGATGCCCAGCAGCACCGCATTGGTGGTGCCCATGGTCGCGAGAAAATCGGTCAGGCCCGTGAGCATGCGCGCCACCGGCGGTCCCACCAGGTAGATCATCGCCAGGCCCGTGAACAGGCTTGCCAGCAGCGGAATGATCAGGATCGGCTTGAGTGCTTCCAGGCTCTGCGGCAACTTCACCACACGGGTGATCAGCTTGACGCAATAACCGGCGAGAAACCCGGCGAAGATCCCGCCGATAAAACCGGCTCCCAACGTGCCCGCCAACAGACCACCGATCATGCCGGGAGCAATCCCCGGGCGGTCGGCAATCGAGTAAGCGATGTAACCCGCCAGCAACGGCACCATCAGCATAAAGGCGCGGTCGCCGACGGTTTTCAGCGCAGCGGCCAGGGTGCCTTCCTGTTCAAACGCATGAATGCCAAACACGAACGACAAGGCGATCAGCAACCCGCCCGCCACCACCATCGGCAACATGAACGACACACCGGTCAGCAGGTGTTTGTAGACGCCGGTTTTTTCTTTCTTGGCCACGGCACCGCTGCCCGCACTTTCCACCGCGCCTTCGGCCAGGGCCTTGTTGAGGGTGGCCTCGGATTGCTTGAGCGCAATACCGGTGCCGCAACGGTAGATCTTCTTGCCGGCGAAACGCTCGGTGGCCACTTCGATGTCGGCCGCCAGCAGCACCACGTCGGCATTGGCGATGGCCTCGGGGCTCAACGGCGTACGCGCACCGACCGAGCCCTGGGTCTCGACCTGCAAGTCATAGCCCAGGCGCTTGGCGGTCTGTTGCAAGGCTTCGGCGGCCATGAAGGTATGGGCCACGCCGGTCGGGCATGCGGTAATCGCGACGATGCACGGGGCATGCTTCGACGCAGCCGCTGCCTGGCTGACGACATACTCTTGGGCTTCTTCAGCGCCCCGGCGCAACACCGCCTCGACATCCGCCAGCGCCTGGGCCGGTGTGCTCTGGAACACCCGCTTGCCGACAAACCGCTGCATATCCACCGCCGTGCTGCTGACCAGCAACACCCATTCGGCGGCGTCGATGGTGGCCTGGGACAACTGGCGCTCCGGGCGCTGTACATCCACCACCTCGACGCTGGTGCTCCAGCCCTGGCGTTGAGCGGCGGCGTCCAACAAGCGGGCGCACAGCACACTGGTGACCATGCCGTTCGGGCAGGCAGTAACAATGGCTAACTTCATGACAAACCCTCTTATTGTTCTGTCAGCGGGCGTACAGCGACGCCGCTTTCAAGACGCGCCAGCTGCGCGGCGTCGCGGATGCCGAAACCGATCTGTGTCACCGCCATGGCGGCAATTGCCGTGGCGCGACGCAGGGTTTGTTCAGGCGCTTCAGACTCAAGCAAACCATGGAGCATCCCGGCCAGCAGCGAATCGCCGGCACCTACCGTACTGGCCACCGTCACCTTGGGCGGCGTGGCATGCAGGGTGGTGGCCCGGCTGTACCAGCTCACGCCCGCGGCACCGTCGGAGACGACCACATGTTCAACACCCTGCTGATGCAGTTGGCTGATGACGTTGGTGGCATTGCCCAGGGCATCGGCGAGCTCTTCGGTATTGGGTTTGATCAACCACGGGGCCGCCTTGAGACCGGCACGCAGCGCCTCGCCGCTGGTGTCCAGGGCGACTTTCAAGCCCAGACGCTTCAGGTGTTCCAACAGCCCCTGCAACCACTGCGGGCTGACGCCACACGGCAAGCTGCCGGCGACGACCACCGCATCATGGCCCGGCGCAATGCGCGTCAATTGGTCGAGCAACGCTTGCTGCGCCTGCTCACTGACCAACGGCCCCGGCGCATTGATGTCGGTGACCCGGCCGTCCTGCTCGGCAATCTTGATATTGCTGCGGGTTTCGCCGGGCACGCGGATAAACGCGTCGGCAAAACCACGTTGTGCAATCAGCGCCTCGAAGGCTTGGGGATTGTCCTCGCCGAGAAAACCGCCCACGGTCACTTGATGGCCCAGGTCGGCCAAGACTTGCGCCACATTCACGCCCTTGCCGGCGGCATGGGTGAGCAGGGTTTCGCTGCGGTTGACTTCACCCGGTTCCAGGCGCGCCAGGCGTACCGTCAGGTCCAACGCCGGGTTCAGCGTCAGGGTCAGAATCCTTGCCATCTACACGGCCTCCACAAGGGCACGCACTTCGGCGGGCGAACCCACCGCCAGTGCTTTTTGCGCCAGGCCCTGGGCCTCGCTCAGACTGAATTCACGCACCCGCGCCTTCACTTCGGGAATGCTGCGGGCCGACACGCTCAACTCATCCACACCCAGGCCGACCAGCACCGGCACCGCCAGCGGGTCCGCCGCCAGTTCGCCGCACACGCCGACCCATTTGCCATGGGCATGGGCCGCACGCACGGTGATGTCGATCAGTTGCAATACCGCCGGGTGCAGGCCATCGGCCTGGGCCGACAAGGTCGGGTGGCCACGGTCGATGGCCAGGGTGTACTGGGTCAGGTCGTTGGTGCCGACACTGAAGAAGTCCACTTCCTTGGCCAGCACCGGCGCCAACAGTGCGGCGGACGGCACTTCGATCATGATCCCCAGTTGCAGGTCGGCCACCGGGATTTCCAGGCGCAGGCGTTCGGTCATGTCGCGGGCGGCACGCCATTCATCCACGCTGCCGACCATCGGGAACATGATGCGCAACGGGCGGTTATCCGCCGAGCGCAGCAGTGCGCGCAATTGCGCTTCCATGATCTGCGGGCGTTGCAGGGTCAGGCGAATACCGCGTACGCCGAGGAAGGGGTTTTCTTCCTCGGCAATCGGCCAATACGGCAGCGGTTTGTCGCCGCCCACATCGAGGGTGCGCACCACCAGCGGGCGGCCACCGAGGCCGTCGAGCACACGGCGGTACTCGGCTTCCTGGGTGGCTTCGTCCGGGGCTTGGGGGTGGGCCATGAAAATCAGTTCGGTGCGCAGCAAACCAATGCCTTCGGCGCCCTGCTCCACGGCGCTGGCCACACCGGCGCTTTCGCCGATATTGGCGAACACTTCCACGGCGTGACCATCACGGGTCAGCGCCGGTTCGTGGCGCTGGGCCGAGGCGGCCTGCAAGCGTTGCTCACGGGTATCGCGCTCGACGGTGGCACGTTGCAGGGTGGCTGCATCGGGGTCTACATGCAGGCGACCGCGCTGGCCATCCAGCAACAACGGCGTGCCGGCGGCCAGCAGCAATACCGCCGGGCCGGCACCGACCAACGCGGGAATACCGAGGGCCCGCGCGACAATAGCGCTGTGGGCCGTCGCGCCGCCGCGGGCGGTGAGGATGCCGGCGACGCGGGCCGGGTCCAGGCGCGCGACGTCGGAAGGGCCGACTTCGTCCATCACCAGGATGTAGGCCTCGCTCGGTTCCTGGGCGGTTTCAACGCCGCACAATTGCGCCAGCACCCGGCGACCGATGTCGCGCAGGTCGGCGGCGCGCTCGGCAAGCAAGGCATCCTGCAACGATTCCTGCTGCTTGGCGGCGGCTTCGATCACGCTCATCCACGCCGCTTGTGCGCTTTCACCTTGCTTGAGACGGGTGTCGACTTCGTCGGTGAGTTCCGGGTCGTCGAGCATTTCCTGGTGGGTGATGAAAATCTCGCGGATGGCTTTGGCCTGGCTGCGTTCGATCAGGCCCTGGATATCCCGGCGCACATCGGCCAGGGCATCTTGCAGGCGCTGGCGCTCAATGGCCGAGGACTCGCCGCGCAAGGGGTAATCGAACACCTGTTGAATCTGGATATGTGCAGGGCCAATGGCAATGCCCGGCGCCGCGGCGATGGCCTGGAGCTGGCTGCCGGCCTGTGGCGCGCTGATCACTGGCGCAATATCAAGGGCTTCGGGCTGTGCGCTCACGGTCGGCAGTGGCTCGACCTCTTCGCCCAGGCCCTCTTCGACGGCGGCCAGCAGCGCGGGCAACGCATCGCCGGCAATCGTCGGTTCAGCAACAAATTCCAGCACCTGGCCACGCCGGGCGCCAAGGCTCAGCAGCTTGCTCAGGCTCTTCACCGACACGGCGCCTACCGGGCCGTCAACGATGCGCACGCGGATGTCGCCTTCAAAACTTTTGGCCAATTGCGCGAGGATCTTCGCCGGCCGTGCGTGCAGGCCGTGGGCGTTAGCCAGGGTAATGCGGGCGCTGGGCCAGTCAGGTGGCAGCTCACCGCCGAGCACTTCGAGCACCGCGCGGCTGCTGGTGGCGCGCCCCAATTCCTGGCCACGGCCTTCAATCAACAAGGCGCACAAGCGTTCAAGCAAGGCCTGATGGGCTTCACCCAGGCTGGCCAGGCAGAACAGGCCGTTAAGGGGCTGGCCGAGATAGCGCATGGGCTTGTCGGGCGTAACAAACGCCAGGCCCGGGCGCTTGACCGTCTGCTCGCTGTGCAGCCACCACAGGCCATCACCCAGGGGCAACGCATCGACCTGTTGCAGCACTGCGGCAAACCCATTGCTGACGCAATCGGCCTGGCGCAGCAGGCGTGCGCCTCTCCAGACAAGCTCTTCGAAGTCATCGGCAGACACGCCCAGGCTGATCATCTGCGCGTCCAGCGCCAGCTCCTGAGGTGCGCCCTGCAGCAGTTTCAGCAAGGCTTCAGCCGTGCCGGCGCGACGCAGCGCCTGGCCCAGGTCGGTTTCACCGAGGGCGCGGGTGAGCAGTTGCAGCAGGCGCAGGTGTTCGTCGGATTTGGCGGCAATACCAATGGCCAGGTACACAATCTGCCCATCGCCCCAGTCCACGCCTTCGGGGAACTGCAACAGGCGCACGCCAGTGGAAAACACCTGGTCGCGGGTTTCGGGGGTGCCATGGGGGATGGCAATACCTTGGCCAAGAAAGGTCGAGCCTTGGGCTTCACGGGCTTGCAAGCCGCTGAGATACCCCTCGGCGACCAGCCCATCAGCCACCAGTTTGTCAGCGAGCAGGTGCAGGGCAGCAGATTTATCCACAGCCACCTGGCCCATGGAAATCTGCTCTACAGTGAGCTCAAGCATGCCGTTCTCCTAGTTAGTGCGATGGACGCACTAGGTATTGTTTTGAATAAAACAGTGTAATGGTGTTCCGGGACAGCTGACTGAGTAGTCAATTGGCAGTAGGTACTCAGTAGCTAACGTCGTAAAAATACGCTGGCTGAAACGTTTAATCTAGAATTTATGGCAGGTTACGCGTTAATTGCGCATCCTTGAAGGACCACTCGGCACTTGAGCTGAGACATTAGTCGTGTGCAGGAATCGGTTACGATTGGACAAAATGTCGGGGCGAGCTCCAAAAAACAAGGAAATCCCGGTTTGAAACTCAGTGATATCGCACGTCTGGCCGGTGTGTCCGTGACCACCGCCAGCTATGTCATCAATGGCAAAGCCGCACAGCAACGCATCAGCAGCGCGACCGTCGAGCGCGTGCGTGCCGTGGTTGAAGCCCATGGCTTTACGCCCAACCCCCAGGCCGCCGGGCTGCGCAGCCGGCATACCCGTACCCTGGGGTTCATCCTCCCGGATCTGGAAAACCCCAGTTACGCACGCATCGCCAAGCTGCTGGAGCAAGGTGCACGGGCCCGCGGCTATCAGTTGCTGATCGCCAGTTCAGACGATGAAGCCGAGAGCGAGCGCCAACTGCTGCAACTGTTCCGCGCCCGCCGTTGCGACGCGCTGTTCGTCGCCAGTTGCCTGCCGGCCAGCGATGACAGTTACCGCGAGCTGCAAGCCAAGGGTTTGCCGGTGATTGCCATCGACCGGGTGATGGGGGCGGACCAGTTCTGCTCGGTGGTCAGCGACGACCGCCAGGCCTGCCAGCAACTGACCAGCAGCTTGCTGCAACCGTTGCCCAAGCAGATCGTGCTGATTGGCGCGCGGCCCGAGCTGAGCATCAGCCAGGAGCGTGCGGCCGGTTTCCGTGAAGCGCTTGACGGTTTCACCGGCGAGGTCATCGTCGAACACGGCGAAGCCTTCAGCCGCGACTGTGGCCGACAGCTGATGGAGCAACTTCTGCATCAACTGGGGCACTTGCCTGACGCCTTGGTGACCACGTCCTACGTGCTGCTGCAAGGCGTGTTCGACGCACTGCATGACTTCCCGCTCAAGTCACGCCCGCTGCGCCTGGGCACGTTTGGTGACACCCAGTTGCTGGACTTCCTGCCGCTGCCGGTCAACGCCATGGCCCAGCAACATCAGCTGATTGCCGACACCGCCCTGCGCCTGGCCCTGGCCGCCATTGAAGAAGAACAGTACCAACCGGGCGTGCACGCCATCGGCCGGACCTTCAAGCAGCGTATCCACGAGGCCTGAGCGTGGAGCTGATCGACACCCACACCCACCTGGACTTCCCGGACTTCGACAGCGATCGCCGGGAAGTCCTCGCCCACAGCCGTGAGTTGGGCGTGCGGCGCATGGTGGTGTTGGGGGTGTATCAGCAGAACTGGCAGCGGCTGTGGGATCTGGTGCAGGCGGATGCCGGCTTGTTCGCGGCCTTTGGCCTGCATCCGGTGTACCTCGATGAGCACAAGCCCGCCGACCTGACGGAGTTGGGAGACTGGTTGACCCGCCTCCACGGCCATCGACAGCTCTGCGCGGTAGGTGAGATCGGCCTGGATTACTTTGTTGAACAGCTGGATCGCGAAGGCCAGCAAAGCCTGTTCGAAGCCCAGCTCAAACTGGCGGTGGACTTCCAACTGCCGGCGCTGCTCCACGTACGCCGCAGCCACGCGGCCGTGATCGCCACGCTCAAGCGCATCCGCCTGCCACGGGGCGGCATCATCCACGCGTTTGCCGGCAGCCGGGAAGAAGCCCACGAATACATCAAGCTCGGGTTCAAGCTCGGCCTGGGCGGCGCAGCCACATGGCCCCAGGCCCTGCGCATGCATAAAGTGCTGGCACAGCTGCCGTTGAACGCGGTCGTACTGGAAACCGACGCCCCCGACATGGCGCCGGCCATGTACCCGGGCCAGCGCAACAGCCCGCAGCACCTGCCGGCGATCTGCACCGCCCTGGCCGAGCGCATGGGCACCAGCCCCCTAGCGCTGGCCGAGGCGAGCACACGCAATGCGTGCGAGCTGTTCAATTGGTAGTACCGGGGTCACCGCTTGCAGGTTCAAGGTCATTCGCTGCCGATGACGGACATAGCGCAGCACCAGGAAGTGCACCAGCAGCACCATCAATGACACGTTGAGCTGCCCGACCACACTGATCAGGCCAATCCACTCCGTCACCAGCGCCACGATCAGCACCACACACGTCAGCACGGCCATGCTCGGGCGTACCAGCGCCCAATGGTCCAGCGCCTTGAAATGTCGCAACTGCCGGGGGCAGTTCAGCTCCAGGACGCGCTGGCAATACGGGCAATCAAAGGGTTCTTCAATGGCGATGGCATTTAACTGCCAAGGCTTGAGTTCGAACGTGATGTCGCAATGGGCGCAGTGCCCCTTGACGCCGACTGCAGTGGTCATTGTCATGCCTCCCTTGGACCTTGATTGAGTGACACAAATTTTCACTCATTCACCCGCGCAAAAAAGGTACTTCAGGAAATCAGGACAGGCACTACACCAACCCAAGACCAATCCTACACCACCGCCTTAC
The DNA here is from genome assembly GCF_005233485.1 of Pseudomonas sp. CFBP13509. Lineage (NCBI taxonomy): Bacteria > Pseudomonadati > Pseudomonadota > Gammaproteobacteria > Pseudomonadales > Pseudomonadaceae > Pseudomonas > Pseudomonas sp. CFBP13509. The sequence continues at coordinate 105,569 of NZ_QGAA01000012.1, forward strand.
ACACGAAAGGCCCCGATCAGTTGCTTCAACTCGATCACCTGTATCGACAGCTGCCGGCTCGCCGCTTCAGTCTGATGCGCGCCTTGGGCAGCATGCTCGCCGGCACGATTGATTTCGACGATATTCTGGTCGATGTCATGGGCGACGGCGGTCTGCTGCTCCACCGCTGCGGCGATCTGCTGATTCTGATCGACGATCATGCCCACGGCACCGAGGATATTTTCCAGGGCTTGCTGGACCTTGTCCGACTGTTCCACAGTGCCGCTGGCCATTTCATGGCTGGTGCCCATGGCCTTCACGGCTGCGGCCACGCCGCTGTGCAGGCGGCTGATCATTTGCTCGATTTCTTCGGTGGAATGCTGGGTCCGCCGGGCCAGGGTTCGCACCTCGTCGGCCACCACGGCAAAGCCGCGTCCCTGCTCACCCGCCCGTGCGGCCTCGATGGCCGCATTGAGTGCCAGCAGGTTGGTCTGCTCGGCGATGCTCTTGATCACCTCCAGGACGCTGCTGATGGACTGGCTGTCGGTGGCCAACTGGTTGATCACCCTAACCGACTGGTCGATCTCCGAGGCCAGCCGCGCAATGCTGCCCTGCTGGGATTGCACCAGGCCACGGCCATTGACGGTTTCATCGTTGACGCTGTGGGCACTGCTGACCGCCGCCGCGGCACTGCGCGCCACTTCCTGGGCGGTGGAGGACATTTGGTTCATGGCCGTCGCCACCTGCTCAATCTGCATGCGCTGGCCAGAGACCGCCTGATTGCTCCGGGCCGAGACCGTTTCCACTTGGCCGGCCTGCAACTCGACCTGGCTGACGGTATGCCCGACGCGCTCGATCAAATCATGGATTTTCGCCACGGTGCCGTTGAACACTTGGCCGAGGTCGCCCAACTCATCGCGGCTTTGGGCAACAAAGGTAACGGTCATGTCGCCGGCGGCCACCTTGTCCATCATCGCCCCCAGGCGCCGTAACGTGGTGCGCGTAGACGCGTAGAACCCTGCATACAGGTAGAAGATCAGCAAAAACACCGCCGTCAGCGCCGAGACCAGCACCACCATGTGCGTACGGTTCTGCGCCAGGCGCTGCTCCAGCTGCTGCCCGAGGAACGTCAGGGTGGCGTCATCGAGCTGATAGGTGTGCTCCATCAATTGGCTGACGCTGTCATAGAAACCCTGCCACGGCGCGTCAAGGGTTTCGGCCATCACCACCTGCTCTTCAAACAATTCACTGCCGTGCTTGAGGCTGGCGTTGCTGGCCTTGGCCAGGCTGTCGAGCGCCGCGTGCGCGGCGTTGCTGGAGCCCAGGACGTCCTGCAATTTCAAGGCGTATTCGCCCTGGAGCTTTTCCAACTGTTGCAGCAGTTCGTCGAAGCGGGTACTGGAAGATGAGTTGAGAAAACCCTGGCCCAGGGAGTAGGCCCCCATCGCCCGGCCTTCTCCCAGGGTCTGGGTGACCTGCGGGGTGACACTGGTGATCAGCTCGCTGAGCTGGCGCAAGTCACTCTGGGGGTCGCGGCTCAAGCCGGACTGGCTGGCAATGATCTGGCTGAGCATCTGTGCCTTGTTGAGCAACTTGCCGATCAACGCACTTTTGCTCTGCAGCGAGCTTTCCTGTTGCTGGGCCTGGAAGGCCGTGATCAGTTCGTCACGCTTACCTTCAAAGGCAGCGATTTGCTCAGGTTCGGCAGCCATCGGGTTGAGGCCTTGCAGACGGGCGAGCACGCTCTGCTCCAAGGCGCTGATCTTGCCCTCAAGGTCAGCGGCCTTGCCGGACTGACCGAGCGTTGCGTTGATCTGCACCTGGTTATTGAGGGTTTCCAGGTCACGGCGCAGGACCAGGCTGCTGCCGAGCAAATCCAGGCTTTGCAGCTCGACACGGGTGCCCTGGAATTCGCGCCAGGAATCACGCACCAGGTAATAGTTGGTGGCCAGCATCGGCAGCAGGAACAGCACGCTGATCAGGCTGAACTTCAGGCCGAAGCTAAGACGGTTCATCAGCGCGACGGCGGGATAGAGCAAGCTCTTCACAGGTGACCTCCCCTTTGTTTTATTTTTATTCAGGCGCAGGGCGGCGGCAGAAAGCCACTATTTGGCGCTCTGTCTGTATAGCTCAATTTGAAAGGGAGTTTTGTAACGTAAAGTTAACGAGTGAGGGTGGCAGGGGGCTGCTGCGCAGCCCGTCGCGGGGCAAGCCCGCTCACCACAGGAATCAGGGGAGCACGGTCCAGATCGCAAACCCGGCATACCACAGCACCGCCGCACGCAGCAGCAGTTCCCACAGGCGATCCAGGCTGTTGATACCGTCTGCACCCACTACGGGCGGTGGGATTTCAGCGGCGACCAGGCCGACTTTTTCCACCAATTGCGCGGCGCTGATGTCCCAGCTCAGCAACTCGTGGAGCATGACACGGCTGACCGCGACGAAGTTGCCCACCAGCGCAAAACTGGCCGCCAGCAGGCGCACCGGCAGCCAGTCGAACGCGTGACGCAGCTGCCCGGCGCGCTCAGCCACCAGAGGGTTCTGGCTGTGCTCACTGGCGAGCGCCAGCAGTCGATAGGCCAGCGCGGCGACCGGCCCCAACAGGAAGTACCAGAAAATCACGGCAAAGAAGCTCTGGTAGGCCTGCCACAACAGATGGCCCTGGACGCGCTCCAACAGTTGCTCGCCGCTGTCGGCGCCCAACTTCAGGTCACGCTCGGCCACATGTTCGGCCGCCTGCAGGTCACCACGGCGCCAGGCATCGCGAAATGGCCCCAGCCCAGCCAATAGATCGCCACGGCCCAGGCTGTAGATCACCACCAGCAAGTGCACCGGCAGCGCCAACAAACCATAGGCCACCGGTTCCAGCACCAGCAGCAACAACGCCAGCAACGCCACCGGCAGCAACACCAGCAGGACCAGAATCAGCCACGGCTGCTTGCCCATGCGCGGGCTCGACTCCAACTTGGCCAATTCGCGCAACCAGCCGCCATCACGCTGCAACCGCTGGCGCAGGGCCGAGAACTTCTCGATCCACACGGCCAACACCAACACCAGAAAACTCATCGTGCGTGTCCTCCATCCTGCAGGGCGCTGCGAAAGCGCGCCCAATCAAAAGCGGGGCCGGGATCGGTCTTGCGCCCCGGAGCGATGTCGCTATGGCCACAAATACGTTGCGGCGTAATACCTGGGTAGGCTGCCAGCAACTGCCGTGTCAGGTCGATCAGCGATACATACTGGGGGTTGGTGAACGGCAAATCATCCGTGCCCTCAAGCTCTATCCCCAAGGAAAAGTCATTGCACGTCTCACGCCCTTCGAAGCACGAGACCCCGGCATGCCAGGCCCGGTCTATACAGGACACAAACTGCGTCACGGTGCCATCGCGCTCAATCAGAAAATGCGCAGACACCCGTAGGTCGGCAATCCCTTCAAAGTAGGGATGTTCCGTGACGTCCAGGCGATTCTGGAAAAACTCCTGCACTTTGCCGGTAGCGAACTGCGCGGGTGGCAGGCTGATGTTATGCACCACCAACAGTGAGATTTCGCCTGCCGGGCGCTCGTTGAAGTTGGGTGAAGGGCAATGGCGAATGCCCTGGCACCAGCCGCTGGCGGGGTCCAACTGCATACAGGATCCTTGAACGTGACTAAGTGTGACCAGTATGCCGCGTTCGACCCCGTGGTTGCGATCACTTGCCGCGATTGAGTTGACGCAGCTTGCCCACCACCGCCGCCAGCGCCCGCTCGAACAGCGGCTCGTCGTCGAGGTGATGCAGCGCGCCACGTTTGAGCGCCATTGCCAGTTGGCCCGCACTTTTCTCCAGAACCTTGAGCCCGGTACGGCCGACGAAAACGTAGGTGTTGGCCGGCGCCATGATCGCCGTCAGCTTGCACCGCAGGGTGCCTGCCGGGCCCTGCTGGAACACGATCCAGTCACCGACTCGCAATTGGTGCACCTTGGCCAGGTCCGGATCATCCTCCGGCAGGCCCTCGACGGGATCGAGCGGCAGTACGCTGAACACGAAGGGTTCACGCACTTCGAGCCATCCATCGCCCCCCTCTGGCGGCCGGACATGCAGGGTCTGCAAGCGCACAAAAAAATCACGGGTGCTGAAGGAGTCGAATGCAGCGCTGGTCAACCCGTCGCGCAGTGCCTTGAGCAACCCGGGCAACTGCTCCAGCAAGTGCACCCCGGCTTCAGTGTCTGCCGGCAGGCTGACACTCCAGATCAGCTCATCCATGGTGCGCAGCCCTGCTTGCCATTGCACCGACTGCTCGCCGTGCTTGAGGCTGGCCAGCAACAGCACCTGGCTCCAGGCCTGTTGCAGGAACTGCACCACCGCCTGCGGCAAAACCTTGCCCAGCATCCGTCGATTCAGTACCTCGGCCACCCGTGCCCGCGCCGCTTCTGTGCGCACGCGCCCTTCTTCAGCATGGCGGGTGTGCTGTTCAAGCAATTCGCTGCGACGACGCTCATCGGCGGTGAACGCAGTGAATTCAGTCAGCAATTGGGAAAAAATCGCCGGGTCTTCAACAAAATCATTGAGTAAACGCTGAACCACCTGCTCTATGCGCAGGTACAGGCTGTCGCGCTGGAAGTCATCGACCGGACTCCAGCCCATGGCGGTGGTAGCGATTTCATTCAACAGGCGCCGCGCCGGATGACCGGGGCGACTGAAAAAACTCTTGTCCAGCACCGCCACTTTCAGCATCGGGATCTGCAGGCGGCCGATCAAGGCCTTGAAGGCGTCCGGCACTGCGCGGTCATTGAGGATGAATTCGAACAGCAGGGCGATCAGGTTGATCACATCTTCATCCGCATCCTCCACCACCCGCGACTTGCCACTCTTGACGCTGACACGGGTAAGCAACTGCTCGAGTTGGTTACACAGGTCGAAATCATCCTCGGCTTCCGGCTCCGGGACGTACTGCTGCAAGTGGGATAACAGCCGCAGCAGGTCGCGGGTGGCGATAGGCTGGGGTTCGGCACTGGCTTCAAGGGTAGGCGACACGCTACCACGCACGACGGTCAACAGCGCCTGCAAGGCGCTGAAGGCTTGCTGGCCATTTTCGTCGACGTGTTGGTCGGTGCTCGGCAATACCTCTTCACGCTGATGATCACGGGCGGCACGGCCACAGGGGCGGCGGGACGGCGCGGCCTTGAGTTCCGGCAACACGCCGGTCGCGACCAGCAGCTGATTGGCTTCACCGTACAGTTGGTCAGCATCACTGAGTACGTACTTTTCAAACAGCTTGAGCATGATCAGCTTGACGCGGATCTCCACGCCCAGGCTACGCCCGGCACGCAGGAAAAACTCGCACAGCAGCGCCGGACCCAGGGGGTTTTCACAGTCGTCCAGGCGATTGCCGAGCAAGACACTCAGGCGTGCCGTGAGTTGCGACAGCGCCAGGCCGTCGCGGTGGCGCACCCGGCCCAGCATGGCTTCAAGCGCGACGGCTTTTTCCAGGTCATCCTTGGACGTGCCTGAGGCCGCGTCATAGGACACCACCGGCACCAACTGAAGTTCACCACGGCCCGCCAGCCTCAGGTTGCCAAAGGCTTCGAACAGCCGCTCCATGAACACACGCTCGAAATTCTTGCGCTTGAGGCGCAGGTCGCGCATGGCTTCAAAGAAGATATGGTGGTCCACGTTGTTGCGGGCCTTGTCGGCCATTTCGAACAAGGTGTCGTCGGCGTTATCGAACAGTTCCTGTAAACCCTGCTGCAACTGCTGCGCCGCCTTGTCGCGAACCTGCAGCAGCACCACCGGCAGGCGCGCGAGCGGCGATGGCGTGGCTTGTGCCTTATTGATTGGCACCACCTTTCCGTCATTGTGCATCCTGGCCTCCTGAAACGGCGGTAAAGCGTTGGGGAAAGATCGGGTACAGGCCCAATAAGGCTGTGGATAACCGGTTATCACCAGGACGTCAAAGCTATGACGCCAATTGCAAGGCGCGAGATTATCTTGCAAATGAGTGCCGTTGCGCCAGCAAACTCTGACATTGCGCTGTAAATGAGTGGTGAGCCTGGGTTCAAACGCACGCTGCCCCTATAATCGGGACACTTTGTTTGTGGAGCCTGATATGCCGAACCTCCGTCTAGCCGACCTCACCGCCGAAATCGAAGCCAACGTGCGCCGCGCGCTCCTGGAAGACATCGGCAGCGGCGACATCACCGCACAGTTGATCCCGGCCGAACGGCTGGCCACGGCCACCATCATTACCCGCGACGCCGCCGTCATCGCCGGCACTGCGTGGGTGGATGCCGTATTCCGCCAACTGGACCCACGGGTCGCCGTGCACTGGCAGGTGGCCGACGGCGAACGCGTCAGCCCCAACCAGGCACTGTTCCATCTGGAGGGGCCGGCGCGTTCGCTGCTCAGTGGCGAGCGCTCTGCCTTGAACTTCCTGCAGTTACTCTCCGGGATCGCCACACGCGCCCGGTTCCTGGCGGATTTTGTCGCCAGCACCCAGGTCAAGCTGCTGGACACTCGAAAAACCCTGCCCGGCCTGCGCCTCGCGCAGAAGTACGCGGTGACCTGCGGTGGCTGCCACAACCACCGTATCGGTTTGTATGACGCGTTCCTGATCAAGGAAAACCACATCGCTGCCAGCGGCGGGATTGCCCAGGCCATCAGCGCCGCCCACAAGATCGCACCCGGCAAGCCGGTGGAAATTGAAGTGGAGAGCCTGGACGAACTGCGCGAAGCGCTGGCGGCGGGCGCCGACATCGTCATGCTCGATGAATTGAGCCTGGAAGACATGCGGGAAGCCGTGCGCCTGAATGGCGGCAAGGCCAAGCTGGAAGCCAGCGGCGGGATCAATGAAAGCACCCTGCTGCCTATCGCAGAGACGGGGGTGGACTACATCTCCATTGGTGCGATGACCAAGGATGTGAAGGCGGTGGATTTGTCGATGCGCCTCAGTATCTGAGCACCTTAACTGTAGGAGCGAGCTTGCTCGCGAAAAACCTGAGAACGCCGCAGGGAACCAGGCAGCCCGCGTCATCGTTAGCGATTTTCGCGAGCAAGCTCGCTCCTACAAGCTGCGTCTAAACGACCAGGTCGTTCATCTCGCAGTATTCTTCCCATTCGACACCCAGCACCTCGGCCGCCTCTTTGTGCAAGGCCAGCCGTGCCGCTTCGAACTCTTCCGGCGTCGAGGTGTACTTGAGGGTCAGTTCCCAAGGCTGGAAGCCCTGGCTCTCGGCCTCGTCCTCAAACGCCCACTGGATCTGGTCGCGCTGATCATCGGCGCTCAGGTCCTTGATCTCTTCTTTAAGCTGCGGCGATTCCTCAAGGTATTTTTCGAGGGCTGCTTGATGCCGAACTTCCTGGGTCATTTCAGTCGTGGTCATGTCGTTCTCTTAGATCGAGGAATGGGGATGCATCTGGGTCATCAAGGTTGCGCAGATACAAAAGAGAGGGCACACGTGCCAACTCGTCTGGCCTTCAGAACCATTCTGGGATCATCTGAAAACATTGCCTTTGAAGCACTGCCGCTAAAAAAGTAGCGCCTTTTTGCCCGAGACAGGAATCGAACCTGCGACCTTCGCGTTACGAGTGCGCTGCTCTACCAACTGAGCTACACGGGCGGTGGACTAAAGCTAGCACCGCATCGGGCGCCCGGCAACTTGCACCCTTCAACGAGCAATCACCCCCTGAGCCCAGAAGCGTGGTTGCAGGTAATTACCTTTGCGGTCCTGGTACTGCTGCTGGGCTTGTTGGAGGTGAGGCACATCGCGCACCGCGATAAATACCAACAGACCAACGGCCAACACACCCAAGGCTTTCCATAGGTTCCGCGCCAACGGCAGCACAGCGCTTGCTGGCACGCGCAACTCATGCAGCGCCATCAGCCAGCCCACCACCAGAGCCAACCAGACCTGGGAGTTGGGCATCACGATCACGCCATCGACCATGGCCTGCACCAGCGTCCCCACCAACGCCGCAAACAGGCACAAGCGCAGCAGGTCAACCCGCGCGGCGGACAGCGCTCGCTCGCGTAGCACAGCCAAGGTGGTCCAGCCGCCTCGCCATGCCAACACCGCCACGCACAGCGCCGAGGGTACACCCCACTCGCTGGCCCATTGCAGGATCGCCTGATGGGGATGAGCGGCAATCCTGTTGGCAATATCGGCAAAATGCATCGGTCCGTAACCAAGCCACGGTCGCTCGACGAGCATATGCCACGCCTGCCACCAGATCGGGCCCCGTCCCGACAGCGAAGTGGTGAGGCGATCCGCGGCATCACTGGTGAGTTCAATCCCCAGGTAATCCGCCAGCCCCGTGAATATCAGCCAATACAGCAACAGCCCAACCAACACCGCGACCAATTGCCAGCCCAGCCAGCGACGCCCCCATGGCCCAAGCAGCGCCAACACCACGCCCGCCACGCCCATGCCAAGCCAGGTACCCCGCGTACCGCCGCTGATTGCTATCAGCCACCAGACACACAGCAACGCAAACACCATCCCCCGCAAGGCGCGGGAGACATTGGGTATCAGCAAAGGCAGCGCCAGCAATGGCAAGGTAAATGTCTGAAACTGTCCGTAGAAACGCTTGTTGGAAAAGCCGGAGAGCAGTCGGTCAGGATCCAGCATGCGCTCGCCGCTGGTGAACGCCAGCGTACCGGCATACAGATACTGGAGCGACTTGATCAGGCACAGCAACACCACAACCAGGATCAGCACGCGATCCAGAGGCTCGCCGCCGTGACGACGAAGCAGGGCAAAGGCGACGGCAATCGCCGCGCAGCTGACAAACAGCGCCACTTCGGTGAGTGCCCACAGCGGCTGATGGGCCAGCGCCGAGGACAGCAGGCCCAGCACCACAACCAGCACCACGCCCCAGGCAGTGGGCCTGTCTACCCAGGGTTCAGTGGAGGTAACCGACAACCCATACAGCACCGCGCAAAACCCGATGGCAATTTGCATGACACGCTGTAGATCATGCCCGCCGAACGGTGCACAGATGCCGACACTCAACAGGCACACCGCTGCTACCAGGAAAACACCGCCTCGCTGCTGTACGGATAACACCATCGGCCACCTCTACTTCCCTGTGGATGGTTTAGCAGTTATGCGCCGTCGGCGCCGCAGCCCTTGCTGGCATATTTCGCTTCAGCGGTCGTCGCGCACTTCCAGCCGGCGGCGCTGCGGACCAGGGTGATGGTCTTGCCCAGCACCGGTGCCGGTGCGTCGAGTATTTCGCAGCTGATGGAGCCCGCCCCCGTGGCCACATCGCCTGCCACGTCGATCTTGCAGTTGGCCGTAGGGCTGGTGCCGCCGATCAAGGCCACGGTAGGTACGGTGCCCTGGTTCATGGTGTCTTCGTAACCAGCCTTCAACGCGGCAATTTCAGCCAGGCCGGCAGTGAACTTGGCCTTGGCCTGGTGGGTGGTGTACATGGGCAGGCCGATGGTGGCCAAAATGCCGATGATTGCCACGACGATCAACAACTCGATCAAGGTAAAGCCTTTCTGACGTATCACATTCACTCTCCCGAATAGAACTCATGACAAGGCGCGTCCTGCACCCCGTTTTTGCAACGGCGCCAGTGTACTCACCCGCAAGCGGCCAATCGCGCTCAAGACGCACATTCTGACATTTTTATCCCGCGCCATCGGCATGCCCGAATCCGTCACCTGACTAAGCTATAAATCTTCGACAGCCTGTATGCGGAACCGCGACATGGACAACGCTTCAACGACTTACGCCTGGGAAGGCATCAACCGCAAAGGGCGCAGGGTGTCCGGGCAAACCAAGGGGCACAACGCTGCCCTGGTCAAGGCACAACTGCGCCAGCAAGGGATCAGCCCCGGTCGTGTGCGCAAGCAATCCCCGCTGCCGCCAAGCCTCACCCCATCAGTCAAAGCGGCTGACATCACGCTGTTCACGCGCCAACTGGCGACGTTGCTGAAGGCTGGGGTTCCACTCCTGCAAGCCTTCGACATCATCAGCGAAGGCGTCGACAATCGCGCTGTGCGTGAGCAGGTGCTGGGACTTAAACAGGCGATCGCCGCCGGCAGCAGCCTGGCTGAGGCATTACGCAAACAACCGCGTTATTTCGATGAGTTGTACTGCAACCTGGTGGCCGCCGGCGAACAGGCCGGGGCGCTTGAGACACTGCTGGAAAGGGTGGCGATCCACCGGGAAAAGAGTGAACAGCTCAAGGCCAGGATCAAAAAGGCCATGACCTACCCCATTGCTGTCCTGGTGGTTGCCAGCCTGGTCACCGGCATACTGCTGGTCCACGTGGTACCGCAGTTCCAGGCCCTGTTCGCCGGAGTCGACGGCAAACTGCCGGCATTTACCTTGCACGTGATCGCCCTGTCGGCGTTCATGCAGCACGCATGGTGGATGCTGGTATTGGGCATAGTCGCGGGAGCCGCTGGGCTGCGCCAGGCCTATCGGGCTTCGTCGGGCTTTCGCTACTGGCTGGACACAGGTTTGTTGAAAGCGCCCCTGGCAGGCAAACTGCTGACAAAATCCGCCGTGGCCCGCTACGCCCGCACGCTCTCCACGACCTTCGCCGCCGGTGTTCCACTGGTCCAGGCATTGGATTCAGTCGCCGGCGCCGTGGGAAACGGCCCGTTCAAACAGGCAATCGAACATATGCGTCACGATGTATCCAACGGCATGCAACTGAATCAATCCATGGCCAACAGCGGCCTGTTTCCCGGCATGGCGATCCAACTGACGGCGATCGGCGAAGAGTCAGGCACCCTGGAACACATGCTGGAAAAGGTCGCCAACCACTATGAGGCTGACGTGGACAACCAGGTCGACAACCTCACCAGCCTGATGGAGCCATTGATCATGGTGGTGCTGGGGGGCATCGTCGGCGCGCTGGTCATCGCCATGTACCTGCCGGTCTTCCAGCTGGGGAGTGCATTTTGAGCCTGCTGTTGAACGAGCACCCATTGGCCTTTGTCACCATCGCGCTGGTACTGGGGCTGATCGTCGGCAGTTTCCTCAACGTGCTGGTCTGGCGCCTGCCAAAAATGCTCGAACGGGAATGGCGTGACCAGGCCCATGAAGTGCTCGGCTTGCCTGCCGAACCTGGCGGGCCGACCTACAACCTGATGCACCCCAACTCATGCTGCCCACACTGTGATCATCCAATCCGGCCGTGGGAAAATATCCCACTGCTCAGCTACCTGATGCTCAGGGGGCGCTGCGCCCATTGCCAGGGAGCCATCAGCCCCCGCTACCCTTTCACGGAACTCGCCTGTGGGTTGATCTCGGCCTGGGTTGCCTGGCATTTCGGCTTTGGCTGGCAGGCCGCAGCGGTGCTGGTGTTGAGTTGGGGGTTGCTGGCAATGAGCCTGATCGACGCAGACCACCAGTTGCTGCCTGATGTGCTGGTGCTGCCATTGCTGTGGCTGGGGCTGATCGTCAACAGCTTTGGATTACTGACGACATTACCCGACGCACTATGGGGCACCGTGATCGGCTACATGAGCCTGTGGAGCGTGTTCTGGCTGTTCAAGCTGGTCACCGGCAAAGACGGCATGGGCCACGGTGATTTCAAGTTGCTGGCCTTGCTCGGCGCCTGGGGCGGCTGGCAGATATTGCCGATGACACTGTTGATGTCGTCGCTGGTAGGGGTGTTTGTCGGGTTGATCCTGATGCGCCTGCGCAAGACCCTGGCGTCCACGCCGATGCCGTTTGGTCCGTATCTGGCAATTGCCGGCTGGATTGCATTGCTCTGGGGTGGTCAAATAACCGACTTCTATTTGCAGTCTGTCGGTTTCAGATGACCACTCCTGTTACAACACCTTGGATTCTCGGCCTCACCGGTGGCATCGGCAGCGGTAAAAGTGCGGCAGCCCAGCACTTTATCGACCTGGGCATTGACCTGGTGGACGCCGATCACGCCGCGCGCTGGGTGGTCGAACCCGGCCGGCCGGCGCTGGCCCGCATCGCCGAGCATTTTGGTGCTGGCGTATTGCAGCCCGACGGCCAGTTGGACCGCGCCGCGTTGCGCAAGCTGATCTTTGAGGTGCCCGAAGAGCGCCGCTGGCTGGAAGCCTTGCTGCACCCGTTGATTGGCGAGGAGATTCGCGGTCACCTGGCTCGCGCCCGCTCGCCTTACGCGATCCTGGTGTCCCCGCTGCTGATCGAATCCGGCCAGTACAGCATGACCCAGCGCATCCTGGTGATCGACGTGCCGCAATCGCTGCAAATTCAGCGTACCCTGCAGCGCGACGGCATCAGCGAACAACAGGTTCAGGCAATTCTCAAGGCACAGTCCAGCCGTGAAGACCGCCTGAACCATGCCGATGACGTGCTGGTCAATGACCAGGATCTCGCCTGGCTGCACAGCGAGGTCGAGCGACTGCACCACTTTTACCTAACTTTGCGTGGAGGCCGATCATGAGCCAACCCTTGACCGTCGACTGCCCAACCTGCGGTGCACCCGTGGAATGGAATGCAGCCTACCCCAACCGGCCGTTCTGCTCGGACCGTTGCAAACTCATCGACCTGGGCGCGTGGGCCGCCGAGGAACACAAGATTCCCGTGGCCCCGGATGCCGAAGACGAGCTGTTTTCCGAAGACTTGCCGCCGCGCCACTAAGGCCGCATAAAGGCGTATTCCTGCTGGTCGTCGAGGTTTTCTGCGAGGTATTGCAGCTCGTCGGCCAGGTCTTCGAAACTGCGTACGCCCTTGCTCTGCTGCACCACCGCGCTGAGCATGGCGCGCAGGGTCAAGCCCGGGTCGAAACCGATTTCCTGTGCCGCATCCTGGCTTCTGCGCAACTCCTGCCGTGCCCACTCGTACACACTCATGATTCGTGCTCCCGCCTTGCCTAGGAAAATTTCGCAGAGCATGGGCCTGCTCGGCTGCGCGGGATTTGATCTGGGTCAACGCTGCGATTCGTCATCCTTCCAGGGCGCCGAGAGGTAGCGTGTGCGGTTGAATGTCTCCAGCCATTCCGGACAAAACACCACCAGGGCGCTGATCACCATGCCGTTGATAAAGGCTTCGGGGAAGATGATCAGCCACAGGTAGCCAACGAAATCCTCCAGCCATTCCGGCATGGCAAAACGACCGTCGAACCACAGCAACCCCAGCCCCAGCAGCAGGCAAAACAAGGCCGACAACGCGGCAGCAAAAAAACCGGAGCAGAAGATATACACGAAGGGATTGCGCGGCTGCGCTCGCTCGACCACAAGCGCACAGCCTTCGGTGACCAGCACCGGCAGCACGACCAGCAGCAGGCCATTGATGCCAAGGGCTGCCAGGTCCTGGCGCCCAAGCAGCATTAACCCGAACTGGGCGGCAAAACCACCGACGATAGCCAGGGGCCAATCCACCAGCAGGGTTACGGCGGTCATACCGATAAAGTGGTAGGACACGCCGGTATCGAAATCCCGTCGTACCAGCCACAACATGAACAGTGCGAACACCGTACCGAACAGCAAATGCTGGCGCCGCCGGTCGGCAAACAACTCGACCCAGGGCGAACGCAGGATCGCCCACAGCAGTACCGGTGCATACAACAGCCAGCCGATGCCGAGGGTTGTGGGCGCCAGCACTGCGGCACTGATCACGGCTTCACCTGCTCCAGGGCCTGGCGCAGTTCGGCAGCAGTGCCGTATTCATGTTGAGAAACCAACGTACCGTGATCCAACTGCAGCCACAGCACTTTATCCGCCGCCGCGGGATAACGCGGGGCGATACGTGCGTCACGGTCCAGCATGACGCGGTAGTTGTAGGATTGCATGGCCGGCACCGCAAACAATTTGGCGATCAGTCGAGGCATGCGCTGGATGTCAGCGACGAACACGGCATGCCGCGCTTCGAGGTAGCCTGCAGGTTGGCCTTGCAGCGCCGCGTCGACCAGCTTGGCCGCGTCCATGCTGCGCGCCACCAACAGAATCCGTGCCTGGTTATCGAGGGTATAGGCTTGGTCGAATTGATCGAGCAAGGTCCAGGGAGCGAGGCGTTCGCCCACTTCAACAGCCTGTGCCCATACCGGCAAAAGACTCAGCAACAGCACCACCAGACACTTCACTGCACGCTCCTCATTCGGGGGAATTACGCTTGAAAGGCCAGTCTACACCCTGGCTTTTGCAGCAGGACTTCCTGCGGTCATCATTTGGACGCTAAGCTGCAGGCATGGATGACTCAGATTATTTGCGCCTGCTCACCGTAGCAGCCGAACAAGCCAATGCGTTCCTGTCCAATGCCCGCAAATGGGAGCGTGAGCGTTGGGTCTGCCAGCGCCTGTTGCAAGGCTTGAATGTGCCCTACCGCGCCGAAGAGTTTCACCCCGCCGGGCAAGAACCGCCCGATGTGTTGTTTCGCGATGCCAGTTTCGAGGTGTTTTTCGTACTCGATGAAGGGCGCCGCCTGAACGACGAATGGCGTGACGAGCTGTTGCGTCGACGCAGTGCATTCTCCCTGAGCCAGCTGGTGCGGCGCGAAGCCAAGCCGCGGCGTATCCCCGCCCATGAATTCCTGCTGCGACTGGCGCCCACGTTGCGCAAGAAGGCCCATAACTACAAAGAGCGCGGGATGGACCTGGGCGAATTGGATATCGTCGCGTTCACCAGCCTCAAGCGCGAAGTGCTCGACCTCAACAGCCACTTCCCCCCACCCACCGAATACTTGCGCCAGGGCTGGCGCTCGCTGTCGCTGGTGGGGCCGACATTTGCCCGGGTGCTGTTCGCCCACCCGGACGCGCCGGATTTCTTGCGCAACAACCTGGGGCGCAGCATAGTGTTCGATGTGGGCATCAGCCTCTGATCCCCCACTGTAACGTGGCGCCCTTTTGCAACGTCTACCTGACGAGGCCTTATATGACCAGCCGCCTGAACCCCGACGACCAACAGCATGTCGAAGAGTACCTGCAACTCTCCCAGAACCGAGTCGAGCGCAAGCCTTTCCGGCCGTGGCTGCTCCTTGGTGTGGTGCTGGTGGTGGTGATCGGGCTCGGCCTGCTCAGCCGCCTTTTGAGTTACCTGACGCTATGAGCTGCCTGGCGCTCGCGGGGGTAACTGCTCCGATTTCCTTTAGCCTTGCGAGATACCCCCATGACCCATCGTATTATTATCGTCGGCGGCGGCGCCGGCGGCCTGGAGTTGGCTACCCGCCTGGGTAAGACTCTGGGCAAGCGCGGCACCGCCAGCATCACGCTGGTGGACGCCAACCTCACCCATATCTGGAAGCCTTTGCTGCACGAAGTCGCTGCCGGCTCACTGAACTCCTCGGAAGACGAACTCAATTACGTCGCCCAGGCCAAATGGAACCACTTCGAGTTCCAACTGGGGCGCATGAGCGGGCTCGACCGCGAACAGAAGAAAATCCAGCTGGCCGCCACCCTCGACGAAGAAGGCCGCGAATTGGTGCCTGCACGCGTGCTGGGCTATGACAGCCTGGTGATTGCGGTAGGCAGCACCACCAACGATTTCGGCACCGAGGGCGCGGCGCAGCACTGCCTGTTCCTCGATACCCGCAAGCAGGCCGAGCGTTTCCACCAACAGCTGCTCAACCACTACCTGCGCGCCCATGCCGGGCAGACCGATGTGGTGGAAAAGATCAGCGTCGCCATCGTCGGTGCGGGTGCAACGGGCGTCGAACTGGCCGCAGAGTTGCATAACGCGGCCCACGAACTGGCGGCGTACGGCCTGGACCGCATCAAGCCGGAAAACATGCACATCACCCTGATCGAAGCCGGCCCTCGTGTACTGCCTGCCTTGCCGGAGCGGATTGGCGGGCCTGTGCATAAAACCCTGGAAAAGCTCGGGGTGACGGTGCTGACCAACTCAGCGGTCAGCGAAGTGACCGCCGACGCATTGATCACCAGCAGTGGCCAGGTGATTCCTGCCAGTCTCAAGGTGTGGGCCGCCGGGATTCGTGCCCCGGCTTTCCTCAAGGACATCGATGGCCTGGAAACCAATCGCATCAATCAACTGCAAGTGCTGCCGACGCTGCAAACCACCCGTGATGAAAACATCTTCGCCTTTGGCGACTGCGCCGCGTGCCCGCAACCGGGCACCGACCGCAATGTGCCGCCACGGGCCCAGGCCGCGCACCAACAGGCCTCGTTGCTGGCCAAGTCATTGAAACTGCGTATCGAGGGCAAGGACCTGCCGGCGTACAAGTACACCGACTATGGGTCGCTGATCTCGCTGTCGCGTTTCTCGGCGGTGGGTAACCTGATGGGCAACCTGACCGGAAGCGTGATGCTGGAAGGCTGGCTGGCGCGGATGTTCTATGTGTCGCTGTACCGCATGCACCAGATGGCACTGTATGGCTTCTTCCGCACGGCGATGCTGATGCTGGGCAGCAAGATTGGACGCGGGACTGAGCCGCGCCTGAAACTTCACTGACAACAGAGTCCCTGGTGGGACTCGGTCAATGTGGGAGGGGATTGCTCCCTTCCACATTAGTATTGTGTTGGAGTTGAGATAATTTAAGGCAAAAAAAATCCCCGTATCTTTCGATACGAGGATTTTTAATATGGTCGGGGTAAGGGGATTCGAACTCCTGACATCCTGCTCCCAAAGCAGGCGCGCTACCGGACTGCGCTATACCCCGGTAAAAAAAAGGCGACCTTTCAGTCGCCTTCTTCGATCAGCGCTTTTGGCCTCTGATCTTAAGATTCGATTCCAGCGTTAACTGGTCTCAAAAATGGTGGGTCGTGTGGGATTCGAACCTACGACCAATTGGTTAAAAGCCAACTGCTCTACCAACTGAGCTAACGACCCAAATATGGTCGGGGTAGGGGGATTCGAACTCCCGACATCCTGCTCCCAAAGCAGGCGCGCTACCGGACTGCGCTATACCCCGGTTTGAAATTGGCTCCGTGACCAGGACTCGAACCTGGGACCCAATGATTAACAGTCATTTGCTCTACCGACTGAGCTATCACGGAACTACATATTTCAAAGTACAACTTTTACTGCTGTGTAACCTTCTCTTCGACCCTGCCCGTATCGCTACGTTAGCGTCTCTGAGGCGCGCTATTCTACAATCTTAAAAACCCCTGTCAACCCTTTAAATTGCTTTTAAGACAATGATTTGCGCTTCTTTCTGATTTCTTCTTGGGGAGAAGAAACCCGTGGGCTGACGTTGCTGCGGGGCGCACTTTACAAGCCTTTGCCTTACAGTTCAACGCCCTATCGAAAAAAAAGGCCCTGGGATACAGGGCCTTCTCTTATTGCAGTGCAATCCGGGCTCAGTGGAAGACGATTTCGTCGTTCTCCACAGTCGCCTCGACGCTGGTGCCCGGCATAAAGCTGCCCGACAGGATCAACTGCGCCAGCGGGTTCTCGATCCAGCGCTGGATCGCACGTTTCAAAGGCCGTGCACCATACACCGGGTCGTAACCAACCGCGATCAGCTTGTCCAACGCCTCGCGGCTCAGCTCCAGCGACAACTCGCGTTCCGCCAGGCGACCGCGCAGACGCCCCAGCTGGATCTCGGTGATGCCCGCGATCTGATCCCGCGCCAATGGCTCGAAGATCACCACTTCGTCGACCCGGTTGATGAATTCCGGACGGAAGTGCGTGGTCAATGCATCCATTACAGCAGCGCGCTGGGCCTCACGATCACCTACCAGTTCCTGGATCTGCGCCGAACCCAGGTTGGAGGTCATGACGATCACCGTGTTGCGGAAGTCCACAGTACGCCCGTGGCTGTCCGTGAGTCGTCCATCTTCCAGCACTTGCAGCAAGATGTTGAACACGTCCGGGTGAGCCTTCTCGACCTCATCCAGCAGGATCACCGAGTAAGGCTTACGCCGCACGGCCTCGGTCAGGTAACCGCCCTCCTCGTAGCCCACATAGCCTGGTGGAGCCCCGATCAGGCGAGCCACCGAATGCTTCTCCATGAATTCGGACATGTCGATCCGTACCATGGCCTCTTCAGTATCAAAGAGGAACTCGGCCAGGGCCTTGCACAGCTCGGTCTTACCCACGCCGGTCGGGCCGAGGAACATGAACGAGCCGCTCGGACGGTTCGGGTCGGACAAGCCGGCGCGGGAACGCCGTACCGCGTTGGACACCGCCACGACCGCCTCTTCCTGGCCGATCACGCGCTGGTGCAACAGGTGCTCCATCTTCAGCAGCTTGTCACGCTCGCCTTCGAGCATTTTCGACACCGGGATGCCGGTCCACTTGGAAACGACTTCGGCGATTTCTTCCTCGGTCACCTTGCTGCGCAACAGCTGATTTTCAGCCTTACCGTGCTGGTCGACCATTTGCAGGCTGCGTTCCAGGTCCGGGATCACCCCGTACTGCAACTCGGCCATGCGGTTCAGGTCACCTTTACGACGTGCGGCTTCCAGCTCCTGGCGCGACTGCTCGATCTTTTGCTGGATCTGCGCAGAGCCCTGTACTTCGGCTTTTTCCGAGGTCCAGATTTCTTCGAGATCCGAATACTCGCGCTCCAGGCGGACGATTTCCTCCTGGAGTTTTTCCAGGCGTTTCTTGGCCGCGTCGTCCTCTTCTTTCTTGAGGGCCTGGGATTCGACTTTCAGCTGAATCAGGCGACGATCCAGGCGGTCGAGCACTTCCGGCTTGGAGTCGATCTCCATGCGAATGCGGCTGGCCGCTTCGTCGATCAAGTCGATGGCCTTGTCCGGCAATTGACGGTCGGTAATGTAGCGATGGCTCAATTTGGCCGCCGCAATGATCGCGCCGTCGGTGATCGCCACTTTATGGTGGACCTCGTAGCGCTCTTTCAGGCCCCGCAGGATCGCGATGGTGTCCTCTTCGCTCGGTTCTTCCACCAGGACTTTCTGGAAACGACGCTCAAGGGCCGCATCTTTCTCAATGTACTGGCGATATTCGTTAAGCGTGGTAGCACCGACACAATGCAGCTCACCTCGCGCCAAGGCGGGCTTAAGCATGTTGCCAGCATCCATTGAGCCCTCGCCTTTGCCGGCGCCGACCATGGTGTGCAGCTCGTCGATAAACAGAATGATCTGCCCTTCCTGCTTCGACAGTTCATTAAGCAGGGATTTCAGGCGCTCTTCGAATTCACCGCGGAACTTTGCACCGGCGATCAACGACCCCATATCCAGGGACAGCAGGCGTTTGCCTTTAAGGCCGTCCGGCACTTCACCATTGATGATGCGCTGGGCCAGGCCTTCGGCAATCGCGGTTTTACCCACGCCAGGTTCACCGATCAACACCGGGTTGTTCTTGGTGCGACGCTGCAGAACCTGGATGGTGCGACGAATTTCATCGTCACGGCCGATCACCGGGTCAAGCTTGCCCTCTTCGGCACGCTTGGTCAGGTCGACGGTGTACTTGTCCAGGGCCTGGCGCGACTCCTCGTGGTTAGGGTCGTTAACCGCATCACCGCCCCGCAGGTTGTTGATGGCGTTTTCCAGGGCCTTCTTGCTCACGCCTTGGCCGAGCAACAACTTACCAAGCTTGCTGCTCTCGTCCATGGCGGCGAGCAGCACCAGTTCGCTGGAGATGAACTGGTCCCCCTTCTGCTGGGCCAGGCGGTCGGCCTGGTTAAGCAGGCGCGCCAGATCCTGCGACATATTCACGTCGCCGGTAGGGTTTTGGATTTTCGGCAGTTGGTCGAGCTCTTTGCTCAACTCCTTGCGCAGGCTATTGACATCAAAGCCCACCTGCATCAGCAAGGGCTTGATAGAACCACCTTGCTGTTCCAGGAGTGCCTGCATCAAGTGCGCAGGCTCAATGGCCGGGTGGTCAAGCCCCACCGCCAAGGATTGGGAGTCCGATAAGGCCAACTGCAATTTGCTGGTTAAACGATCAATACGCATTAGTCACCTTCCTTTTGAGCAGGCCGGAGCTATAAAACATCCTGAATGAAGAAACCTGCCAGATACCCTTATAGATGGGGTGGATTCTGGAAGATTCAAGCGAGCGGCGGTTGATATGGATCAGCGTTGACCCAGATCAGCAGAGTCTAGCGTTCAAGCCAGATAAGGGAGGCAAAACGTCCGGTGCGGGGGCTGCGCCGGTACGAAAAGAAGCGCGGGTCGGTCACGGTGCAGAAGCCACCACCATAAACAGCGGTGATGCCCCGCGCAGCAAGGCGCAGGCGGGCCAACTGATAGATGTCGGCCATGAATTTGCCGGGATTGAGGCTTGGTACAAAGGCTTCGGCAGTTGTCGGCAGGTGCTGCATGAAGGCTTCACGCACCTCAGGGCCAACCTCAAAAGCTTGTGGGCCAATCGCCGGGCCCAGCCATACCAAGACGTCCGAAGGCTCTGCGTCGAGGCTTTCGAAGGCCGCCTCCAGCACGCCCGCCGCCAGCCCACGCCAACCGGCATGGGCCGCAGCCACACGAGTGCCGGCACGGTTGCAGAACAACGCAGGCAGGCAATCGGCGGTCATCGCGGTGCAGGCGATGCCGGGGGTGCTGCTCCAGCTACCGTCGGCTTCGGCGGTGCGGCCAGGGTCGGCCTCGACCACATCCACGCCATGAACCTGGCGCAGCCAGGCCGGCTGAATATCAAAGGCTTCGGTAAGGCGACGACGATTCTCAAGGACGGCCTCAAGGCTGTCCTCAACGTGATCGCCCAGGTTAAGGCTGTCGAACGGCGCCTGGCTGACGCCGCCCGTACGGGTAGTCACACAGGCTTTCACCCCGACAGGCGCGGGCCAGTCAGGAATCAGCCAGTCATTCATCCGACAAACGCCTCGCGATCCTGCTTGAGCAGCGACAGCAACCAGACAAAATCGTCTGGAAGTGGCGATTCCCAGCTCATGCGCTTACCGCTCGTCGGATGGTCCAGCTCCAGGAAACGTGCATGCAAGGCCTGGCGCGGGAACGTCTTGAGCGATTCGACCATGGTCTGGCTCGCCGCAGGCGGAATGCGGAAGCGGCCGCCATAGGCCGGATCGCCCACCAACGGGAAGTTGATGTGGGCCATATGCACGCGAATCTGGTGGGTACGACCGGTTTCCAGCTTGACCCGCACATGGGTGTGGGAACGGAAACGCTCGAGCACGCGGTAGTGGCTCACCGCCTGCTTGCCGCCTTCCATCACCGCCATACGCTGGCGCTGCTGGCCGTGGCGACCGATTGGGGCATTGATCTTGCCGCCAGCCACGACCACACCGATCACGATGCACTCGTAGATACGGCTGACGCTACGGCTCTGCAATTGCGTAACCAGTTGCGTCTGCGCCTGAATGGTCTTGGCCACCACCATCAAGCCGGTGGTGTCCTTGTCCAGACGGTGCACGATGCCGCAACGCGGCACGTTGACGATGTCGGGGATGTGGTGCAACAGGGCATTGAGCAAGGTGCCATCAGCGTGCCCGGCCGCCGGGTGAACCACCAGGCCTGCGGGTTTGTTGATGACCAGGATGTCGTCGTCTTCATAGACGATGTCCAGCTCGATGTCCTGGGCGACCCATTCTCCCTGGGCTTCCTGCTCGGCAGTCAGCTCAAGAATCGCACCGCCATGGACTATGTCTCGCGGGCGGATAACCGCTCCATCCACAGTCAGGCGGCCGTCTTTGATCCAGGCGGAAAGGCGCGAGCGCGAGTGCTCAGCGAATAATTGTGCGGCGACTTGATCGAGGCGTTGGCCGCCCAATTCGGACGGCACCTCTGCGCGAAGTTCAATTTTATCGGACATGCTCAGACTAGGCGTGGCACAGCCTTTGGTTTCGGCTGCGCGCTTGTGGTTAAATACGGCGTCTTTTGCCCCGAGGCTTTCAACGGGGCGCTCATCATAACAGGACGGCCCCGCCCAAGACAGCGGCCGTCATAGGGACGCAAGCCGCCATGCAAGTGAAACACCTGCTGCTGATCGCCATCCTCGCCATGACTGCTGCTTGCTCGTCAACAAAGGAAGTCGTCGACGAAAACCTGAGCGAAGTCGAGCTGTACCAACTGGCACAGAAAGACTTGGACAATAATAGCTACACCAGCGCCACAGCGAAGCTGAAGGCCCTGGAGTCGCGCTATCCGTTCGGGCGCTACGCCGACCAGGCCCAGCTTGAGCTGATCTACGCCAACTACAAGAACGCCGAGCCGGAGGCTGCCAAGTCCGCCGCCGAGCGCTTCATCCGCCTGCACCCGCAACACCCGAACGTGGACTACGCCTACTACATGAAGGGCCTGACCTCGTTCGACCAGGATGTTGGCCTGCTGGCGCGCTTCCTGCCGCTGGACATGACCAAGCGAGACCCAGGCGCCGCTCGCGACTCCTACAACGAGTTCGCCCAGTTGACCAGCCGCTACCCAAACAGCCGCTACGCGCCGGACGCCAAGCAGCGCATGATCTACCTGCGTAACCTGCTGGCTTCCTACGAAATCCACGTGGCCCACTACTACCTGACCCGCCAGGCGTATGTAGCTGCCGCCAACCGTGGTCGTTATGTGGTGGAAAACTTCCAGGAAACCCCTTCCGTGGGTGACGGCCTGGCGGTGATGACCGAGGCTTACCAACGTCTGCACCTGGACGACTTGGCCAGCACCAGCCTGGAAACCCTGAAGCTCAACTACCCTGATCACCCGAGCCTGAAAGACGGCCAGTTCGTGCCTCAGGTTGCCGAAGCAGACAACCGCTCGTGGCTGAGCAAGTACACCCTGGGCTTGATCGAGTCGCGGCCGCCGTTGCCGCCGGGCGAAACTCGCGCCAACCAGGACGTGATCAAGCAGTTCCAGGATGCCAAGGAAGCCATTCCTTCGGACCTCAAGCCGCACGACGAGAACGGCGACGTGATCGAAGAAGAAGAGCCGCAGGCCCTGGGCAACAACCAGGACCGCTCGTGGTTCAGCTACATGACCTTCGGTGTGTTCGACTGAGCCTGTCGACGCAACGCAAAAAGGAGCCTTTCGGGGCTCCTTTTTTATGGGCAAGGATTATTGCGCTGTGCGCCTGCCACGTCCTTGGCTAAACTGGCGCATTCCTTATCGAGAAACCGCCCATCATGCTTCGTCTTCTGTTCTGGATTGCCGTTATTGCTGCCGCGGTATGGTTCTGGCGCAAATTCAAAAGCCCGACCGCCAGGCAGCAACGCACCAGCGAGCCCGGCGCTGCGTTGATGGTGCGCTGCGCACATTGCGGTGTGCACTTGCCGCAGGATCGCGCCCTGAGTTCGCGCCAGGAGTGGTATTGCACCCAGGCGCATCTGGAGCAAGGACCGAAGTCTATCCAGCGTTGATCCGACCTTCGGGGGCATAGGGTGCCGGATCGATGATCGGCGCACGCTCCAGCAGCAAATCGACAAATAACTGGCACGATGCCGGCGCCAGGACCAACCCGTTGCGGTAATGCCCGCAGTTGAGCCACAGCCCGCTGAAGCCGGGTACCCGACCGATATAGGGGATGCCCTCCGGCGAGCCGGGCCGCAAGCCGGCCCAATGCCCCACCACTTCGGCGTCGGCCAGGGCGGGAATCAGTTCCACAGCCGAAGCCTTGAGGCTTTCCAGCGCGGTGTCGGTTGGCGTCTTGTCGAACCCCTCATATTCCAGAGTGCTGCCGATGAGGATGTGCCCATCACGCCGAGGGATCGCATAACGCCCTTTGGCCAGGACCATGCTCGACAGGAAGTCCGACGCGCATTTGTACAAAATCATCTGCCCCTTGACCGGCTCTACCGGCAGCGCCAAGCCCAGTGTGCCGAGCAACTCGCCGCTCCACGCCCCCGCTGCAAGCACCACCTGATCCCCTAGAATCGGCCCCTCTGCCGTATCCACGCCCACTACGTTGCCGCCATCCAGAACAAAACCGGTCACTGTGCACTGTTCGTGAACGGTCACGGCAGGCAGGGCCAATAGCGCGGCCTTCAGGGATTTGACCAGGCGCGGGTTGCGCACGTTGGCCACGTTGGCCATATAGATCGCCTGGGCATACCCGCCACCCAAGACAGGAACCGCGTCATGGGCGGCAGACACATCGACCTTGCTCAGAGGCCGACCTTCACGAGCAGCCCAGTCCAGCGCCTCGGTTTCATCGTCCAGGTCCAGCCAGTACAACCCCGTGGTATGGACCTCCGGGTCGACACCGGTAGCGGCAAACAGCCGCTCAGCCAGTTGCGGATAAAAATCCTGGGACCAATGGGCCAACGCTGTGACCGCCGGGCTATAGCGCCACGGATACAGTGGCGAAACAATGCCTCCGCCCGCCCATGACGACTCCTGCCCCACACCGGCACGCTCCAGCAGGATCACAGCCTGCCCCTGGGTTGCCAGATTGAACGCCGTCAACAAGCCGATGACTCCGCCACCGACAATCACCACTTGCTGTTGCTTAGCCATCATTTGATCCAGTCGATAAATAGGAATAAACGCCCCCGGCGCCCAATCATCCAGCACCCTCATCATTGCCCCCAGCATGTCTGGCGCGACATTTCAGGTGCCGCACCTGGATTGCCACGCGCACCGCTGCTGTCCAGGCTGAAGTCACCGCAAGGGTCGCCGGCCATCAACGAATCGGCGCCCGGTGTAGCAACCAGGTAGAAATCCTGAGGGTTCAACGCTGCGGTGATTCTATAGCGATCATTGCCCGTACTGACGCCGCTTGCGTCAATAAAAGTGCCGTTCCTCATATGAAACCGCTCCAGGCGCTGAGCCTGCTCGGTCAACAGCGCGACGATTTCCGTGCGATAGACCTTTTTCACATGGCCGGTGTACCCGGGGTAAGCGATTCCGGCCAGAAACGCGATGATCGCCACGGTGATCAATAGCTCGATCAGGGTAAAACCCTGGCTGTCCATGCCCATTCCATTGCTCCTTATTGAAGTTGCCGCCACGAAACCCGCCGAAACCGCGAGCCACTCTCCTCCTCCACCCGCGCATATACGCTCTCCAATACCGTGCGCGATTGACCACTGAGCCCGACCGCTGTTACCCGGTACAACGTCGCCAGGGCTTGCGGCGGCACATGCGGCAGCCCTGCGCCAGGCCCCAGGGACTGAATACCGTAGAGACCACCCTTGATGGCAACCCAGTTAACCGATGACACAGGATGGGGCCCGGCACCCACCACCGAAAACGCTTCATCCGGTGGCCCGCAGGCAGCGATCGACTGGCACTGCGGCAAGGCCGCGCCCTTTCGCCTCACACCTTGCTCTCCCAGCCTCAAGCCACTTTCTGCGGCTTGCAGCGACTGGTTGCGGTGCCACAGGCTACCGGTGATCTTTTGCTGGGTGACCGCCCCCTGTATCGAAGACAGGCCGATCAACGACAACAGCAGCAAAAACACCAGGCTTATCAGCAGGACCATCCCCCCCTGCCGCGAAGAAACACCCCCAGCAAGCACCATGGTCGCCCTAGCCCAAGCGGTTTCGCAGCGCCGCCACGACGCTGTAGGTTTGATCTTTTACCCGCCCCGTCGGGTCTTGCAACGTCATGCGGATGCGCACACTGCGGATCAAGGACTCATCGGTCGGGATAGCGTCATAACGCACAACCCGAACGGATACCGGGCTGGCAGCCACGCCGAAACTGACATCGAAAGCCCGTACGTTATCCACCAACACAGCCCTGGCCGGCGACGCAAGCGTGCTGACCTTCAACTGGCCCGCCTCGAAGGTGTAGGTCAGTTGCCGAATCGCAAATCGAATCTGCCCGGGAGCAGGTGCAGGTGAGCTGCCTGAATAGGCTTGGGCGCCAGCAGTGCAGTCGGAGAGCACCGTCCAGTCAGGCCTGCCGCCGCCGACATCGGCAGTGACCAGCGTCAGCGACTTTGAACTGCCCCCGGCATTCCAGCTGACCGGCCTTTCAAAGGCTGGCGGGGCATTCTCGATAAAGGCCGGGGCCAAACAGCCAAACATACCCGCCTGGCGAATATCCCGGATCATCTTGCCCAGCACAAACCGCGCATCATCCTGCAGCAACATGGCTGCCTGCTGGCTGGCGTGGGTCGCTCGGGAATTGATCAGCACCTGGCTCCCGCCAAGCACCAGCACCAAACCGACGGCCAGGGCCAGCAACAATTCCACCAGGCTGAAACCTCTAACCCGATGCCTCATTGCATCACCCCCGGCTCATTATCGATGCGACTGGTCAGGGTGAAGGTTTCCCGCGCGCCAGGCGTGTTTGCACCCCGGCTGTCATCCCAACTGATACTGACAGTCACTTCATCTGCACTGACCGCCACAGAGCCTTTGCCGCTCTCCCCGGCAAAACCGCGAATATTGGCTTCAAAATCATGCAGGTCCACGTCACGCACGCTGGTGGTCACGGTACTGGCCGGCGCTCGAGCGCCACGACGCAACGAGTAGTCGGCACCGGAATTGGCACGGATTCGGTCGAGCATATCGTAGGCGATGAAACTGGCCTGGCTGGTCATCCTCGAACTGTCGGTGTACTTGAGGGCGTTGAGCTGGAGCATCACTGCACCTAACAGCCCGACGGCGAGAATCAGCACCGCCACCAGCACTTCAATCAATGTCATGCCGATTTGGTACCGAGGAAAAGTCGGGAAGAAACAGGTTTTCAGGCAGGCAGGCATTACCGTCGTCATCCGTGTCGAGGGCCGAAAAAAGCAGGAAAACCCTGCTGTGAGACCCAAGACTAGCGTCGGTTTTTCGCCGGCGCCGGTTACGGAACAAAGGGAAATACTTTGGACATAAAGGCCATCATTCGACACTCCGAGCCGGACGCTATACCTATGTTTCAACCCTGTATGTACACACGCCCACGGAGGGACGGCCTATGGAGCAACGAGGTTTCACCCTGATCGAACTGCTGCTCGGACTGATCGTGAGCGGCATCCTGGCGCATCTGGCTACGCCCAGTTTCACCGGCCTGCTGGAATCACAGCAGCGACAAAGCGCGGCGCAATCACTGACAAACGGATTTCGCTTCGCACGCACTGAAGCCATCACGCGTAACCGCGCGGTGGTCATCCACGCACTGGATGATGACTGGAGCCGGGGTTGGCGGGTCGTGCTGGATGTAAGCGGGCGTGGCCATCTGGACGACGACAACCCGGTGTTACTGGAGCGCCAGGGCAGCGGACGGGTGCCGATCGTCGGGAATGGACCGGTCAAAAGCCAGGTACGCTTCAGCGGATTGGGCGAGCCGGTATTTGCTGGGGGAGGTTTTCGTGCCGGCACTGTACATATATGCGCCACGGACTCGGTACAGAGCCTGTACCAGGTGGTGCTGGCGCCCAGTGGGCGCATCAGCCTGCGCAGCGATAGAGCCGAACAGGCGTTGTGCCGAAGTTACTCCGGCACCCTGGCATTCAGAGGAGGGAGCGAACCCGCAGCTCCTTGGGCATGGAGAAAGTGATGTTCTCTTCACGACCGGCCAACTCATCGGCGCCCGTAGCCCCCCAGGCATGCAACTGCTGGATGACGCCGCGCACCAGGACTTCCGGGGCCGAAGCGCCAGCCGTGATGCCAATACGCTCGACACCATCGAACCAGCTGCGCTGCATATCTTCAGCACCGTCGATCAGGTACGCCGGTGTCGCCATGCGTTCGGCCAATTCGCGCAGGCGGTTGGAATTGGAGCTGTTAGGGCTGCCGACCACCAGCACTACATCGCATTCATCGGCCAACTGTTTGACTGCATCCTGGCGGTTTTGGGTGGCGTAGCAGATGTCGTCCTTGCGTGGCCCACCAATGGCCGGGAAGCGGCTGCGCAGCGCGTCGATGACGCGGCTGGTGTCGTCCATGGACAAGGTGGTCTGGGTCACGAACGCCAACCGCTCCGGGTTGTGAACCTGCAAGCTGGCGACGTCTTTTTCGTCTTCCACAAGGTAGATGGCGCCACCATTGCTGCCGTCGTATTGGCCCATGGTGCCTTCGACTTCCGGGTGACCGGCATGGCCAATCAGGATGCATTCGCGACCATCACGGCTGTAGCGCGCGACTTCGATATGTACCTTGGTGACCAGCGGACAGGTGGCGTCGAATACTTTCAGGCCACGGCCAGCCGCTTCGGTACGTACGGCCTGGGAAACACCGTGGGCGCTGAAGATAACAATAACGTCGTCCGGCACCTGCTCCAGTTCTTCGACAAAGATGGCGCCACGTGCGCGCAGGTCTTCGACCACGAACTTGTTATGGACGACCTCATGGCGCACATAGATCGGCGGCCCGAAGACTTCCAGGGCGCGGTTGACGATTTCGATCGCCCGGTCCACGCCGGCGCAGAAGCCACGGGGGTTGGCGAGTTTGA
This sequence comes from Pseudomonas sp. CFBP13509, assembly GCF_005233485.1. Classification (NCBI taxonomy): domain Bacteria; kingdom Pseudomonadati; phylum Pseudomonadota; class Gammaproteobacteria; order Pseudomonadales; family Pseudomonadaceae; genus Pseudomonas; species Pseudomonas sp. CFBP13509. The sequence continues at coordinate 133,637 of NZ_QGAA01000012.1, forward strand.
TTTGCATGCTGTGCCTCGTGTCTGGCGCTTGGGCCAGAGTTGATGCTGCTGAACTGACAATGGCGACCAAGGGCGGGAGCGAGCTTGCCCCCTCCCACACTTTAGATCGGGGCGTTGATCAAAGAGCTTTAACGTCGATGATTTCAACGTCGAACGTCAAGGTTTTACCGGCCAACGGGTGGTTGAAGTCGATGGTTACCTGCGCGTCATCGAAGGCTTTGACCACACCGGGCAGTTCGGTATTCGCCGCATCATTGAAGATCACCAGCAGGCCTTCCGACAGGTCCATGTCCTGGAACTGCGAACGCGGGATGATCTGCACGTTTTGCGGGTTGGGCTGGCCAAAGGCGTTTTCCGGCAGGATCTGCAGGGTGCGCTTGTCGCCGGCCTTGAAACCGAACAGGGCCGCTTCAAAACCTGGCAACAGGTTGCCGTCGCCGACCTTGAAAGTCGCCGGGGCTTTGTCGAACGTGCTGTCGACCGTGTCGCCATTCTCCAGGCGCAGTGCGAAATGCAAGGTGACCTCCGTGTTCTGGCCGATGCGTTGCTCAGCCAATACCTGATCAGTCATTGACGGTCTCTCCGGTTTTCTTACTTTTGAACATGTCCAGCGCCAGCATGATTGCACCGACGGTGATGGCGCTGTCGGCAAAATTGAACGCCGGGAAGTAATGGCGGTTCTGCCAATGCACCAGGATAAAGTCGATCACATGGCCCAGGGCAATACGGTCGTACAGGTTGCCCAGGGCACCGCCCAACACCAGGGCCAAGGCGATGGCCAGCCAGGTGTCATCGCGGCCCAGGCGCTTGAGCCAGACCACGAGCACCGCACTGACCACCACTGCGATCAGGGCGAACAGCCAGCGCTGCCAGCCGCCGCCGTCAGCCAGGAAGCTGAAGGCGGCGCCGGTGTTGTAGGCCAGGGTCCAGCTGAAGTAATCCGGGATCACCACGATTTGCTGGAACATTTCCAGGGAGCCCTCGAAATGAGCCTTGCTGACCTGGTCAATGACCAGGACCAGCACGCTCAGTACGAGCCAGCCCAGGCGTCCGAAACGACTGGCTGCATTAGGCATAGTGGCGAACCTCGCCTTCACCCGAGATGTTGTCGACGCAACGACCGCAGATTTCCGGATGCTCAGGGTTCACCCCGACGTCTTCACGGCAGTGCCAGCAACGGGCGCACTTAGGGAAGGCCGACTTGACCACCTTGAGCTTGAGGCCCGGCACTTCGGTGGCTACGGCATCCGCCGGTGCCTGGGCAAACGGTGCCAGGCTCGCAGTGGAAGTGATCAACACGAAGCGCAGCTCATTGCTCAGCTTGGTCAGGTCGGCAGTCAGGCCTTCCTCGGCAAACAGGGTAACTTCGGCCTGGAGGTTGCCACCGACGGCCTTGGCCGCACGCTGAACCTCCAGCTCCTTGTTCACCGCAACCTTGACGGCCATTACGCCTTCCCAGTACTCGCGGCCCAGTTCGAAGTCGGCCGGCAGTTCGGTCAAGCCTTCGTACCAGGTATTGAGCATGACGGACTCGTTACGCTCGCCCGGCAGGTATTCCCACAGTTCGTCGGCGGTGAAGGCCAGGATCGGTGCGATCCAGCGCACCAGCGCTTCGGAGATGTGGTACAGCGCGGTCTGCGCCGAACGGCGGGCCTTGCTGTTGGCACCGGTGGTGTACTGGCGGTCCTTGATGATGTCGAGGTAGAAACCACCCAACTCCTGCACACAGAAGTTGTGGATCTTCGAGTACACGTTCCAGAAGCGGTATTCGCCGTAGTGCTCCTGCAACTCGCGCTGCAGCAACAGGGTACGGTCCACGGCCCAACGGTCCAGGGCGAGCATGTCCTCGGCCGGCAGGATGTCGGTGGCCGGGTTGAAACCGGTCAGGTTCGACAGCAGGAAGCGCGCGGTATTACGGATACGGCGGTAGGCATCGGCGCTACGGGCCAGGATCTGGTCCGACACGGCGATCTCGCCGGAGTAATCGGTCGACGCCACCCACAGGCGCATGATGTCGGCGCCCAAGGTGTCGTTGATCTTTTTCGGCTCGATCACGTTCTTCAGCGACTTGGACATCTTGCGGCCCGTCTCGTCGACGGTGAACCCGTGGGTCAGCAGCTCGCGATACGGGGCGTGGTTGTCGATGGCGCAACCGGTCAGCAGCGACGAGTGGAACCAGCCCCGGTGTTGGTCGGAGCCTTCCAGGTACAGGTCGGCACGCGGGCCGGTTTCGTGACCCATCGGGTGCGAGCCGCGCAGCACGTGCCAGTGGGTGGTACCGGAGTCGAACCATACGTCGAGGGTGTCGCTGATCTTGTCGTACAGCGGCGCTTCGTCACCCAGCAACTCGGCGGCGTCCAGCTTGAACCAGGCTTCAATGCCTTCCTGTTCGACACGCTGGGCCACCACTTCCATCAGTTCGACGGTGCGTGGGTGCAGCTCACCGCTTTCCTTGTTGAGGAAGAACGGGATCGGCACACCCCAGTTGCGTTGACGGGAGATGCACCAGTCCGGACGGTTGGCGATCATCGAATGCAGGCGCGCCTGGCCCCAGGCCGGGACGAACTTGGTGTCTTCGATAGCCTTGAGCGAGCGCACACGCAGGGTGTCGCCGCTGGCCGGTTCTTTGTCCATGCCGATAAACCATTGCGCGGTGGCGCGGTAGATCAGCGGGGTCTTGTGGCGCCAGCAGTGCATGTAGCTGTGCTTGATGGTGTCGGTTTGCATCAGCGCACCGACTTCACGCAGCTTGTCGATGATCGGCTGGTCGGCCTTGAAGATGAACTGGCCGCCGAAGAACTCCAGCGACGGCACATAAACACCGTTGCTTTGCACCGGGTTGATGATCTCATCGTTGACCATGCCGTACTTCTTGCAGATCACGAAGTCGTCCACGCCATAGGCCGGCGAGCAGTGAACCACACCTGTACCCGAACCCAACTCGACGTAGTCAGCCAGGTACACCGGCGACAGACGGTCATAGAATGGATGACGGAAGTTGATCAGCTCCAGCGCGGAACCGGTAGTGGTGGCAATTACCGAACCTTGCAGCTCGTAGCGAGCCAGGCACGCTTCGACCATTTCCTCGGCAAGCACCAGCAGGCGATCACCGACGTCCACCAGGGCGTAGGTGAATTCCGGGTGCACGTTCAGCGCCTGGTTGGCGGGAATGGTCCACGGGGTGGTGGTCCAGATCACGATGGCAGCCGGTTTGCTCAGGCTTGCCAGGCCAAAGGCCTCGGCCAGCTTGGCGTCGTCGGCGATCGGGAAGGCCACGTCGATGGTCGAGGACTTCTTGTCTTCGTATTCGACTTCCGCTTCAGCCAGGGCCGAGCCGCAATCGAAGCACCAGTTCACGGGCTTGAGGCCCTTGAACACGAAACCGCCCTTGACGATTTCGGCCAAGGCACGGATTTCACCGGCCTCGTTCTTGAAGTTCATGGTTTTGTACGGGTTGTCCCACTCGCCCAGCACACCCAGGCGGATGAACTCGGACTTCTGCCCTTCGATCTGCTCGGCAGCGTAGGCACGGCACAGTTCGCGGGTTTTATCCGCGCCCAGGTTCTTGCCGTAGGTCACTTCGACCTTGTGTTCGATCGGCAGGCCATGGCAGTCCCAACCTGGGACATAAGGCGCGTCGAAACCCGCCAGGGTTTTCGAGCGCAGGATCATGTCCTTGAGAATTTTGTTCAGCGCATGACCGATGTGAATCGTGCCGTTGGCATAAGGAGGGCCGTCGTGCAGGACGAATTTCGGACGATCCTTGCCAATTTCGCGCAACTTTCCGTACAGGCCAATACTGTCCCAGCGCTGCAGGATCTGCGGTTCGCGCTGTGGCAGGCCGGCCTTCATTGGGAAGGCGGTGTCCGGAAGGTTTAGCGTGGCTTTATAGTCGGTCATTTAAGGCTCTTCGGTTAGCGATGGGCGCTAGGTGCGGCTAGTGCACGGGCGGCGGCGACATCCGCATTGATCGCCGTTTTCAACGCCTCAAGCGAGGCGAAACGCTGCTCTTCACGCAGCTTCTGGTGGAAAACCACCGTCAAACGCCGGTCATACAGATCACCGGCAAAATCCAACAGATGAACTTCCAGGTGGGCCTTGCCATCACCTGCAACCGTGGGCCTGACGCCTATGTTGGCGACTCCCGGCCACGATTGGCCGTCGATGTCGACGCTCACCAGGTAAACCCCAGTCAGCGGCACACGGCGGCGCTTGAGTTGCACGTTGGCGGTTGGCGTGCCCAGTTGGCGCGCCAGCTTCTGGCCGTGCAGTACCCGCCCGGCAATGCGGAACGGGCGACCGAGCAAACGCTCGGCCAAGGCGAAGTCGGCAGCGGCCAGGGCGTTACGCACCTGGGTGCTGCTCACGCGCAGGCCGTCCAGTTCGACGGTTTGCGCGGCTTCGACGGTAAAGCCCTGGGTGATACCGGCGTGTTGCAGGAACTCGAAATCCCCGACCCGGTCGCAGCCAAAACGGAAGTCGTCGCCGACCTCCAAATGCTGTACGCCCAGGCCATCTACCAGTATGCGGTCGACGAACTCGGCAGCGCTGAGACTTTGCAAACGCTGGTTGAAAGCCAGGCAGAGGACGCGGTCCACGCCTTCTTCGGCCAGCAGTTGCAGCTTGTCCCGCAGACGGACCAGACGTGCCGGTGCCGTTTCCGGGGTGAAGTATTCCCGCGGCTGCGGCTCGAAAATCACCACGCAGCTGGGTACGCCCAACTCGACCGCACGCTCGCGCAGCCGGGCCAGGATAGCCTGGTGGCCACGGTGAACACCGTCAAAGTTGCCAATAGTGGCGACGCAGCCCCGATGCTCAGGGCGCAGGTTGTGGAGACCTCGAACCAGCTGCATAACGCGCTTCTTGCTCATAAAGTGGTCGATTATAACCACACCCGGCCCTGGACGACAGGCAACAGCGCAGGGCAAATGGATCGAATCGATAAAACAACCGTTTTATCGCGGCAAACTCTCTAGCTCAACGACTTGCGATTGAAATCCCGCAGGCGGAAGCCTTGCAGCAGCAACATCCCGAAGTACACCACCACGCCGGCCACGACCAGCACGCCCAGGCGCATGAAGCGCTCCAGCATATGCCCCTCATCCCAGGCCGGCATGAAGTGCATCAGGCCGAGCAATACCGCCGACATCATCGCAACCGCCACCAGCAACTTGAGGGCGAACATGCCCCAGCCAGGCTGAGGCTGGAACATCTGTTGTTTGCGCAGCTGATAAAACAGCAGGCCGGCATTGATGCACGCACCGGCACTGATGGCCAGGGCCAGGCCGGCGTGGGCCAGCGGACCAATAAACACCAGGTTGAGCAGTTGCGTGACGATCAGGGTGAAGATCGCGATCTTTACCGGCGTGCGGATGTTCTGCTGGGCATAGAAGCCAGGCGCCAGCACCTTGATCACGATGATGCCGAGCAGCCCGACGGAATAAGCCACCAGCGCATGCTGGGTCATCAACGCGTCATGGGCATCGAATTGCCCGTATTGGAACAGCGACACTGTCAGCGGCTCGGCCAGGATCCCCAACGCCAGTGCGCACGGCAGCACCAGCACAAAGCACAGGCGCAGGCCCCAATCGAGGATGCGCGAGTATTCCTGGCGATCCTTGCTGGCATAGGTGCGTGCCAGCGTCGGCAGCAAAATGGTGCCGAGGGCTACGCCCAGCACGCCAGACGGCAGTTCCATGAGGCGGTCGGCGTAATACATCCATGACACCGAGCCGGATACCAGCAGCGAGGCGAAGGCGGTGTTGATGATCAGGGAAATCTGGCTCACCGACACCCCAAGGATCGCCGGCAACATATTGCGCATCACGCGCCAGACGCCGGCGTCCTTGAGATTCAGGCGCGGCAATACGAGCATGCCGATCTTTTTCAGGTGCGGCAGTTGGTAGAGCAACTGCGCCAGGCCACCGGCCAGCACGGCCCAGCCAAGGGCCATGACCGGCGGATCGAAGTAAGGTGTCAGGAACAGCGCAAAAATAATCATGCTGACGTTAAGCAGCGTCGGCACGAACGCCGGCACCGAGAAACGGTTCCAGGTGTTGAGGATCGCACCGGCCAGGGATGACAGTGAGATCAGCAATATATAAGGAAAGGTCACCCGCAACAGGTCAGTGGTCAGCGCGAATTTTTCCGGCGTATTGGCAAAACCCGGCGCCGTGGCCCAGATCACCCAGGGCGCGGCGAGCATGCCGACGATGGTCACCAGCATCAACACCAGGGTGAGCAGGCCCGAGACATAGGCAATGAAGGTACGGGTCGCCTCCTCCCCCTGCTGGGTCTTGTACTCGGCCAGAATCGGCACGAACGCCTGGGAAAACGCGCCCTCGGCAAAGATCCGCCGCAGCAGGTTGGGCAGTTTGAACGCAATAAAGAACGCATCCGTGGCCATGCTGGCGCCAAAAATACGCGCCAGCAGGGTGTCACGCACGAACCCCAAAACCCGGGAGATCATCGTGATAGAGCTGACGGCGGCCAACGATTTGAGCAGATTCATTGAAAGAGTTTGCGCCTATAGATAAAGAGCAGGCGAACTAAGCGCCTACTTATGCGATACTGCGCGCCTGCAACAGCACAGCGCCAAAGCTCGCGAGTTTACAGGTCAAGCGCCGGAAATAAATCACCCGCCTCTTCAGATCGACCACTCAGCAGTTCGCATCAGCCGGCCTTGACAACACATCAAGTCATCGGCATGATTCGCGGCCTATTTTGTTTGCTATTTCCTAAAAAGTCTTTCGAGGAGCTCGACGGTGGCCAACACACCTTCCGCCAAAAAACGTGCAAAACAGGCTGAGAAGCGTCGCAGCCACAACGCCAGCCTGCGTTCCATGGTTCGTACCTACATCAAGAATGTAGTTAAAGCCATCGACACCAAAGACGCTGAAAAAGCTCAAGCAGCTTACGTTCTGGCTGTGCCAGTTATCGACCGTATGGCCGATAAAGGCATCATCCACAAGAACAAGGCCGCTCGTCATAAGAGCCGCCTGAATGGCCACATCAAGGCTCTGAGCGTTCCTGCTGCTGCCTAAGTGGTAACAACTGCCACGCAGCCCAGGTTGCGAAACAGTTAAAAAATGCCCCGTACCGAAAGGTCTGGGGCATTTTTGTTTGTGCCTGAAAATACACCACGATCAAAATGTGGCGGGGGGATCCGGTAGAGATTTTCAAGCGCACAAAAAACGCCCCGAACCAGTCGGGGCGTTTTGGCTACCACTTGATCAAAACATCAATCAATGGTGATGACCGCCTTCACCGTGTACGTGGCCGTGGGCCACTTCTTCCTGGGAAGCGTCGCGGATGGCAACGATCTTCACTTGGAAGTTCAGGCGCTGGCCAGCCAGAGGGTGGTTGCCGTCGACGGTGACGTCGTCGCCGTCCAGATCACGAATGGTGACGATCTGCATTTGACCGTCCGGCGCGGAGGCGTGGAACTGCATGCCCACTTCCAACTCATCAACACCTTCGAACATGCTGCGGCTCAGGGTGCTGACCAGTTCGGCGGAGTATTCGCCGTAGGCATCTTCAGGTTCTACGGCAACGGTCAGCTCATCACCAACGCTCTTGCCTTCCAGAGCCTTTTCCAGGCCTGGGATGATGTTACCTGCGCCTTGCAGGTAGACCAGCGGCGCGCCGCCGGCTGAGCTGTCGATGACCTCACCAGCGTCGTTGGTCAGGGTATAGTCGATGGAGACAGCCTTGTTAGCGGCGATCGTCATGGGGCGAGACCTTTTGCATAAGAATGAAGAACGGACAAGTCTAAACAAGGATTTGCCCGAAAGCGAACAGAACCCGGACGGACGGGGCCGATCAACGGCATCCTTGATCATCGGCTTCCACCAGGACGAGGAGGGTCACTGGGTTGCCGAGCTGTCCTGCGGCCACACCCAGCACCTGCGCCACCAGCCGCCATGGCAGTCTCGCGCCTGGGTACTCGACGCCACACAGCGCCTGGAAAAAATAGGCCAGCCCTTTGCCTGCGGCTGGTGTGCGCAAGCGCCCGAATAACGATAACCTTGGCGCCTGATTCCCGGTAGGCACTCAACCATAGGGCGCCACCGAAGCCATGCACCTCCAGAGAATTCGCATGCAGACTTTTTTTATCGCGCCCACCGATTTTGGTGTGGGTCTGACCTCCATCAGCCTTGGGCTGGTGCGTACCCTTGAGCGAGCCGGCCTGAAAGTCGGTTTTTTCAAGCCGATTGCCCAGCCACATCCCGGCGATACCGGCCCCGAACGCTCCACCGAGCTGGTGGCTCGCACCCATGGCCTCAAGCCGCCACAACCGCTAGGCCTGGCTCACGTGGAACGCATGCTCGGCGACGGCCAGCTCGACGAGCTGCTCGAAGAAATCATCACCCTTTATCAGCAGGCCGCCGTGGGCAAGGACGTGCTGATCGTCGAAGGTATGGTACCGACCCGCAGCGCCAGCTATGCGGCCCGGGTCAACCTGCACCTGGCCAAGAGCCTGGATGCGGAAGTGATCCTGGTCTCGGCCCCGGAAAACGAAGTGCTCACCGAACTCTCCGGCCGCGTGGAACTGCAGGCGCAGTTGTTCGGCGGCCCGAAAGACCCGAAAGTGCTCGGCGTGATCCTGAACAAGGTGCGCACCGACGAGAGCATGGAAGCCTTCTCGGCGCGCCTCAAGGAGCATTCGCCCCTGCTGCGCAGCGGTGATTTCCGCCTGCTCGGCTGCATTCCTTACCAGCCGGAACTCAACGCGCCGCGCACCCGCGACGTGGCCGACTTGATGAGCGCGCAAATCCTCAACGCCGGCGACTACGAAACCCGGCGCATGACCAAGATCATCATCTGCGCCCGCACCATGCGTAACACCGTGGAGCTGCTCAAGCCCGGCGTGCTGGTGGTGACCCCCGGCGACCGTGACGACATCATCCTCGCCGTCAGCCTGGCCGCGATCAACGGTGTGCCCCTGGCCGGCCTGCTGCTGACCAGCGACACCCTGCCCGACCCGCGCATCATGGATCTGTGCCGCGGCGCGTTCCAGGCTGGGCTGCCGGTTTTGTCGGTGAGTACCGGTTCCTACGAGACCGCCAACCTGCTCAACAACCTCAACAAGGAAATCCCCATCGATGACCGCGAGCGCGCGGAGATCATCACCGACTTCGTCGCCAGCCACCTCGATGCGCGCTGGCTGCACCAGCGCTGCGGCACGCCACGGGAGATGCGCCTGTCGCCGGCGGTGTTCCGCTACCAGTTGATCCAGCGCGCCCAGGCGGCCAACAAACGCATTGTGCTGCCCGAGGGCAGCGAGCCGCTGACCGTGCAAGCCGCCGCTATCTGCCAGGCAAGGGGCATCGCGCGCTGCGTGCTGCTGGCCAAGCCGGCTGACGTAGAAGCGGTCGCGCGCGCCCAGGGCATCGAATTGCCCGAAGGCCTGGAGATTCTCGACCCGGACCTGATTCGCCAGCGCTACGTGGAGCCCATGGTTGCCCTGCGCAAGAGCAAGAGCCTGAATGCGCCGATGGCCGAGCAGCAACTGGAAGACACCGTGGTGATCGCCACCATGATGCTCGCACTGGATGAAGTGGACGGCTTGGTTTCCGGGGTTATCCACTCCACCGCCAACACCATTCGCCCGGCCCTGCAGTTGATCAAGACCGCACCGGGCTGCACCCTGGTGTCGTCGGTGTTCTTCATGCTGTTCCCCGAGCAGGTGCTGGTCTACGGCGACTGCGTGATGAACCCGCACCCCAGTGCCGCCGAGCTGGCGGAAATCGCCCTGCAAAGCGCCGACTCGGCCGCCGCCTTCGGCATCACCCCGCGTGTGGCGATGATCAGCTACTCCAGCGGCGACTCGGCCAGCGGTGAGGAAGTGGAGAAAGTCCGCGAAGCCACCCTGCTCGCCCATGAACAGCAAAGCTCACTGCTGATCGACGGCCCGCTGCAATACGACGCCGCCGCCAACGAAACCGTCGCCCGCCAACTGGCCCCCGACAGCCTGGTCGCCGGCAAAGCCACCGTGTTCGTGTTCCCGGACCTGAACACCGGCAACACCACGCACAAGGCCGTGCAACGCAGTGCCGATTGCGTCAGCCTCGGGCCGATGCTCCAGGGCCTGCGCAAACCGGTCAACGACCTGCCACGCGGCGCCCAGGTCGACGACATCGTGTACACCATCGCGCTGACTGCGATCCAAGCCGCCAACCGACCTATGGATATCTAAATGCTGGATTTTCTACCTGCCGCCGTACGCGGGGTGATCGCTTCGCTGCTGTTGGCGCTGAATACGATCCTGCTGTGTTCGTTCCTGTTTATCGTGGCGCTGTTCAAGGCGTTGCCCTTCGCCAAGCGCTTCAGCGAATGGCTGATGAACCACACCCATGAAGCCTGGGTCACCAACAACAAGGGCTGGATGAACCTGGTGCGCCATACCCGTTGGCACCTTAAAGGCCTTGAAGGCCTGGACTACCAGCACTCGTACCTGGTGACCAGCAATCACCAGAGCTGGGTCGACATCATGGTCCTGCAATACGTGCTCAATCGTCGGATTCGCCCGCTGAAATTCTTCCTCAAGCAGGAGTTGATCTGGGTGCCGGTGATTGGCCTGGCGTGGTGGGCACTGGGTTTTCCCTTCATGAAGCGCTACACCAAGGCCTACCTGGAAAAACACCCGGAGAAGAAAGGCAAGGACCTGGAAACCACTCGCAAGACCTGTGCGAAGTTTCGCGACAACCCCGTGGGTATTTTCAACTTTGCCGAAGGCACGCGTTTTACACCGGGCAAGCATGCGCAGCAGAAGTCGCCGTTTCGCTACCTGCTCAAGCCCAAGGCGGGTGGTATCGCGTTTGTGCTGGATGCCATGGGGGAACAGCTGAAATCACTGGTCAATGTGACCATTCACTACCCTGGCGGACGTCCTGGGTATTGGGACCTGCTGTGCGGGAAGGTGCAGGACGTGGTGGTGCAGCTTGAAGAGGTGCAGATTCCGGCAGAGTTTATCGGCAGGAATTATGAGCAGGATGGGGAGTATCGACTGGCGTTCCAGGGGTGGATCAACCAGCTGTGGGAAACCAAGGATGCGTTGCTGGATCAGCTTCACACCGAATTCCCAAGCAAGCGATGATCAACCTGTGGGAGGGGGCTTGCCCAAATGCCAGTCAGTTAAGGCTTTTTGTAGGAGCGAGCTTGCTCGCGAAAAACTCACAGGCGCCGCGCTCATTCAGGAAGCACGCGTTATCGTTGACGTTTTTCGCGAGCAAGCTCGCTCCTACAGGAGGCGATGTAAGCTTAACTGACTGGCATTAGGGCTTGCCCCCTCCCACATTTGACCGCGCCAGGTCTTGAAGATGTGAAAAAGCCCGCCACCGATCACTCGGTGGCGGGCTTTTTTGTGGCCGCGAGACTTAGATCGCGCCGCGCTGACGCAACAGTTCCAGCACTTGCTTGACGCTGTCTTCCAGTGACAGGGCCTGGGTATCGATTACCAGGTCGGCATTCAACGGCACGTCGTACGGGAAGGATTCGCCAGGGATGTTATCCCCACCCGCCGCGTACAAGCCCTGCGGATCACGCTCGGCACACACCTGCGGCGACGCCTGCACGTACACGGTCAGCAGGCGGTCGCTGCCAATCAGCGCCTTGGCCTGTTCACGGCCTTCGGCATCCGGGGCGACGAATGCGGCCAGGGTCAGCAGGCCGGCTTCGTTGAACTGACGCGCCACGTGAGCGGCACGGCGCCAGTTTTCGGTACGTCCGGCACGGTCCTGGGGCAAGCCCTTGTTCAGGTCGTGGCGCAGGTTCTGACCATCCAGCACGAACACCGCACGGCCCATGTCGAACAGCTTGCGCTCGACCGCATAGGCCAAGGTGCTCTTGCCCGCGCCTGACAGGCCGCTGAACAACACGGTAGCCGGTTGCTGGCCGAAACGCTGGGCGCGCTCCTCGGTGGCGACATGGGCCAACTTGCCGTGATGCGCCGCACTGCCGTGGGTGACCGGCGGTGCGATGATCATGCCGGCGCCCACGGTGCCGTTGGTCAGGCGGTCGATGACGATAAACGCACCGGTGGTGCGGTTGCTGTCATAGCCATCCAACGCAATGGCAGCATCGAGGCTGACCTTGACCCGGCCGATCTCGTTCAACTGCAGCGAACTCGCCGGGCCTTCGGCCAGGGTGTTCACGTCCACACGGTGCACGATGCTGGTGATGGAACCCGGCACGTAGCTGGTGGCGCGCTTGATGTCGTATTTCTTGCCCGGCAGCATCGGCTCTTCGGCCATCCACACCAGCATGGCGTCGAAGGCGTCGGTCACTTGCGGCACGTTGTCGGCATGCACCAGCAGGTCGCCACGAGAGATGTCGATCTCGTCTTCCATGGTCAGGGTCACGGCCTGGCCTGGGCCGGCGTGTTCCAGCTCACCTTCGAAGGTGACGATGGATTTGACGCGGCTGCTCTTGCCTGACGGCAGCACCACGACTTCGTCGCCCTTATGCACGATGCCGCTGGCCAGGGTACCGGCGAACCCACGGAAGTTCAGGTTCGGGCGGTTGACGTACTGCACCGGGAAACGCAGGTCGGTGTAGTTGCGGTCGTTGGCGATCTCGACGGTCTCGAGGATCTCCATCAGCGACTGGCCGGTGTACCAGGGCGAGTGCTCGCTCTTGTTCACCACGTTGTCGCCCTTGAGTGCCGACATCGGCACGAATGCCATGGTGCTCGGCTTGAAGGCGATGCCCTCGGCGAACTTCAGGTAATCGGCCTTGATCGACTCGAACACACTTTGGTCAAAGCCATTGATGTCCATCTTGTTGACGGCGATCACGATGTGCTTGATGCCCAGCAACGAGGCGATATAGCTGTGGCGACGGGTCTGGGTCTGCACGCCGTAGCGCGCGTCGATCAGGATGATCGCCAGGTCACAGGTGGATGCACCGGTGGCCATGTTGCGGGTGTACTGCTCATGGCCGGGGGTGTCGGCGATGATGAATTTGCGCTTGGCGGTGGAAAAGTAGCGGTAGGCGACATCGATGGTGATGCCCTGCTCACGCTCGGCCTGCAGGCCGTCGACCAGCAACGCCAGGTCGATGTCGTCACCGGTGGTGCCGGACTTTTTCGAGTCACGGGTGATGGCTTCCAGGTGATCTTCGTAGATCATCTTGGAGTCGTGCAGCAGGCGCCCGATCAGGGTGCTCTTGCCGTCGTCGACGTTGCCACAGGTCAGGAAGCGCAACATTTCCTTGCGCTCGTGCTGGCCCAGGTAGGCGAGGATGTCCTCGCTGATCAAATCAGATTGATGCGACATGACAGCCCCTTAGAAATAGCCTTGACGTTTTTTATCTTCCATCGAGCCGGCACCATCGTGGTCAATGACACGGCCCTGGCGCTCGGAAGTTCGCGTCAGGAGCATTTCCTGAATGATGTCCGTCAGCGTCTCGGCTTCGGACTCCACCGCGCCCGTCAACGGGTAGCAGCCAAGGGTACGGAAACGTACTTTCTTTTTGACGATTCGGGCTTTGTCTTCGTCGGACAAGTGCTCGAGGATGCGGTCGTCGTCGATCATGATCAACGTGCCGTTCTTCTCGATGACATCGCGTTCGGCGGCGAAGTACAGCGGCACGATCGGGATGCCTTCCAGGTAGATGTACTGCCAGATGTCCAGCTCGGTCCAGTTGGACAGCGGGAACACACGGATCGACTCACCCTTGTTGACGTTGCCGTTGTAGACGTTCCACAGCTCCGGGCGCTGGTTCTTCGGGTCCCATCGGTGCTTGCTGTCGCGGAACGAGTACACGCGCTCTTTGGCACGGGATTTCTCTTCATCGCGACGGGCACCGCCGAAGGCGGCGTCGAAACCATGCTTGTCCAAGGCCTGCTTGAGACCTTCGGTCTTCATGATGTCGGTGTGCTTGGCGCTGCCGTGGGTGAACGGGTTGATGCCCTGCGCCACGCCATCCGGGTTGACGTGGGTGATCAGGTCCAGGCCCAGCTCCTCGACCATTTTGTCGCGGAACTTGTACATCTCCTGGAATTTCCAGCGGGTGTCGACGTGCATCACCGGGAACGGCAGCTTGCCCGGGAAGAAGGCCTTGCGCGCCAGGTGCAGCATCACGGCGGAGTCTTTACCGATCGAGTAGAGCATCACCGGGTTGTCGAACTCGGCGGCGACCTCGCGGATGATGTGGATGCTTTCCGCCTCCAGCTGTTTCAGATGCGTCAGTTTGTCGACCATGGTTACTCACGGAAAAACGATCTTATGGACGGCCAGCGGGCCGTGTTCGAGCGGGGCATGCTAGCACAGCACCTTCTTCTATTCAGGGCACCAGCTAGATCGAAACGGTATATCAATATGCCCCAAGGTTTGGCAGTCAAATCGGGTTGGGGCAATCGATGAACAGATGCTCCAAGGCAAAGCGCCGCGCCAGGTAATCGCCCAGCGCCTGTACACCGTAACGCTCAGTGGCGTGGTGTCCGGCGGCGATAAAGCTGATGTTGTTTTCGCGCGCGCTGTGAAAGGTTTGCTCGGAAGCTTCGCCGCTCAGGAACAGGTCGACGCCCGCGGCGATGGCGTTGTCGATGTAACCCTGGCCACCGCCGGTGCACCAGCCGATGCGGCGGATCATCTGGCTGCCTTCGATCAGCAGCGGCTCGCGGCCCATCACATCCTGCACACGCCGGGCGAAGTCGCGGGGCGACAGCGGTTCGGCGAGCGAGCCGACCAGGCCGACGATCCTGGGGTTGCTCGGGTCCAGTGGGCCTTCGACGGTGATGTCCAACTGGCGGGCGAGTTGCACGTTATTGCCAACGTCGGGGTGCAGGTCCAGCGGCAGGTGGTAGGCCAGCAGGCTGATGTCGTGTTTGAGCAGGGTTTTCAGGCGGCGTTGCTTCATGCCGGTGATACAGGGGTTTTCGCCTTTCCAGAAATAACCGTGGTGCACCAGGATCAAATCGGCCTGGGCTTCGACGGCCGCGTCCAGCAAAGCCTGGCTCGCCGTGACGCCGCTGACGATGCGCATCACTTGCGGCCGCCCCTCGACCTGCAGGCCATTGGGGCAGTAATCGGCAATTTTTGCGCTGCCAAGGTAGCGGTCCGCTTCCTCGACGAGGGTGGTAAGGGGGACGGCCATAAAAGACTCCTAAATATCCCGTTCCGAGGCGCTCGCAGCCTCGTATAATGCGCGACATTATGGGCGCTCTCCCGCCCCCTGCAACCTGTCAGGACTTACTTGATGCTCAAGGCACTGCGTTTTTTTGGATGGCCATTGTTGGCTGGCGTGCTGATCGCGATGCTGATTATTCAGCGTTATCCCCAGTGGGTGGGCTTACCCAGCCTTGATGTGAACCTGCAACAGGCACCGCAAACCAGTGCGGTAGTGCAAGGCCCGGTGACTTATGCAGATGCGGTAGTCATTGCGGCCCCCGCCGTGGTCAACCTGTACACCACCAAGGTCATCAACAAGCCGGCGCATCCGCTGTTTGAAGACCCGCAGTTTCGCCGCTATTTCGGTGACAATGGGCCCAAGCAGCGCCGCATGGAGTCCAGCCTGGGTTCCGGGGTGATCATGAGCCCCGAAGGCTACATCCTCACCAATAACCACGTGACCACCGGCGCCGACCAGATTGTGGTGGCCCTGCGTGACGGCCGCGAAACCCTCGCCCGCGTGGTGGGCAGCGACCCGGAAACCGACCTCGCGGTCCTGAAGATCGATTTGAAAAACCTGCCGTCCATCACCCTAGGCCGCTCCGATGGGCTGCGGGTGGGTGATGTGGCACTGGCCATCGGCAACCCGTTCGGGGTGGGCCAGACGGTGACCATGGGCATCATCAGCGCCACCGGGCGTAACCAACTGGGGCTTAACAGCTACGAAGATTTCATCCAGACCGACGCGGCGATCAACCCGGGCAACTCCGGCGGCGCACTGGTGGATGCCAATGGCAACCTGACCGGCATCAACACGGCGATTTTCTCCAAGTCCGGCGGTTCCCAGGGCATCGGCTTTGCGATCCCGGTAAAGCTGGCGATGGAAGTGATGAAGTCGATCATCGAGCACGGCCAGGTAATTCGCGGCTGGCTGGGGATTGAAGTACAGCCGTTGACCAAGGAACTGGCCGAGTCGTTTGGCCTGACCGGGCGCCCTGGCATCGTGGTCGCCGGGATTTTCCGCGATGGCCCGGCGCAGAAAGCCGGCCTGCAGCTGGGGGATGTGATCCTCAGCATCAACGGCGAACCGGCCGGTGATGGGCGCAAGTCGATGAACCAGGTGGCTCGGATCAAGCCGACCGACAAGGTGGCGATCCAGGTGATGCGCAACGGTAAAGAGATCAAGCTGCTGGCGGAGATCGGCCTGCGTCCACCCCCTGCCCCGGTCAAGGAAGAGGAATAAATCACCTCGGCAGGTACCCGTTCGCGGGTACCTGTAAGCTCATATTTCAAAACGAATCCATTCTCATCAGTCATGTTATATTGTTTCAATATCGCTATTGGAACGCTCTATCATGCCGTCTCGAACGTTTGCCCCCCTGGCTGGCCTGGCCTTGGGTTTGCTGCTGGATCCCGCCTTTGCCGAAGACAACAGCGTTGAGCTGGAGACCATCAGCGTCACCACCGACGCCTATGAATCCGCCACCGGCCCGGTCAACGGCTACCGCGCCACCCGCTCTGCCAGCGCGACCAAAACTGACACCGCCCTTCGCGATATCCCACAGTCCATCAGCGTGATTCCCGCCTCGGTACTCACGGACCTGGGCAGCACCAACGTGGAACGCGCCCTGGAGTTTGCCGGCGGCGTGTCCAAACAGAACAATTTTGGCGGCCTCACGCTCTACGAATACAGCGTGCGCGGCTTCACCACGTCGGAGTTCTACCAGGATGGTTTCAGCGCCAACCGCGGCTACCCGAGCACGCCGGACGCGGCCAATATCGAGCGCATCGAAGTGCTCAAGGGCCCGGCCGCCAGCCTGTATGGCCGTGGTGATCCCGGCGGCACCGTGAATATCGTCACCAAAAAGCCTCAGCCTGAAGCCTTCACCACCCTGCAAACCAGCGCCGGCAGTTGGGACCGTTATCGCACCGCCCTGGACGTCAACACGCCGCTGGACAGCGAGGGCAACCTGCTGTCACGGGTCAACCTGGCGGTGGAAGACAACAACAGCTTCCGCGATCACGTCGAGAGCAAGCGTGTATTTGTCGCGCCCTCATTCAGCTGGCAGCTGGACCCGGACACGTCCCTGCTGGTGGAGAGCGAATTCGTCCGCCACAGCTCCACCTTCGACCGGGGCATCGTCGATGCCCCAGGCGTATCGCGCTCCACCTTCCTCGGCGAACCCAACGACGGTGATATCGACAACCACAACAACCGCATCCAGGCGACCCTCGAGCATCATCTCAACGACGCCTGGAAACTGCGCCTGGCCAGCCATTACAAACAAGGCAGCCTGTGGGGCGACGCCTCGGAAAACCGCGCACTGAACACCGACGGCCATACCCTTAACCGCCGTTACCGCGAACGCTCCACGGGCTGGCACGACAGCATCACCCAGCTGGAACTGCGCGGCCTGTTCGACCTTGGCAGTTGGCAGCACGAATTGCTGGTCGGCACCGAATACGAGGACTACCGCAAGAAGGAGCGCGTCACCGCCATAGCCGGCAGCCCCTACGCCATCGACCTCTACAACCCGGTCTACGGCCAGCCCAAACCCAATGGCGCGCGCTCCGGCACCGACTTCTTCGAACAGACCAAAAGCCAGGCGCTGAACCTGCAAGACCAGATCATCTTCACCGACCGCCTGCGCGGCATGGTCGGCGCGCGCTTCGAGCATTTCGAACAAAGCACCGACGACTTTACCCGCAACCACGCCAAGAGTCGGCAAACCCACGACGCACTTACCCAGCGCGCCGGCCTGCTGTATCAACTGACGCCAGAGGTCGGCGTATTCGCCAACGCTTCCACCTCGTTCAAGCCCAACAGCGGCCTGGACGCCAGCGGTAAGACCTTCAAGCCCGAAGAAGGCGTAGGCTATGAGGTAGGGATCAAGAGCGAGCTGTTCGACGACCGCCTCAGCGCCACCCTCGCCGCTTTCCATATCGAAAAGGAAAACGTGCTGGCCCTGGACCCGGCCACCAATACCAACCGCGCCATGGGCAAGGCACGCAGCCAGGGCTTCGACCTGCAACTGACAGGACAACTGACCGATGCGGTACGCGTGATCGGCGCCTTTGCCTACATAGATGCCGAAGTGACCAAGGGTGATAAAGCCATTCCTGCGGGCAGCCGCATCCTCGGCGTAGCCAAGCGCAGCGGCAGCCTGTTGGGGGTGTATGAATTCCAGGACGGCGCGCTGCGCGGTTCAGACCTGGGCGCGGCGTTCACCTATGTGGGGGATCGCTCAGGTGAAGCCGGCAGCCGCTTTGAACTGCCCGCCTACCACACCGTCGATTTGCTGGCCCATTACAAGGCCACGCAGAACGTCACCGTGGGCCTGAACCTCAACAACTTGTTCGATGAAAAGTACTACGAGCGGTCCTACAGCAATTACTGGGTCAATCCCGGCGAGCCGCGCAATCTCACCGTAAGCTTGACCCTCAACCTGTAACCCCCCCCTTGTAGGAGCGAGCTTGCTCGCGAAGCACCTGAGAGCGCCGCGTTACCCCAGAGGCGCTGCGTTATCGTTAACGACCTTCGCGAGCAAGAACTAGGCGTCCCCCTCGCTCCTACAGTGACAGCGGTGCTCTTTCGCAGAGCGTATTGAGCGCCGCCGCCCACTGCGGATCGTCATTCAAACACGGCACCAGCACCAACTCCTCACCGCCCGCCTCGCGGAATTGCTCCCGACCACGATCACCGATCTCTTCCAGGGTCTCGATGCAGTCGGCAACAAACGCGGGGCACATCACCAGCAGCTTTTTCACCCCTTGACGGGCCAGCGCTTCCAGGCGTGCCTCGGTGTAGGGTTCGATCCACTTCGCACGGCCCAGGCGCGACTGGAACGCCACTGACCATTTGTCGTCAGGCAAGCCCAGGCGCGCGGCGAAGTCGCGGGCAACGCTGAAGCATTGTGCGCGGTAGCAGGTCGCGAGCACCTCAGGCGAGGCGTTCTTGCAGCAGTCCGCATCCTTGAAACAATGCTGGCCGGTCGGGTCGAGCTTTTTCAGATGGCGCTCGGGCAAGCCGTGGAAGCTCAGCAGCAAGTGGTCGTAATGCGCGTCTATATAAGGTCGGGCGCTGGCGGCCAACGCGTCGAGGTATTCCGCCTGATCGTAGAATGGCTGCAGGATCGAGAACTGTACGTTGAGCTTTTTCTCGCGCACTACCCGCTTGGCTTCTTCAATCACCGTGGTCACGGTGCTGTCGGCAAACTGCGGGTACAGAGGCGCCAGAGTCACTTTCTGAATACCTTGGGCGGCCAACCGCGTGAGCGTCGTTTCCAGGGAAGGCTCGCCATAACGCATCGCCAACTCCACGGGCCCCTGGGTCCACTGCGCGGTCATCTGCTGCTGCAGGCGACGGCTGAGCACCACCAGCGGCGAACCCTCGTCCCACCAGATCGAGGCGTAGGCATGGGCCGATTGCTCGGGGCGCTTGATCAGGATCAGCGATACCAGCAAGCGCCGCACCGGCCACGGCAGGTCGATGACATAAGGGTCCATCAGGAACTGATTGAGGTAGCTGCGCACATCGGCCACCGAAGTGGAGGCCGGTGAACCCAAGTTGACCAGTAACAACGCGTGATCCGTCATGCAACATCCTATCTCTTAGAGGCGGCTGGACAAGTCATCCAAAGCCGCATGCAACTCAGTGAACTGGAAAATGAAACCGGCGGCCATCAAGCGTTCGGGGATCGCCTTCTGCCCGCCCAGCAACAGCCCCGATAACTCGCCCAAACCCACCTTCAATGCAAAGGCCGGCATCGGCATGAACGCCGGGCGGTGCAGCGCCTGGCCCAATGTCTTGGCGAACTCGCGGTTACGCACTGGGTGCGGCGCGCAGGCATTATAAGGACCGCTGGCGTCATCCTTGTGCAGAAGAAAATCAATCAGGGCGATTTGATCCTTGATATGAACCCACGGCATCCACTGCCGCCCGCTGCCGATAGGCCCGCCCAGCCCGAGTTTGAACGGCAGCAACAGGCGCGACAAAAAGCCGCCCTCGGCCGCCAGTACCAGGCCGGTGCGCACCAGCACCACGCGGATGCCCATCGCTTCGGCACGTTGGGCGGTTTCTTCCCAGGCGATGCAGAGTTGGCTGGGGAAATCGTCCTGTACCGGGCCGCTGGCCTCGGTCAGTTCGCGCTCGCCACCGTCGCCGTACCAGCCCACCGCCGAACCGGAAACCAGCACCGCCGGTTTCTGCGCCTGGCTTTCGAGCCAGGCCAGCAGGGTTTCGGTCAAGCCGATGCGGCTGCTCCAGAGCAGCGCCTTGCGTTTGTGGGTCCAGGGACGGTCAGCAATCGGCGCACCCGCCAGGTTGACCACCGCGTCCACCGCGCCAATCACCTCCTCCAGACGAGCCACCCCGAGCACCGTTGCACCGCATAACCGGGCGACGTCTTCAGGATGGCGGCTCCACACCGTCAGGCGATGACCTTGGGCAATCCAGTGTTGGCAGAGTTGGCGACCGATCAGGCCGGTACCGCCGGTCAGCAAAATATGCATGGGACGCTCCTCATGTAACGTTCGCCGCCGATCACTAGTCTATTTTATAAGCAGGGATCAATTTGTAATCGAGCGTGACTTTTGTTTAAGCCTCATGGTTAACCATAGGTCACGCCAAGCGATCAGGTACGCCAAAACTTATACCAAAAAATAATATTGTACAGCTATTGGTGTCGGCGTAGCCTGTACCCAACGGTAAAACGAGGCCTCCCATGACTGTCCCCATCGCGATCATCGGCACCGGCATCGCCGGTCTCTCCGCCGCCCGAGCGTTACAAGACGCCGGGCACGTTGTACAACTCTTCGATAAAAGCCGCGGCAGCGGCGGCCGCATGTCCAGCAAGCGCAGCGACGCCGGCGCACTGGACATGGGTGCCCAATACTTCACCGCCCGCGACCGACGCTTCGTCAACGAAGTGCAGCGCTGGCAAAGCAACGGCTGGGCCGAGCAATGGAAGCCCCAGCTGTACAATTTCAAGTCCGGCCAACTCACCCCCTCCCCCGATGAACAGATCCGCTGGGTCGGCACGCCGCGCATGAGCGCCATCACCCGCGCCCTGCTTGACGACCTGCCGGTGGAGTTCGGCTGCCGGATCACCGAGGTGTTCCAAGGCAAGCAACACTGGAACCTGCTGGATGCCGACGGCGAAAACCACGGCCCGTTCAGCCATGTGATCATCGCCACGCCCGCCCCCCAGGCCACGGCCCTGTTGGCGGCAGCGCCCAAATTGGCGAGTGCCGCCGCCGGCGTGAAGATGGAGCCGTCCTGGGCCATTGCCCTGGCCTTCGACAAGCCCCTGGATACCCCCATGGAAGGCTGCTTCGTGCAAGACAGCCCGCTGGACTGGCTGGCGCGCAACCGCAGCAAGCCCGGGCGCGATACGACCCTCGACACCTGGGTGCTGCACGCCACCAGCACCTGGAGCAAGGCCCACCTGGACCTGTCCAAGGAAGCGGTGATCGAACACCTGCACGGTGCCTTCGCCGAATTGCTGCACAGCGCCATGCCCCCACCGTCCTTCAGCCTGGCCCACCGCTGGCTCTACGCACGACCGTCAGGCGCCCATGAGTTCGGGGTGCTGGCCGACGCCGACCTGGGCCTGTACGTGTGTGGCGACTGGTGCCTCTCGGGGCGCGTGGAAGGGGCATGGCTCAGTGGCCAGGAAGCCGCGCGACGATTGATCGAGCACCTGCAATGAACCGCATCAACCCGGCCAAATTGCTGCTGTCGAAGTGGACGGCAGCCCGGCCCCGCAACAAGGAAAAACACTTCCTGGTCACCGAACTGTTTCGTGACGAGGACGGCACAGTGCTGGAAATCGAGTTGCAAGCCGTGATGACCCTGCGCGCTGAGCGCCTGGCCTGGCAAACCCTGCAAAATGCCGAGGCTTGGCAAATCGGCTGGAAATAGCCTCCGCGCAAATACTTGTACAAAATATTTGACTTGTACAGCATCAAACCTATGATGAGATTTAGTTGTACATATTTCAGATCTTGTACAGGAATCTTGCAGAGGTTTGGCCATGCCCAGCACACCGTCCATCAAGCCGAAGATTGGCATCAGCGCCTGCCTGCTGGGCGAAAACGTGCGTTTCAATGGCGGTCACAAGCAATCCCAGCTATGCAGCGAGGTCCTCGCCAAGTACTTCGACTTCGTGCCGCTGTGCCCGGAAGTGGCGATCGGCCTGGGTATCCCCCGTGAAACCATTCGCCTGGTGGGCGATGCCGAACAGCCCCAGGCCGTCGGCACCGTACACCGCGAACTGAATGTCACCGCGCCGCTGGACGCATACGGCCGCAAAATGGCCGCCGAACACACCGACCTGTGCGGCTACATCTTCATGCAGAAGTCGCCGTCCTGCGGCCTGGAACGCGTCAAGGTCTACCGTGAAAACGGAGCGCCGGTGGAGGGCGGCGGGCGTGGCATCTACGCCCAGGCGTTCTGCGCGCGCCACCCGAACCTGCCTGTGGAAGAAGATGGCCGCCTGAATGACCCGGTACTGCGGGAAAACTTCCTGACCCGCGTCTTCGTCTACGCCAGTTGGCAGCAACTGCTGGCCGAGGGCCTGACCCGCCACCGCCTGCTGGCGTTTCACGCGCGCTACAAGTATTTGCTGATGGCCCACAGCCTGATGCATTACAAGAGCCTGGGCCACCGCCTCGGCAGCATGGCCAGGGACGTCAACTTCGACGAGGTGGCCGCCTGCTATTTCAGCGACCTGATGACCGGCCTGAAAAAGTGCGCCACCCGCGGCACCCACACCAACGTGCTGCAACACATCAGCGGCTACCTCAAGCAGGCCATCAGCGCCGATGACAAACAGGAAATGCAGACAGTCATCAGCCAGTATCACCAGGGCATCGTGCCGCTGGTGGTGCCATTGACCCTGCTCAAGCATCACTTTCGCCAACACCCGGACCGCTACATCGCGCAGCAGGCCTACTTGCAGCCGCACCCGGAAAATCTCAGCCTGCGTAATGCGATCTAAACCATGAAAAGCGTCATGACCGCTATCTTGCAAGACGAACCCGGTGCAGACATCGCCCAAGCCCTCGAAGACGGCTGGCTGCCGATTCGTGAAGTGGCGCGCCAGACCGGCGTCAACGCCGTGACCCTGCGCGCCTGGGAACGCCGTTATGGCCTGATCGTGCCCCAGCGCACCCCCAAGGGCCATCGGCTGTTCAATGCCGAGCATGTACAACGCATCCACACCATCCTCACCTGGCTCAATCGCGGCGTGCCGGTCAGCCAGGTAAAAGGCCTGATCGATTCCGCCCAGGCCCTTCCCGATGCCGTAGAGAACGAATGGCAAGCCTTGCGCCAGAACCTGGTGCAGGCCGTCAGCGAACTGGCCGAACGCCGGGTGGACGATGTGTTTAACCAGGCCATGGCGCTGTACCCGCCGCGCACCCTGTGCGAGCAATTGCTGCTGCCGCTGCTGCAGGAGCTGGAACAGCGCTGGCAAGGCCAGTTTGGCGCTCAGATGGAGCGGGTGTTTTTCCTGTCCTGGCTGCGCAGCAAGTTTGGTGCACGCATCTACCACAACAACCGGCAGTTGCACGGCGCGCCGTTGCTGCTGGTCAACCACTCCGACCTGCCCCTGGAGCCGCACCTGTGGCTCAGCGCCTGGCTGGCCAGCAGCGCCGATTGCCCGGTGGAAGTCTTCGACTGGCCGTTGCCCACCGGCGAGTTGGCCCTTGCGGCGGAACACCTGCAACCGCGCGCCGTGCTCCTGTACTCGAGCAAGGCCCTGCAATTGCCGGCATTGACCAAGCTGCTGGCTGGCGTCAATTGCGCAAAACTGCTCGTCGGACCCACGGTCTGCATCCACCAGGCCGAGCTGGCCGTATTAACCCAAGACATTGCGCAATTGTTCGTGGCCGAAGACCCGTTGTCGGCCCATCAGCTCCTGATCCAGCGTGGACTTATCTAAATGCACTTGATCTGGCTGCGCACCGACTTGCGCCTTCACGACAACACCGCCCTGGCCGCGGCCTGCCAGCGAGGCCCGGTGGCGGCCGTGTACCTGGTCACGCCCGAGCAATGGCTGGCCCATGACGATGCCCCCTGCAAAGTGGATTTCTGGCTGCGCAACCTGCAGCACTTGAGCCAGGCCCTGGGCACCCTGAACATTCCCTTGCTGATCCGCCACGCTGCTACCTGGGATCAGGTTCCCGCCGTGTTAAGTGAACTGTGCCGGGAACTGGCCGTAGAGTCGGTGCACGTCAACGAGGAATACGGCATCCATGAAAGCCGTCGCGATGCAGCTGTCGCTGAGGCGCTGGAAGCCGGCGGCGTGACGTTCCACAGCTACCTGGACCAACTGCTTTTCCAACCGGGCAGCGTGCTGACCAAGACCGGCACCTACTTCCAGGTGTTCAGCCAGTTCCGCAAGGTCTGCTACGCGCGCCTGCACAGCGCCCTGCCGCGTCGGGTCGCAACGCCCAAGGCCCAAGCCGTGCTCACGCTCAAGAGCGATCCGATTCCCGAACAGGTCGACGGCTTCGAACCGCCCAGCGACACCTTGCGCGCCCTCTGGCCCGCCGGCGAAGACGAAGCCCGTCGCCGCCTCGACGCCTTTGCCGACCAGCAGATCAGCTACTACAAAGACGAACGGGATTTTCCGGCCAAGCCCGGCACCAGCCAGCTCTCCGCCTACCTGGCCGCCGGCGTGGTTTCGCCGCGCCAATGCCTGCACGCCGCACTGCAAACCAACCAGGGCGAGTTCGAAAGCGGCGACATCGGCGCCATCACCTGGATCAACGAGCTGCTATGGCGTGAGTTCTACAAGCACATTCTGGTCGGCTACCCACGGGTCTCCCGTCACCGCGCTTTCCGTCCCGAGACCGAAGCCCTGGCCTGGCGCGATGCGCCCGAGGACCTCGCCGCCTGGCAACAGGCGCGCACCGGCCTGCCGATCATCGATGCCGCCATGCGCCAGTTGCTGGAAACCGGCTGGATGCATAACCGCCTGCGCATGGTGGTGGCGATGTTCCTGACCAAGAACCTGTTGATCGACTGGCGCGAAGGCGAGCGCTTCTTCATGCGCCACCTGATCGACGGCGACCTGGCCGCCAACAACGGCGGCTGGCAATGGAGTTCATCCACCGGCACCGATTCGGCGCCGTATTTCCGGATTTTCAGCCCGCTGAGCCAGTCGGAAAAATTCGACAGCGAAGGCGTGTTTATCAAGCACTGGCTGCCGGAGCTGGCCACGCTGAACAAGAAGGAAGTGCACAACCCGCAGGCGCTCGGCGGCCTGTTTGGCGTGGCGGATTACCCGCGCTCGATTGTCGACCTGAAAAAATCCCGCGAACGCGCCCTCGCAGCCTTTCGCAACCTGCCTTCACGCCAGGAGGTCGCCGAACATGAGTGACTTCCTGCGCCGCTTCGCCCAGGCCTTTGCCTCGCTGGACAAGCACAACCTGCAACTGCTCGACAGCCTCTACAGCCAGGACATCGCGTTCACCGACCCGCTGCATGAAGTCCATGGACTGACCGCGCTGCACACGTATTTCGCCGAGCTGTACAGCAACGTCAGCCAGCTACGCTTCGACTTCCATGGTTTCGACCAGGTGGCCGAAGGCGAAGGTTACCTGCGCTGGAACATGAGTTTCTGCCACCCGCGCCTGGGCAAAGGCAAGATCATCCGCGTGGAGGGCTGCTCGCATTTGATGTGGCGTGACAAGGTGTACCGCCACCGCGATTACTTCGACGCCGGCGCCCTGTTGTACGAACACCTTCCCGTGTTGGGTGGGGTCGTCAGTTGGTTGAAAAGGAGAGTGGGATGAACGCACTGCCGCCCCGTCGTTATTGGCTGACCGGTGCCAGCAGTGGCATCGGCGCCGCGCTGGCCGTGGAGCTGCTCAACAGCGGCGCCCACGTGGCCCTCAGTTCACGCACCAAAGGCCCGCTGGAAGCGCTCGCCCAACGGTACCCCGGCCAGGTGCTCGTGGTGGCCGGCGACCTGACCAACAGCCAGACCGTGCGCGAGATCGGTGAACACATCGGCGCGGCCTGGGGTTCGGTCGACACCGTCATCCTCAACGCCGGCACCTGTGAATATGTCGACGCCAGGCAATTCGATGCCTCGATTATCGAACACGTGGTGCGCACCAATCTGCTGGCGAGCAGTTACTGCATTGAAGCGGCGCTGCCGTTGTTGCGCGCCGGGCGCACACCACACCTGGTGGGCGTCGCCAGCGCCGTGACCTACCTGCCGATGCCACGGGCCGAAGCGTATGGCGCGTCCAAGGCCGGGCTGCGCTACCTGTTCGAATCCCTGCGCATCAGCCTGTCGCCCGAAAACATTGATGTCACGGTGATCAGCCCGGGCTTCGTCGACACCCCACTCACCGAGCGCAATGACTTCCCGATGCCCCTGAGCTGGCCAGCCGACAAGGCCGCGCGGCATATCTTCGCCAAGCTGGAAAAACGCCCGCTGGAGATCGCCTTCCCCGCACTGTTTATCGCCACGCTGTGGCCGCTGTCGAAACTGCCGAACCGCGCGCAATTGATCATCGGCAAACGCATGTTGCGCAGCCCGCCACCGAAAAAGGACGACCTGTGAAGATCGCCATTATCGGCAGCGGCATCGCCGGGCTGACCAGCGCCTACCTGCTCAGCCGCCGTCACGACATCACGCTGTTCGAGGCGGGCGACCGTATCGGCGGGCATACCCACACGGTCAACGTCACCGTCGAGGGCAAACCCTATGCCGTGGACACCGGCTTCATCGTGTTCAACGACTGGACCTACCCCAACTTCATCCGCTTGCTGGGGCAGATCGGCGTGACCTTCAAACCCACCGAGATGAGCTTTTCGGTGTGCGACCAGGGCAGCGGCTTCGAGTACAACGGCAACAACCTCAACAGCCTGTTTGCCCAGCGCCGCAATATCCTCTCGCCAGGCTTCTGGGGCATGCTGCGTGACATCCTGCGCTTCAATCGCCAGGCCCCGCTGGACCTGCAAGAACAGCGCATCAGCGCCGAGATGACCTTGGGTGACTACCTCGAAGCCGGGGGCTACGGGCCACGGTTTATCCGGCATTACATCGTACCGATGGGCGCGGCGATCTGGTCGATGTCCCTGGCGGACATGCTGGATTTCCCGTTGCAGTTCTTTGTGCGTTTCTTCAAGAACCACGGTTTGCTCTCGGTGAACAACCGGCCGCAGTGGTGCGTGATCGAGGGTGGCTCCAGCCGTTATATCGAACCGCTGACCCGCAGCTTTCGCGAGCAGATCCGCCTCGACTGCCCGGTGCATCTGGTCGAGCGTGACGCAGAGGGCGTAATCATTTACAGCGCCGCCGGCACCGAAGCCTTCGACAAGGTGGTGTTCGCCTGCCACAGCGACCAGGCACTCGCTTTGCTCGGCGACCCGAGCCAGGCCGAGCAGGAGATCCTCGGCGCCCTGCCCTACGCCGACAATGACGTGGTGCTGCATACCGACACGCGCCTGCTGCCCGACCGCGAACTCGCCTGGGCCAGCTGGAACTACCGGCTGAGCGGCGACGTGCAGACCCAGGCCGCTGTCACATATGACATGAACATCCTGCAAGGCATCGACAGCGCCACCACCTTTTGCGTCAGCCTCAACCAGACGTCGATGATCAACCCGCTGAAGATCCTCGCGCGCTATACCTACGCCCACCCGCAATACAGCCTGGCCGCCGTAGCCGCGCAAGCACGCTGGGGAGAACTGAACGGCACCCGACATACCTGGTATTGCGGCGCCTACTGGGCCAACGGCTTCCATGAAGACGGCGTCGTCAGCGCCTTGCGCGTGGCCGAAGCCTTTGGGGAAAGCCTGTGAACAGCGCCCTGTACAGCGGCTGGATCGCCCATCGGCGGTTTGCACCCAAAGCC
This sequence comes from Pseudomonas sp. CFBP13509, assembly GCF_005233485.1. Lineage (NCBI taxonomy): Bacteria > Pseudomonadati > Pseudomonadota > Gammaproteobacteria > Pseudomonadales > Pseudomonadaceae > Pseudomonas > Pseudomonas sp. CFBP13509. The sequence goes on from NZ_QGAA01000012.1 coordinate 161,629, forward strand.
CACGCCTTTCGCTACCGCATCGGCCTGCTGTACCTGGACCTCAGCGAACAAGACCAAGTGCTCGGGCTGTCGCCCCTGGCCGGCGCGAGTCGCCTGGCGCCCTTCGGTTTTCGCCAGCAGGACTACCTGCGTGAATTCACGCGCCACGGCATGAGCTTGACCGATGCTGTGCGCCAGGAAGTCGGCAAGGCCCTGGGGCATACACCCCTGGGCGTTATCTGCCTGCTGACCCAGGCCCGCAGTTGGGGCCTGGCTTTTAACCCGGTGAGTTTCTTCTACTGCTTCGAGGCCGATGGGCAACTGGCCGCGATCCTGTGCGAAGTGACCAACACCCCATGGCGCGAACGCTATCACTACGTGCTGCCGGCCCAGGCCCTCAGCGCGGATCAGCACCAACACTTCGCCGTGGCCAAGGCGTTTCACGTGTCGCCGTTTTTGCCGCGCGACCTGGAATACCGCATGAGCTTCAGCCCGCCCGCCGCCAGGCTCGGCGTGCACATGGCCGATTGGCAGGGCGAGGTGAAAGTCTTCGACGCCACCTTGAGCCTGCACAGGGAAACGCTGAACCGCGCCAGCCTGCACCGTTACCTGTGGCGCTATCCGTGGATGACCGCCAAGACCTGCCTGGCCATCTATTGGCAGGCCCTGCGCCTGTTGCTCAAGCGCACACCGATTTTTTCCCATCAGGCCGCCGACGGCGCCTCTCGCACAGCTGTCGGGTACACCAAGGATCGCCGCCATGAAATCCCCTAGCTTATCGGTCAAAACCAACCGCCTGAACGTCAACGGCATGACCAGTGCGCTGCTGCGCAAGGGCGTGCTGCGCCAACTCAGCCAACTGCGCTATGGCCAGTTGGTGGTGATCGAGGACGGCGAGCGCCAGGTATTCGGCGCACGGGAAGCGCACCTGCTGGGGGAAATCCAGATTGTCGATTCGGCGGTCTGGGGCCTGGTGGCGGCCAACGGTTCCATCGGTGCGGGCGAGGCCTTTATCCACGGCTATTGGACCAGCCCGGACCTGACGGCGGTGGTGCGGGTGATGGTGAGTAACCTGGATGTGCTCGACGCGATGGAGGGTGGCCTGGCGCGATTGGCACGGCCGTTCACCCAAGGCCTGCACTGGCTCAACCGCAACACGCGCAAGGGCTCGCAAAAAAACATCGCCGCCCACTACGACCTCGGCAATGAGCTGTTCGCGGAATTCCTCGACCCGACCATGATGTATTCGGCCGCGCAGTTCCTGACGCCCGACGACAGCCTGGAACAGGCGCAACTGAACAAACTGCAACGCATCTGCCAGAAGCTCGCACTCAAACCCACCGATCATCTGCTGGAAATCGGCACCGGCTGGGGCAGCATGGCGCTGTATGCGGCGCAGCAGTACGGCTGCAAGGTCACCACCACGACCTTGTCCAAAGAGCAGTTCGCCTACACCGAAAAACGCATCGCAGCCCTGGGCTTGCAAGACCAGGTCACGTTATTGCTGCAGGACTACCGCGACCTGACCGGCGAGTACGACAAATTGGTGTCCATCGAGATGATCGAAGCGGTGGGCCATCGCTTCCTGCCGACCTACTTCAAGCAGTGCGCGCACCTGCTCAAGCGTGATGGCCTGATGTTGCTGCAAGCCATCACCATCCGTGAGCAACGCTTCGAGCAGGCGAAAAACAGCGTCGACTTTATCCAGCGCTATATCTTCCCCGGCGGTGCCCTGCCCAGTGTGCAGAACATGCTGCACATCGTCAGCCGCGACACCGATATGAACCTGCTGCACATGGAGGACTTCGGCCTGCACTACGCGCGAACCCTGCGCCTGTGGCACGAGAACTTTCGCCACGCCCACGGCCGCCTGACGGAGCTGGGCTACGACGAATATTTCCTGCGGTTGTGGGAGTTCTACCTGTGCTACTGCGAGGGCGGCTTTATGGAGCGCACCATTGGCACCGCGCAATTGCTATTGGCCAAACCGTCGGCCATCAACCCTCCGTTGCTCGGGCGCTTCAGTGCTTAAACCACTGGCCAATGCCGTGCTGTTCCAGTGCGGGTGGTTTGCCTGCGTACTCGGTGGCGATGGCCCTTGGTTGCTGGTGGGGCTGGCGGTGCTGGTTATCCATCTGTTGTGGATAAGTAAAGGGGCTGGGGACGCGACGCTGATCATAAGCGTGACGCTGGCCGGCACGCTATTGGACACGGTGTTGCGCGCTTTGGGCGTGTTCAAGTTCAACGAGCCGGGACCGTTGATTCCGTTCTGGCTGATGTTGTTGTGGGCCCTGCTGGCAACCACCCTGCGCCATTGCCTGGCCTGGAGTGCACGGCCCTGGTGGCGTGCGGCGTTAATGGGTGCGCTGGGCGGACCAATGTCGTATTACGCCGGCAGCCACTTGGCGGGGGTGCAGTTCGGATTGGGCGCGGCGCCGACCCTGGTTGGGCTTGCTGTGCTCTGGGCCATGGTTTTCACCCTGTTGACAGTTGCCGCAATGCGCAAAAGTTGAAGCCGGTCGGCTTCTACTTGCAGCTTGGCGCTTAAAGCTTGAAGCTGCTGCTCTATGACCAACATCCCCCACATTCAAATCACCGAACCCGCCGTCACCTGCTCGACCTGCGCGGCCTGCTGCTGCCAGCTGGAAGTGATGCTGATCACCGACACCGGCGTGCCGGAGCGCTATATCGACACTGACGATTGGGGCGGTGAGGTGATGCTGCGCCTGGATGACGGCTGGTGCGCGGCGCTGGATCGGGACACGATGATGTGCACGATTTACGAACGTCGGCCGCTGATCTGCCGGGAGTTCGAGATGGGCGCACCGGAGTGCCTGACCGAACGCGAAGGCATCGCCACGGCCTACCGCTGATCTGAAGACTGATGACGATCAAAAAGTGTGGGAGGGCTTGCCCCCGCCCACACTGTCTTGCAGCGTTCCTGGGAATTACAGCGGCATGGTGTAGTGCAGCGAGTAGCTTTCTACACCATCGTTATTGCTGCTGATCCCGGCATTGGAGTAGTGCGTGGCGCGAATGCCGACTTCATGCCCACCGGTGAAGCGCAGGCCAAAGCCCAGGCGGTCTTCGAACTGGAAAGCCTGGCCGATGTTGTTGTCTTCCAGCTTGGTACGGGAAAACACTGCCACGCCAATCCCGGCTTCTATGTAAGGCTTGACCGACTGGCCGGCGAATTCATACACAAATACCGGCGAGAACGACAGGCTGCTGGCACCTGCACGGTCATCCCCCTCCCAATAGGTATAGGCGCCGCTCCAATAGCCGGTCAGACGACCGACGTCGCTCTGCATCCAGCTTTTGTCCCAATCCGAGGTCAGGCCCAGTCGATAGGTCAACGTCGAATCGCTGGTGCTGCCCACACCAAACTCCAGGCCTGCGGCCTGGGCCGAAACAGAGTGTCCCACCACTACGGCCGCAATCGCGGCCAAACAGAACAAGCGCTTCATAAGAAACAGTCCTTTGAAAACAAAGTTGTATGATTTTTTACAGGCCATCTCGCTATAGAAGCTGACGCACACTCAGAAGTTCAGCGACATTTCACGAAATTTTCACGACCCGAAGCTTCGCACAACTGCAGAATGTTTCCATAGTGTCGGTAGGATATTTCTTAGGTGATACACATCGCCACTGGTCCAGAACTGTGCAGGCTCAGGATCGCCGAGGGCCAGCAGGTCGCGTTCGCCCAGCAAACGCTTGAGCTGACGTGCGACGGCAGCGCCGGTGTCGATGAGGATGATGCTGGCAGGCAGCATCTGCGCCAGAAGCGGCTTGAGGAAGGGATAGTGGGTACAGCCGAGGATGATGGTGTCGCAGCCGGCGCTGAGCAGCGGGTCGATATAGCCCTGCAACAACTGACGCAGGGCCGGGCTGTCCAGATCACCGGTTTCAATCAGCTCCACCAGGCCCGGACACGGCTGGGTGATCACCCGCACATCGGTGGCAAACCGATCGAGCAACGCGGCGAATTTGGCGCTTTGCAGGGTGCCGGTAGTGGCGAGCACCCCGACCACGCCACTGCGCGTGGCCGCCGCGGCGGGTTTGACCGCGGGCTCCATGCCCACCAGGGGCCAATCGGGGTAGTCCTGGCGCAAATCCGCGACGGCCGCCACGGTTGCGGTGTTGCAGGCAATCACAAAAGCCTTGGCGCCCTGCTCGCGGAAAAACCCGGCGACAGACCGGGAGCGCTCAAGAATGAACGCGGGGGTTTTCTCGCCGTAGGGGATATGTCCGCAATCGGCCACGTACAACAGGGACTCATGGGGCAGCAATTGCTGAATCTCATCCAGCACCGACAAGCCGCCGACACCGGAATCGAACACACCGATTGGCGCGTCCTTACCCATGTTGCGTCCCGCAGACACTGCAAGCGGGATCACGCTTGACCCGCAATTCGCGAAAACGTGTGGTCAACGCATCGATCAGCAGCAAGCGTCCCACCAACGGCTCGCCGAAACCCGCCAGCAGTTTCAGGGCCTCCAGGGCTTGCAGGCTACCGACCAGGCCCACCAGTGGGCCGACCACACCCGCTTCGCTGCAGGTCAGTTCAGTGTCGCTGCCGTGCCCGTATAAACAGTGATAGCACGGGCTTTCGGCACGACGTGGATCGAACACCGACAGTTGCCCTTCAAGCCGAATCGCCGCGCCGCTGATCAATGGCCTGGACGCCGCCACGCAGGCGGCATTGACGGCCTCGCGGGTGGAGAAGTTGTCGCTGCAATCGAGCACTACGTCCACACCCGCCACCGCCGCCGCCAAGGTATCGGCATCCAGCGCGATGGGGTGGGCGACCAATGTGATTTCGGGGTTGAGGGCGCTCAGGCGGCGCATGGCCGAATTGACCTTGGCCTGCCCGACGCTGTCGGTGTCATGGATGATCTGGCGTTGCAGGTTGGTGAGGTCGACGGTGTCGAAATCCGCCAGGTGCAATTCACCGACACCCGCGGCAGCCAGGTACATCGCCACCGGGGCACCCAGGCCACCGAGGCCGACGATCAACGCACGGCCGTTTTTCAGGCGCAATTGGCCGTCGATGTCGACATGCTGCAACAGAATCTGTCGGCTGTAGCGCAACAGCTCCTGATCGGTCAGCACGGCCAGCGTCCCAGGGAGATGCGTTCGTGACCGCCAAGGTCGATGCGGCTGTGCACCTGCTCGAAGCCTTGGCTCAGCAACAGGTCGCGCACCGCGCCAGCCTGGTCGTAACCGTGCTCCAGCAGCAGCCAACCCGCGACGTTCAGGTGGGCCGGGGCCTGGGCGATGATCAACCGCAGGTCGTCCAGGCCATCATGGCCCGCCACCAGGGCGCTGGCCGGCTCGAAACGCACATCGCCCGCCACCAGGTGCGGATCGTTGGCGGCGATGTAGGGCGGGTTGCTGATGATCAGGTCGTAGGCGTGGCCTGCCAGGGCGCTGAACCAATGGCTGTTGAGCACCGTGGCGTTATGGAGGTGCAGGCGCTGGCGATTGCGTTCAGCCAGCGCCACGGCTTCCAGCACGCGGTCGACGGCCGTGACGTGCCAGGCCGGACGCTCGCTGGCCAGGGCCAGGGCGATGGCGCCGCTGCCAGTACCGAGATCGAGGACCTTGACCGGTGTGGCCGGTAACAATTCCAGGGCCGCTTCCACCAGCAGCTCGGTGTCCGGACGCGGGATCAGCGTGTGGGGCGCGACCTCCAGGTCCAGCTTCCAGAAACCTTGCTGACCGAGGATATAGGCCACCGGCTCGCCGGCGCGGCGGCGTTGCAGGTAGCCGGCAAACACCAGGGCGTGTTCGCTGCTGACGATTTTTTCCGGCCAGGTGTGCAGGTAGCTGCGGGACTTGCCCAAGGCCGCCGCCAGCAATAACTCGGCATCCAGGCGCGCCGTGGGCGAGTCGGGCAGGTCGGCGGCGCGCAACAGGCTGGCGATAATGGTCATTTATTCACCTATCGCCGCCAGCTGATCGGCCTGGTATTCGGCGAGCAATGGCTCGATCACCGCATCCACGCCACCAGCGAGAATCTCGTCCAGGGAGTAAAGGGTGAGGTTGACCCGGTGGTCGGTGACCCGGCCCTGGGCAAAGTTGTAGGTACGGATGCGCTCGGAGCGGTCGCCCGAGCCCACCAGCAATTTGCGCTCGCTGGCAATCGCGTTGGCGGCGGCGCTGGTCTGCTGGTCATTGAGCTTGGCCGAGAGCCAGGACATGGCCCGTGCACGGTTCTTGTGCTGGGAACGTTCTTCCTGGCACTCCACCACGATGCCCGACGGCAAGTGAGTGATACGAATCGCCGAGTCCGTCTTGTTGACGTGCTGGCCACCGGCGCCCGACGAGCGGTAGGTGTCGACCCGCAGGTCGGCCGGGTTGATCTCGATGGCTTCCTGCTCGTCCGGCTCGGGCAACACGGCCACCGTGCAGGCCGAGGTGTGGATGCGACCTTGGGATTCCGTCGCGGGAACCCGCTGCACACGGTGGGCACCGGACTCGAACTTCAGCTTGCCATAGACGTTGTCGCCTTCGACCCGCGCGATGACTTCTTTATAGCCGCCATGCTCACCTTCGTTCTCGGACAGGATCTCGACCCGCCAACCGCGACGCTCGGCATAACGTGAATACATGCGGAACAGGTCGCCGGAGAAAATCGCCGCTTCATCACCGCCGGTGCCGGCACGGATTTCAAGGAACACATTGCGCCCGTCGTTGGGGTCCTTGGGCAGCAGCATGCGCTGCAGGTCACCTTCCAGCTCGGCCAACTTTTCCTTGGCCTCGCGGACTTCTTCCACGGCCATTTCACGCATGTCCGGGTCGCTGTCCTTGAGCAGCGCCTGGGCGCCTTCGAGGTCGGCCTGCACTTTGGTGAGATTTTTGTACGTGGCCACAATGGGCTCAACTTCGGCGTATTCCTTGGAATAGGCGCGGAACTTGGTTTGATCGGAAATGACTTCGCCGTCGCCGAGCAAGGCGGTCAGTTCTTCGAAACGGTCCTGGAGCACGTCCAGTTTATTGAGCAGTGACGCTTTCATTGCGATTTTTTATCCGAAGAGCTGGGCGCGCCCTCACCGAGGGCAAAGAGTTCCTGGGCCATGGCCAGCGCATCGAGGCGGCCTTCGGCAGTCAGTTTTTTCAATTGTACGCTGGGCGCATGCAGCAACTTGTTGGTCAGGCCGCGGGCCAGTTGCATCAGCACCTCCTCGGCGCTGCTGCCGTTGGCGAGCAGGCGCTGGGCCTTGATCAACTCTTCATCACGCAGGCGTTCGCCCTGCTGACGATACGCCTTGAGCACATCCACCGCCGCCAGCTCACGCAGGCGCACCATGAACTCTTCGGCGCCGACGCTGACCATCTCTTCAGCCGCCTGGGCAGCGCCCTGGCGACTCTTGAGGTTTTCGGCGACCACTTCATGGAGATCGTCGACGCTGTAGAGGTAAACGTCGTCCAACTCGCCGACTTCGGGCTCGATATCCCGGGGAACGGCAATGTCGACCATGAAGATCGGCTTGTGCTTGCGCAGTTTCAGCGCGCTTTCCACCGCGCCCTTGCCGAGGATCGGCAGTTGGCTGGCGGTGGAGCTAATGACGATATCGCTGCGCACCAGTTCGGCGGGGATGTCCGACAGCAGCACCGCATGGGCGCCGAACTGTTCGGCGAGGATGCTGGCGCGCTCCAGGGTACGGTTGGCGACCACGATGCGCTTTACGCCCAGGTCATGCAGGTGGCGGGCAACCAGGGTGATGGTCTCGCCGGCGCCGATCAACAGCGCCTGGCTACGCTGAAGGTCGCTGAAAATCTGCTTGGCCAGGCTGACGGCGGCAAACGCCACGGACACCGGGTTTTCACCGATGGCGGTGTCGGTGCGCACCTGCTTGGCGGAATTGAAGGTGGCCTGGAACAGACGGCCCAGCAGCGGACCGACGGTGCCGGCCTCGCGCGCCACGGCATAGGCGGATTTCATCTGGCCCAGGATCTGCGGCTCGCCCAACACCAGCGAATCGAGACCGGATGCCACGCGCATCATGTGACGAACTGCCGCATCGTCTTCATGCACATAGGCGCTCGCGCGCAGGTCGTCGAGGCTCAAATGGTGATAATCGGCCAGCCAGCGCAGTACCACATCCGCCGAGAGATGTTCCTGCTCTATATAAAGCTCACTGCGATTGCAGGTCGAAAGGATCGCAGCTTCGCGGCTGTCGGTGAGACGGCAGAGCTGCTGCAAGGCCTCAACCAACTGCTCTGGCGTAAACGCCACGCGCTCGCGCACGTCTACGGAAGCAGTCTTGTGGTTAATACCGAGTGCGAGGAAGGCCATTCAATATCGCTGATGATGTCGGGAAGCCGACAATTGTCCTACTTCGAAAGATTCAGAACAACCACCGTCGTCTATTGTCCTAGTAGCTTATGCCTATAAAAAGGCCATCTGTAGGCGCAAGCCTGCTCTCGATGGTCGTGAACCATGACGCGGCCTCCTGAGAAAACGCGTTGTCCTCAGGCTTTTCGCGAGCAAGCTCGCTCCTACACGGTTATGTTTGGCCGAAGGCTTGTGTCATGATGATCCGACCGCAGGTTAGTCGTCCTCTTCCTATATGAATAGATCTTCCGCGTTGCTCCTTGCTTTTGTCTTCCTCAGCGGCTGCCAGGCCATGGCACCCGTGTCGCCGGACGGTACACCGCCGGTGGAAGACAGCACACCCGCCCCTGAAAAGCCCAAGGTTTATTCCTCGTTCAGTGAAGAAACGGTGTTCAGCCTGCTCAGTGCGGAACTGGCCGGCCAGCGCAATCGCTTCGATATTGCGCTGGATAACTACGTGACCCAGGCCATCAACACCCAGGATCCGGGAATTTCCGAGCGGGCGTTCCGCATTGCCGAGTACCTCGGGGCCGATCAGGCCGCGCTGGATACTTCGCTGATCTGGGCAAAGAACGCGCCGGACGATCTGGAAGCCCAGCGGGCAGCCGCCATTCAATTGGCGCGGGCCGGGCGTTATGACGACTCCATGGTCTATATGGAGAAAGTCCTGCAAGGCAAGGGCGACACCCATTTCGACTTCCTTGCGCTGTCGGCTGCCGACACCGACCAGGACACCCGCAATGGCCTGATGAAGAGTTTTGACCGCCTGCTGCAAAAACACCCGAAGAACAGTCAACTGGTGTTTGGCAAGGCCCTGCTGCTGCAACAGGATGATGAAGCCGAAGCCGCACTGAAGCTGCTGGAACAGAACCCGCCGGAAGACGGCGAGATCGCGCCGATTCTGCTGCGCGCGCGCCTGCTGCAGAACCTCAACCGCGGCAAGGAAGCGATTCCACTGCTGGAAAAAAGCATCAAGAAATACCCGGACGACAAGCGCCTGCGCCTGACTTACGCACGCACCCTGGTGGAGCAGGACCGCATGGAGGACGCCAAAGTGCAGTTCGCCAACCTGCTCCAGCAATACCCGGATGACGATGAACTGCGTTACTCCCTGGCGCTGGTGTGCCTGGAAGCCAAGGCCTGGGACGAGGCCAAGGGTTACCTGGAAGAGCTGATCGAGCGCGAAAGTCATGTTGACTCGGCGCACCTGAACCTGGGCCGCATCGCTGAAGAGCGCAGCGACCCGCAGGCCGCCCTGCTCGAATACGCACAGGTCGGCCCAGGCAACGACTACCTGCCGGCCCAACTGCGCCAGGCCGACATCCTGATGAGCAACGGGCGTACCGATGAGGCAGAAAAACGCCTGGCCGCTGCACGGGATGCCGAACCGGACTACGGGATCCAGCTTTACCTGATCCAGGCCGAGACCTTGTCAGCCAATAATCAGGGCGAGCGCGCCTGGAAGGTGCTGCAACAGGCCTTGTTGCAATTCCCCGACGATTTGAACCTGCTGTACACCCGCGCCATGCAGGCGGAAAAACGCAATGACCTGGCGCAGATGGAAAAAGACCTGCGCCTGATCATCAAGCGCGACCCGGACAACGCCATGGCCCTGAATGCCCTGGGCTACACCTTGTCCGACCGCACCACGCGCTACGACGAAGCCAAGGCGTTGATCGAACAGGCGCACAAGCTCAACCCGGAAGACCCGGCCGTACTCGACAGCCTGGGCTGGGTGAACTATCGCCTGGGTAACCTCGACGAAGCCGAACGCTTGCTGCGCCAGGCCCTGGAGCGCTTCCCCGACCAGGAAGTCGCTGCACACCTGGGCGAGGTGCTGTGGGCCAATGGCAAGCAGCGCGAAGCCCGCCAGATCTGGGAAAAATTCCTCAAGGAACAACCCGAAAGCCCCATCCTGCGCGGCACCATCAAGCGCCTGACCGGATCCGAGACCCTTTAAGCTTATGTTCTTGCGCCACGTTATCGTTTTCAGCTTCATCGCCCTGCTCGCCGGTTGCGCGGGCTTCGGTGCCCGCGAATCCGTTGAGGGCCAGGGCAACCCGGCGCAATGGAAGCAGCACAAGGATCAGCTCGGCAGCATCGACGGCTGGCAGATCGAAGGCAAAGTCGGGGTTCGCGCACCGAAAGATTCCGGCAGCGGCACCTTGTTCTGGCTGCAACGCCAGGATTACTACGACATTCGCTTGTCCGGCCCCTTGGGGCGCGGCGCCGCGCGCCTGACCGGCCGCCCGGGACAAGTCAGCCTCGAAGTCGCCAACCAGGGGCGCTACGAGGCCACCTCGCCCGAAGCGCTGCTGGAAGAGCAGATTGGCTGGAAACTGCCTGTCTCGCACCTGGTGTGGTGGGTCCGCGGCTTGCCCGCGCCGGACAGCAAGAGCCGCCTGAGCCTCAACGGTGACAGCCGCCTGGCCACCCTGGAACAGGATGGCTGGCAGGTCGAGTACCTCAGCTACGTGGAACAGGGCGGTTATTGGCTGCCAGAGCGCATCAAGCTGCATGGCACCGACCTTGACGTCACGCTGGTGATCAAGGACTGGCAACCGCGCAAGCTGGGGCAATAACGTGGCCGTACAAAAACTGACCCTGCCCTCTCCTGCCAAACTCAATCTGATGCTGCACATTCTCGGTCGCCGTGAAGACGGCTACCACGAGCTGCAGACACTGTTTCAATTTCTCGACTACGGCGATGAGCTCACCTTCGCCCTGCGCGACGATGGCGTGATCCAGCTGCACACTGAATTCGAAGGTGTGCCCCACGACAGCAACCTGATCGTGAGGGCCGCGAAAAAACTCCAGGAGCAGTCCGGCTGTTCCCAGGGCATCGATATATGGATCGATAAGATTCTGCCCATGGGTGGCGGAATCGGTGGTGGAAGCTCGAATGCAGCGACCACACTGCTGGGTCTGAACCATTTGTGGCAACTGGGCTGGGACCATGATCGCCTGGCTGCGCTGGGCCTCACGCTGGGCGCCGACGTCCCGGTTTTCGTGCGTGGACACGCCGCTTTTGCTGAGGGCGTGGGGGAAAAACTCACCCCGGAATACCCCGAAGAGCCGTGGTATGTCGTGCTTGTCCCGCAAGTATCTGTAAGTACAGCAGAAATTTTTTCAGATCCGCTGTTGACACGTAACTCTCCTCCCATTAAAGTGCGCCCCGTTCCCAAGGGAAACAGTCGAAATGACTGCTTACCGGTTGTAGCAAGGCGTTATCCAGAGGTACGTAACGCTTTGAATTTGTTAGGTAAATTTACCGAAGCAAAATTAACCGGAACTGGAAGTTGTGTGTTTGGGGGCTTCCCAAGCAAAGCTGAAGCTGATAAAGTCTCGGCCCTTCTTACAGAGACCCTTACAGGGTTTGTAGCAAAAGGAAGCAACGTTTCGATGTTGCATCGCAAGCTGCAAAGTCTGCTCTAAAAGGAATCGAGTACTGGGTACTCGTTGCAACAGATACAGGGGCGTCGCCAAGCGGTAAGGCAGCAGGTTTTGATCCTGCCATGCGTTGGTTCGAATCCAGCCGCCCCTGCCATTTTCTAATACTCATCCAGGTTACCCTCAGCCTCTAGGTACTGCGCGTGTCCAAGATGATGGTCTTTACGGGGAACGCCAACCCCGATCTGGCTCGACGTGTCGTACGTCAGCTGCATATCCCTCTCGGTGACATCTCTGTCGGTAAATTCTCCGACGGCGAAATTACAGCCGAGATCAATGAAAACGTCCGCGGTAAAGACGTCTTCATTATCCAGCCGACCTGCGCTCCGACCAACGATAACCTGATGGAACTCGTCGTGATGGCTGATGCCTTCCGCCGCTCCTCAGCGACTCGAATCACAGCTGTAATCCCTTACTTTGGTTATGCCCGCCAGGATCGCCGTCCGCGTTCCGCACGTGTGGCTATCAGCGCGAAAGTCGTTGCTGACATGCTGACCGTGGTAGGTATCGACCGTGTGCTCACGGTTGACCTGCACGCTGACCAAATCCAGGGGTTCTTCGATATTCCGGTAGATAACATCTACGGCTCCCCCGTCTTGGTGGATGACATCGAAGACCAGCGCTTTGAAAACCTGATGATCGTGTCCCCGGACATTGGTGGCGTCGTGCGTGCACGAGCTGTTGCCAAATCCCTGGGCGTGGACCTCGGGATCATCGACAAGCGCCGTGAGAAAGCCAATCACTCTGAAGTGATGCATATCATCGGTGATGTCGAAGGGCGTACCTGTATTCTGGTTGATGACATGGTCGACACCGCCGGCACCCTGTGCCACGCGGCCAAAGCCTTGAAAGAGCACGGTGCGGCTAAAGTCTTCGCCTACTGCACACACCCTGTGCTGTCGGGCCGAGCGATCGAGAACATCGAGAACTCTGTGCTGGACGAATTGGTGGTGACCAACACCATCCCGTTGTCCGCCGCCGCTCAAGCCTGTGCGCGTATCCGTCAACTGGATATTGCACCGGTAGTTGCCGAAGCGGTTCGCCGCATCAGCAACGAAGAATCGATCAGCGCGATGTTCCGCTAAGGGTCAAACCTTCGGAACACCTCACTGACGAAAAGCGCCCCGCCCCAGCATACTGTTGGGGCGGGGCTTTTTTGCCCATATCGCCTTTAGCGCTGGTCGCAAACGCTGGGGCGAATGTGGTTATTTTGGAGATACAACATGAACGATTTTACTCTGAATGCTGAAGTGCGTTCCGACCTGGGGAAAGGTGCGAGCCGCCGCCTGCGTCGTCTCGCAAGCCTGGTTCCAGCTGTAGTTTACGGTGGCGACAAAGCCCCTGAATCCATCAGCATGCTGGCTAAAGAAGTTGCCAAACTGCTCGAAAACGATGCGGCCTACAGCCACGTTATCGAACTGAACGTTGGCGGCAAAAAGCAAAACGTCATCATCAAAGCCCTGCAACGTCACCCATCCAAGGGTCACGTTCTGCACGCTGACTTCGTACGCGTAGTAGCCGGCCAGAAACTGACCGCTATCGTGCCTGTGCACTTTGTTGGTGAAGAAGCTCCGGTCAAGAAAGGCGGCGAGATCTCTCACGTCCTGAACGAAATCGAAGTGACTTGCCTGCCGAAAGATCTGCCTGAGTTCATCGAAGTCGACCTGTCGGCTCTGGAAATCGGCGCAATCATCCACCTGTCCGACCTCAAGGCTCCTAAAGGCGTTGAGTTTGTCGCACTGGCTCACGGTGATGACAAAGCTGTTGCAAACGTACACGCTCCACGCGTTGCTCCAGAAGCTGAAGAAGGCGCTGCAGAGTAATTCACTCTGTATTGCCGGAGCTTGAGGAAACATCGCGGACCGAAACGTAGCGAGAAAGCGGGCGATAACGCGGCGTTTACTCTTGAGTAAATGATCTCTTGTCGTCCACTTTCGCCGCACGCGGGTGTAGCGATGTTATCCACAACTCCAAAGGAAGGGCCCCTGTCGTGACTGCCATTAAACTGATCGTTGGCCTGGGAAATCCAGGCGCCGAATACGAACAGACCCGGCATAACGCAGGGGCCCTTTTTGTTGAGCGCATCGCCCACGCCCAAGGTGTAAACCTGGTGGCCGATCGCAAATATTTTGGCCTGACCGGACGCTTCTCGCATCAGGGTCAGGATGTTCGTCTGTTGATTCCCACCACCTACATGAACCGCAGCGGCCAGGCTGTAGCGGCGCTTGCGGGCTTCTTCAGGATCAAACCCGAAGAAATCCTGGTGGCCCATGACGAACTGGACCTGCCACCCGGCGTTGCCAAGCTCAAGCTCGGCGGCGGGCACGGCGGGCACAATGGCCTGCGCGACATCATCGCGCAGTTGGGCAATCAGAATAATTTTTACCGCCTGCGGCTCGGCATTGGCCACCCAGGCGTCGCCAGTATGGTTTCAAATTTCGTCCTGGGTCGTGCGCCACGCGCCGAACAGGAAAAACTCGATGCCAGCATCGACTTTGCCCTCGGCGTGCTGCCGGATATCTTCGCCGGTGAATGGAACCGCGCGATGAAAAACCTGCACAGCCAGAAGGCCTGACTTTTTTCCGAGGGGAAACACCATGGGATTCAATTGCGGCATCGTCGGCCTGCCCAACGTCGGCAAATCCACCTTGTTCAACGCTTTGACCAAGTCCGGTATTGCGGCGGAGAACTTCCCCTTCTGCACCATCGAACCCAACAGCGGCATCGTGCCGATGCCCGATCCGCGCCTGGAAGCACTGGCGGCCATCGTCAATCCCAAGCGCATCCTGCCGACCACCATGGAGTTCGTCGACATCGCAGGCCTGGTAGCCGGCGCGTCGAAAGGTGAAGGCCTGGGCAACAAGTTCCTGGCCAACATCCGTGAAACCGATGCCATCGCCCACGTGGTCCGCTGCTTTGAAGACGAGAACGTGATTCACGTCTCCAACAGCGTCGACCCGAAACGCGACATCGAGATCATCGACCTGGAACTGATCTTCGCCGACCTCGACAGCTGCGAGAAGCAACTGCAGAAAGTCGCACGCAACGCCAAAGGCGGCGACAAGGACGCAGTGGTCCAGAAAGGCCTGCTGGAACAGTTGATCGCGCACTTCACCCTGGGCAAGCCGGCACGCAGCCTGATGAAGACCATGGGCGCTGACGAGAAGGCCGTGGTCAAGGGTTTCCACCTGCTGACCACCAAGCCAGTGATGTACATCGCCAACGTCGCTGAAGACGGCTTCGAGAACAACCCTCTGCTCGACGTGGTCAAGGCCATCGCCGACGAAGAAGGCGCCATCGTGGTGCCGGTGTGCAACAAGATTGAAGCGGAAATCGCCGAGCTGGATGACGGCGAAGAAAAAGACATGTTCCTTGAGGCCCTGGGCCTGGAAGAGCCTGGCCTGAACCGTGTGATCCGCGCCGGCTACGAAATGCTCAACCTGCAGACCTACTTCACCGCCGGTGTCGAAGAAGTCCGCGCCTGGACCGTAAAAGTCGGCGCCACTGCGCCACAGGCTGCCGGTGTGATCCACACCGACTTTGAAAAAGGCTTTATTCGCGCGGAAGTGATCGCCTACAACGACTTTATCCAGTTCAAGGGTGAGGCCGGTGCCAAGGAAGCGGGTAAATGGCGTTTGGAAGGTAAGGAATACATTGTTAAAGATGGCGATGTGATGCACTTCCGCTTTAACGTGTAAACGCTACCTGCGAAGTCTACGACAAATAAAAAAGCCGATGCACTGCATCGGCTTTTTTGTAGGTGAAACTTCCTAACATAGGACAAGCATCGTTCACACTTCACTACCAGACTTCCCCTACTTACCCCCCTCCGCCTTTAATGCAGCCAGGCAGTTGCACAATTTAACCTCAATAATGCCGGGGTTTTCCTACATTATTCCGGCCCACACTTACGTCAATATCCCAGTATAAGTTCTATACCCTCATTCCTGATTGACGAGCATAGACTGTCCTCTCAACACTGAAGTCGAGCGATAATGGAGAACTCTTCGATGTCGGTCTCCACCCTTGGAGAAAATGAAAAAGATACTTCACTCTTCGAAGACACGGATATTGAAAACACACTGAGCAGCACGGCCCCCCTCAATATAGACATACTGTTGCTGGGAGAAACCGGCACTGGCAAAGATACCCTGGCGCAGCGGGTTCACCGCCTATCGACCCGGCGGGGCAATTTTGTCGCGGTCAATTGTGCGGCTATTCCTGATAGCCTCGCCGAAAGCCAATTGTTCGGCGTCAACAGCGGTGCCTATACCGGCGCCATCCAGTCCCGTGCCGGTTTTATCGAGGCAGCCCATCTCGGCACCCTGTACCTCGATGAGATCGATAGCATGCCGTTGAACCTGCAAGCCAAACTGCTGCGCGCGCTGGAGTCGCGGGGGGTGGAGCGCCTGGGCTCAACCCGCTTCATCCCGGTGGACATGCGTGTGATCGCGTCTGCCCAACAATCGCTCCACCAGATGGTCGAACTCGGAACCTTCAGGCGCGACCTGTACTTCCGTCTGAATGTCGTCAACATCCAGCTTCCAGCCTTGCGTGATCGGCGAGAGCACATCATCCCGTTGTTCCTGGAGATGATTCAGCAGGAAGCCCACCGGTTCAAACGCACTGCCCCGCCGCCCTCCGACGGGCTGCTGCAACAACTGCTGTGCCATACCTGGCAGGGTAATGTTCGGGAGTTACGCTCCACGGCCAAAAGGTTCGTGCTGGGCCTGCCACCGTTTTCAACCTCAGTGAGCGAGCTGCAGGATGCCCAGGTGAACCTTAAGACACGCCTGCAGCACATTGAAAAAGCCTTGATTGAAGAGTCGCTGCACCGCCACCTGTATTGCGTGGATACCGTGGCGATTGAATTGGGTATGGCAAAACGCACGCTGTACTACAGGATGAAGAAATTGGACATCCCACTGTCCTGAGGACAAAGGGAACTATTAAATACTCAGTAAAACTCCATCCTTCCAACTCAAAAACCACATATATAGAAACAAATAGCCACAAACCTGTTTGGAACGGTTTAGCCCCATGAACCACCTACTCACAGCCTGGTTCAAGTTACAAAAAGTTCCAGACATCCACGAAGCTTGACTCACGACAAGTGAATCAACGTTCAAAACATCAAACTCGGAGTCTTATTATGGCTGGTATATCCGGTAGTAATTCGTACGGTTCAAACGCATACAACAACGCCTCGATGTTCGGTGGTGCCGATGGGGTAGCTGGTGGTGGAGGTGGTGCAGGTTCCGCGTCTGATCGCGCAGCCGCCGTCGCAGAGGCGACTTTCCAAGAGAGCTTGAAGGCAAAGATGATCACTGGCTTGTACGCCGCAGCTAAAGAAATCCGCTCGTAACAGGACCACCTCCCTGGCTCATTAGCCGGGGAGGTGTCATATGAGCTTAAATCGCAAATGCGGCATCCGCCATTATCACCAACCTGCTTCAGCCCCCATACCGCAGGCCCTATATGCAGATAGAAGCATTTGATTTTTCAACGCTGAATACGCGTCGCGGAGGCACTGATGTTACACAGAAAAACTCAATATCCAGCACGGATGTAAGTTTCTTCGCGTCAATGCTCGAAGGCTCGAAAGCCAGCACGCCTGCCGTCGCCCCCCCTGCTGTATTAGCCATGCTGGCGGAGCATTCAAGTTATATCGAAAATAAAAAAAACCGCCTCGCGCGGGCGCTGAAATCATCAAGTAAAGGCATGGACTCTGAAAAATTCAGAGAGTACCCGCGCGAACTCTCTAATGTGGCGCTCACTACCCAACTGTTAGTAAAGAGCCTTGGCAAGACAAGCCAATGCATCGACAAAATCTGTAACATGCAATAGTGAACATGATTAAATCCCTGCCCGCCGCCCTGCTTTTTATTCTTGTATGCACGTTAAACGGTTGCAGCGACCGCGTTGAACTTCATCGGCAACTTTCTGAGCAAGAAGCCAATGAGGTGGTCGCGGAATTGGCAGATAAACATATTCGCGCCCAAAAAATCCCGGCCAAAGACGGTGTCGTCGTGGCGGTCAACGCCACCGATATTGGACGCGCCGTACGTACATTGGAAGCCGCAGGGCTACCTAGAATGGCGCGGACGACGCTGGGCGATACCTTTCGCAAGGAAGGGGTTATTTCTACCCCACTGGAAGAACGGGCACGCTACATTTATGCCTTGTCCCAAGAGCTAGAAGCCACCTTGTCCAACATTGACGAGGTGATTATTGCCCGGGTACACGTGGTATTGCCGGAACGCATCGCGCCAGGGGAACCGGTCCAGCCCGCATCCGCATCAGTCTTCATTAAGCATGACCCACGCCTGGACCCCGATAATATCCGCGCACGCGTTCGCAGGATGGTAGCGAGCAGCATTCCAGGCATGACCACAGCCGTGGATAACCTGCAGAAACTCAGCGTGATCTTTGTGCCTGCTGCCACTTATCAGGAGCAGCAACGGCTGGTGTATTTCGGCCCGTTCCTGGTGCCCAGCGATGATCTCGGTTTTTGGCGAGGCAGCGTTATCGCGGCACTTCTCGGCGTGTTGTCATCCGTGGCCGGTACACTGTTCCTGCTCAATCGACGTCAGCCTCTTCTGCGAGGGCCGCAAGTAGCGCAGGAACCAATTGGCCCAGCTCATGACGCCTAGATTCGATCATTCAATGAGTGAACGCCTGGCCTGGGCTGAATGGTGGGCGTTTCCCTGGGAGCACGCTCACGAGGACTGGAGAGGTGACAAGTACACTTCAATTAGCGTGCTTTATCACAGCAGACGTTCCGCCCCGGATGGTCTCACAAGCATTGCCGCGTGCTTGCCTCCGGCCCCCCACCCCACCGTACTTCGCCTGGCCCTCGCATCAACGGAGCAACTCAACCTGGCGCTGACACTGGTTCACGGCACGTTCAATCCCGAGGCCGCACCGCCGTTGAGCGAAAGTCAGCATCTGTGGTGCATGCGTTTGTCCAAGGCGTTGCCCCCTACCATGCTGTCGCCGGATGCTGATCCGCTGCAATTGCTTTCCAGCTGGATAGAACCCGATACGTGGCAGCGCCTTCGATTGCGGTTCCCCCGTAACCGCGTATGTGCGGTTGAGAAAAGTAATATCTCACTCGAAAACTCAAGCAGCCGACTGAACACGCTCTGGCAAGCCGTAGTCTGGCGCGTGACGACATCGGCGAACGCCCCTCTGTCCCTTGACTCGAACGCGTAAGGAAAACAGAGATGTTATGTCGATACACCGTTGAATTGCCCAAGGATGCTGCGGGATTGTCACGTTGCCTGATTCCCCGGGAGGAACTTGCAAACTGGGAGCACGCCAACCAGCTCATCAGCCACGCCAAGGCACAGGCCGATGAACTGATAAACCAGACAGAGAGACAGTGCGAACTTCTGCTGGAAAAGGCGTCCCTGGATGTCTGGCAACGCGCAGACGCCCAATTCAAACGCTGGGAACGTGACCGTCAAGCGATGTGTGACAACCTGGAGGAGTACGCAACATCGATCACCAACCAAGCAATTAGACGCCTGCTTGGCGAAACGGTAGCCCCTCAGCGGCTGTCAGCCCTGCTGAAGCAATTGCTGGCGGACCAGATTCAGGAGATCGACGCGGCGCTTCTCTGTCACCCCCAGGACTTTGAGGAGGTAAAACAGTATCTCGCCCATCACAAAGCCACGCTCTGGAAGCTTCACCACGACGAAACAATCCCTGCTCAGACACTTGTATTGAAAACCGACGAGGGTGATTTCCGTATCAGCTGGAATTCAATGCTCGATGCCTTTTTCAATCATGGGAGAGACTACCGGATAGACATTTAATTGCATCCGCTATGCATCGCCGACAACGAGCCTTGACAAAACCTTATTAATCCATGCACCTCCACATAATAAAGAGGGTAACTAATGAGTATTTTCAACAACCTTCCAGAGGAGCTTTCTAAAAACGCCAAAAATGCCCATAGACTTTATAAAAAGCTCCATACCCTCACATCTCAAGAGCAGGCTGATGCAAAGTTATTTTATGAGCTTGCAGTAAAGAGCACCCTGTCCCAGATGGCATATCTGGAACATACGCGTGTTTCGCATATGTTGCTCAAAAGCACTTTTGAAAGTTTCCAATAATATGCAAGCGTTAGTCCGTGATTGGTTAATCAGCGGCAAAGAACAACTCCGTTTGTTTGAGGGCGATGACGAAATCATGCTGAATCGTCAGGGAGACGCTTTGGTGCTGAGTGTTCAACTGACCTTGACTCGCCCAGACACCGCCACCTTGCAGCGCTGGATGCGCCTGGGCGCTGCCAGCCTGAATCACTTCCATGGCGCACTGGCTCAAAAAGCGGACAGCGGTGAGCTGTGGCTGATCCAGAAACTGCCAGGTGGGCAGGGAGAGGCATACGTACTCGGCTACCTTGAAGCCCTGCTGAACCAACGCGACACCTGGCGCGCCACAGTCGCGCGCCTTGCTCGCCACCCCCAAAACCTCAAACCCACCTCACTACGCTCACTGTCGTACTAACCAGAGAACCGGCAATGCATAACAAGAACCACGAGCACAGTCGCTTACGCCGTGCTTCGCCCAAGGGATTTCCCTGGCGTAACGCTATCCTGCTTTCCTGGCTGCTGATCCCAGCAGGGAACACACTGGCGGCCATCCCCCCCGAGTGGAAAAACACCGCCTACGCTTATGAAGCTGAACATAAGCCCCTCCGGGAAGTGCTGGAGGATTTCGCCCAGACCTTTGGGACACAACTACATGTCGAGGGCCTGCTGGAAGGCAACGTAAATGGCAAGATTCGCGCCAATACCCCGCAGTCGATGCTCGACCGTCTGGGGGTAGAACACCGTTTCCAGTGGTACCTGTACAACAACACCCTCTATATCAGCACGCTGGACCAGCAAGACTCGGCGCGCCTGGAGGTTTCTTCCGAGACCATTGCCGACCTTAAGCAAGCGCTCACCGATATTGGCCTGCTCGATAGCCGTTTCGGTTGGGGCGAGTTGCCCGAAGACGGCGTGGTACTGGTTTCGGGCCCTCGACGCTATATCGAGCAGATCAAACAGTTCAGTACCCAGCGCCGCTCTCCGGATGAAAAGCAGAGCGTGCTGAGTTTCCCGCTTAAATTCGCCAATGCGACGGATCGTCAAGTGGATTACCGCGGCGAGAAGCTCACTATTCCGGGGGTGGCCAGCATTCTGCGTGGATTGCTGGAGCCGCGTTCCAATTCGACCCTCAACAGTCTGAACCAACCCTCCCCGTCACAGCCTGCGCCGCTCGTACCGAACATTCCCCGATTGAGCAACCCCTTACTGGGGCAGATGCTGGGTACAAACGTCAACACCGGGCCGTTGGATCCGCTCCCGACACTCACCTCGCGAGCCCCGGTCTCACCCAGCAGGGTTCGCGTCGAAGCCGATGTCCGCAATAACGCTGTGCTGATCTATGACCTGCCTGAGCGGCAGGGCATGTACCGAGAGTTGATCACTCAACTCGATGTCGCGCGCAAACTGGTGGAAATCGACGCGATCATTCTCGATATCGAGCGCACGCAATTGCGAGAGTTCGGGGTGAACTGGGGGTTTCAGAACAGCCGATTCCGTGGCGGCGTCAATATGGCACCGGGCACCTCTTCGCAGGTGTCGATTGAGAACCGTGAGCGCTTCTACGCAGATATACGCGCGCTGGAAGCCAAGGGGCTGGCAAGCATGGTCTCCAACCCCTCGGTGCTCACCCTGGAAAACCAACCGGCGGTCATCGACTTCAACCGCACCCAGTACCTGACCCCCGGCCGGGAGAATGCAACCATTTTACCGGTCACCGTGGGCACCAGCTTCCAGGTGGTCCCCCGTGTCATCACCAGCCGTGGCAGCCACCAGATCCATTTGGCGGTGGATATCGAAGATGGCAATTTCAACGAAACCAACCCCACTCCCGGCAACCTCGATGTACGCCGAGGCAAGGTCAGCACCCAGGCCGTCATGGCGGAAAAACGCTCACTGGTAGTCGGTGGTTTCCACGTCACCGAAAGCAGCGACAAGCGCAACAAAGTCCCCCTATTGGGTGATATCCCGCTACTGGGCAAGGCGCTGTTTTCCTCGACAGAACGGCAGAACAATCGACGTGAACGCCTGTTCATCCTCACCCCGCGCGTCATCGGTGACCAGGCCGATCCGTCGCGCTACCTGCCCCAGGCCGACCAGGTCGAATTGCAGGCAGCCCTCGCACCGTTGGCGCGGCGCTACAGCCCTCACCAGCCGGTAATCAAGCGCAGCGACATCATCAGTACCCTGGCGCACATGGTCAGCGGGAAAGTGCCCAAGGCCTTCAAGGCGGCACCAATGCCCCTGGGGCTGGACAGTTTGTGCAGCACCCGCGACTTGCTCGCGCTGAACACCGAACGCAGCCAATGGTATGCGGGACCGGACTACAACGTGGCGGTAGTGGTCCTGCGCAACCAGGTCAAACGCCACGTGCGTATCGACGAAAAGGAATGCAGCAACTCGCAGACCCTGGCCGTCAGCGTGTGGCCGCGCGCCTGGCTCAAGCCGGGTGAAGAAGCCGAGGTGTTTATCGCCATGCGCCCGGTGGTGAAGGACGAACACCTCAGCGTGCCCCGCCCCTCCTTGATTACTCCTGCTCAGAAGGCCACGCCATGAAACACCGCTTATTGTGCGTCACCCTGATCGCAACGGCACTGCTTGTCGCCGGCTGCACGCCCACCTGCAAGGGCGACTCCTGCTCACGCCCACAATCGAGCAAGGACAAGATGGTGATCTGGTGGCCACCGCAGATGCGTGCCGAGCCTGGTCCCGCCGGGGAACGTGCGGATTACCAGACTATCTCGCTGGAACGATGAGCCGCCAGGAAATGCCCGACAATCAACGCCAGGTATTTCTGGACAATCTGGTGAGTGGCGCTGCCGCTCACCTGATGCTCGCTCCCGGTATCAAAGCATGTGCACTGCACGCCGGCAAACGCCCGGGCATGGCCTTGCATGTCGCTCGTTCAGCATTACAGGCAGGGCAGTTGCAGCAGGTATTGGAGCGGCGCTTTGAGCTTGCCGTGGTGTTCGATGGTTGTTTTATCTACCTGGACGCGCAGGATGCCTTGGTAATCTGGCACGCGCTGCCGGCTGCAAACGATGCGCTCGACGGACTCCTCAGCCGGATGCTTTCCCTGGCCAATCTCCAAGCCCTGGACACACGCTCCACCTGCTGATCAGCGACGTTCCAACTCAGGCAATTCCAGCGTTTCGCGCTTGGCTTCATCATCAAGCTCACGCAAGGTGCGATAGATCAGTGCCACAGCCTGCAAGGATTCGCGGGGAATGCTTGCTCCCAACGCTTTGGTATAGAGCAAGCGCGCCAGCCATACGCATTGGATGACCGGCACCTCGGCGGCCTTCGCCTGCGCAATCAACTGGCGGGCGACGGCATCCGTACCTTTGCTGACCAGCAGCGGAAGCGGCGTCTTGCCCGGGCGGTAATACAGGGCGACAGCAAAGTGGGTCGGGTTGACCACCAGCATGTCGGCTTCCTCCAGCTTTGGCAGCTTGACCTTCGGTTCCTCCTGGGCCAATTGCTGCGCCAGCGCACGGCGCTGGCCCTTCACATGCGGGTCGCCTTCCATATCCTTGTACTCTTTGACGACCTCGACCTGGGTCATGCGCATGCGCTTGGCGAAGAAGTGCTTCTGCAAGGTGAAATCGATAACCGCCAGTACCAGTAACAATGCAAGACAGGCATGCAGCAGATAGCGGAACAGGGCGATCAATGCCAGGAGGTAACTTTGCAGATCGCTGTTGGCCAGGTTGATCAACGTCCCAAGAGAGGGCCAGACCACCAGGAATACGATCAGCCCCAAAAGAAACGCCTTGGCGATGCTCATCAACAGATTCATCAGCGACTGGGCAGAAAAGAATTGTTTAAATTGGCTGATTGGGTTGAGGCGATTGTAATCGAGCTTCAGAGCCTCGGGTGCAAACAGCAATCCGAACTGCATCCAACTGGCGATCAGCTTCATAGCAATCGCCACACCGGCCATCAGCAGGCCGAATGAGAAGAACACCACCAGGCCTTCAATCAGCACTTCTTCCAACGCCCGTACAAAGGGCTGGTCCAGGCGTGAGATCGGCAACACCATCAATTGCTGGAAACGTTGCAAGCTGGTATGGGCGGTGAACAAGGCGATCTCGCTGATGGCCGCCAGCACCATCAACTTGGCCACATCCTGACTTTGAGCGACCTGGCCTTTCTGGCGCTGGTCACGCAGCTTCTTGGCTGACGCCGGGTGCTTTTTTTCCCCCGAGTCACTCATGGCATCGGGGCCTTGAATAAAAGGCCCAGCGAGTGCTTCAGGTCACTCAGCTGGCTCATACTCCCCACGATCAAGTCCTGCAGCAGCGCAAAATACAACAGCAGAATACCGATCCCCGCCAGGCACTTGACCGGTGGCGCCAGCGTACTCACCTGTAGCTGCTGACTGTAGACCCCCAGCAGTGCGATGCCGAACTCCAGCAACAGCAGCACCGCGATAAAGGGAGCAGCGTAGAGCATCATATGGGTGAACGTGTCGCCCAGCAGGCCGACAAATACGCTCATGCCATCAGGCGCCGGGAGTGGGAACCATACGGTGGGTGGCCAAATCAGGTAACTGTCCCAGATCACCTGAGTCAACGCGCCTAACCCCAGGGTGGACATCAATAGAAAAATCGCCAATTGCTTGAACAAATGCCCTATCGGCGTCGCATCCGGCCCCAGTGAAGGATTGAGCTGACCACCGGCCAGGGCTCCGCGCTGGTTATCGAGCAAAGCCCCCACCGACTCGAACAGCCAGAACGGCATCGCAAGCAACATCCCCAGCAGCACCCCCAGCGCCAACTCCTTGAGCGCCAATGCAGCGAGCACAAACGCTGAGTAATCATGCTCCGTCAACGCAGCATGAATACCCGGCGCGGGCATCAGCGCCATGACCATCACAAGGATGTGCCGGAGCATGCCGCGTATATGCTGGAAACAGAACGCCGCCACGAGTATTCCGCACGGGTAGATTCGCGCCATGCCGATAATCAGACTGGGAAGGAAATCAAGATAAGCCAACACGGGTGAGGCCTCAGTTCCGGGCCGAGCGGCCAATCATTTCGAAGGTCAAGTTGATCAGTTGGATCAACTCCACGCCAATCCAGCGCCCCGTCAGGATCAACGTAACCCCTACCGCCACCAGCTTGATGCCAAAAGGCAGCGTCTGGTCCTGTATCTGCATCAATGCTTGCACCAGAGACACCAGCACCCCCACCACCACCGCTACAATCAATGGCGGTGCCGACAGCACCACCACCAGCAACATGCCCTGCTTGAACAGCACAATCGGGTCCATACGCCACTCAGAGATAGGAAAGGAACAAGCTGTCGAGCAACCGTGACCAACCCGACACCAACACAAACAACAGCAATTTGAGCGGCAGGGAAATGGTCATCGGCGAGACCATCTGCATGCCCAGCGCCAGCAGCAGGTTGGAAACAATCAGGTCGATCACGATGAAGGGGATATAGATCAAGAAGCCGATCTCGAACCCTGCCTGCAGCTGGGACAACACGAAAGCCGGAATCACCAGGATCAGATCTTCGCGTTGCACCTCCTGCGCCATTTGTGGAGGCCAGAGGCGCGTGGTGTTTTCCAGCAGGTGCGTCAATATATCCGGGTCCACATTGCGCAGCATGAATGCGCGTAACGGTGTGATGGCCTCATTGCCCGTCTGCAGAAACGTTTGCACGTTACTCATGTCCAGGGGCGATGCCTTGACGTTCTCGGCGATCTCATAACCCACTGGTGCCATGATGAACAGCGTGGCCGCCAACGCGATGCCATTGATGGCCATGCTGGGCGGTACCTGCTGCACACCGATGGCGTTGCGGGTGATCATCAGCACGATGACGATCTTCAAGAACGATGTGCAGACGATCAGCAGCATGGGCATCAGCGATAATGCCCCCAGGAATACCGCCAGAATGAGGGGGTCTATCCCCTGCAAACTCATCGGCCGAACATCACGCGAGACAACTGCAACCCCAGGCGCCCATCGACTTCCACCAACTGCCCCTGGCCAATCGGCCGATCGCCGTAATACAGGCCGGCCATGCCGGGAGCGTAACCGCTAATGCCCAACACCGAACCGGGCGCGAGGTTACGCAGTTCGCCCAAGGTAAGGTTCAGCGTTCCACAACGCACATTCAGCGCCATGCTCAACTCATCGAATGGTTCGTGGCCAAATACATCCACGACCGGTTCATCATCCTCATGCTCCGAGTAATGGGGCGCTGCAAAATTTTCGTCCACAGACGAGTCCTCGATAGAAGTAAGCGTCAGGCACAACGGCCCGGTGTCATCGTCAATGCGGCCATGCAAACGTTGCCTGCCAACCTGCACGTAGCCGCTGCCTTGGACGGAAAAAAAATACGGGCCGAGCACCAGCACATCACCGGTACGCAGGCTGCGCACCTGCGCAATCGGTAACTGCACGCGGCCCAGGGTCACGGCGATTGCCAGTTGAAACGGCGCCGGCAAAGCTGCCGCAGTGGCGCGCCAAGGCCCTGCCTCACACAAGGCCAGGAAACTTTGGGGGGTCAACCATAGGTAGCCTTCAACCCGGGACGCCCCCTGGGTCACACTGAGCCGGCAGCCAAACCCCTTGGGTCGATCCGTTTCCAGCAAGCGCACATAACCCAGCAGCGCCCGCACCTGGGGACTCATGTGGTACTGGTACAAGGCCCAGAACCAGGAGTCCGGATCGTTGCCAACCTGGGACAGGGTCACCGGGCACTCACCCAGCAGACTGAGCAACGGCCCTGCTTCTACAAGCGCCAGCACGCCACACACCGTCTCAAAGCACAAAGCCTTGCCGCCAGCTGGGGCACGCCCGGGCTCAATCAGCAACTCGCCGGCCTGCCCGGCCACCGTGAACGGCAGGCGCAGGCCGCGCCCCAATCGACGGCGCGCGGCAACCGTATCGCTATTAATCAAGGGAAAGGTCAGCGCCGGCATCAGCATGCGCAACCGACGCTGGGCATAAGCAAGTTCACCGGCAGCCCCAGCGCTCCCGCGAATCGACCCTCGCACTGTTGGCGTACACCGCAAAGCCAGCGCGCCGTAGCGTCCTGCTCTGCCTCCAGCTCAATCGTCCAGGCGCCCTGCTCGCGGCGCACGCTGGCGTTGATCCGCCCCAGGCGAGGCAAGTACAGCACCGCCTGCAACGGCCACTGCGACGCAGCCTGCACACGAGGCGCCAGTTGTTCGGCAAGCGCCTCGATCAGGGCTATACCGGCGGACGCCTGTTTGCCCGATAAGGCAGTCCCCGCACCAGCGCCGCCATCGTCTCCAGTAAAAAATTGAGTGAATAATCGCCCGAGTTCCATGGACACGGCTGTCGTGGCCCCCGGCTCACGCTCCTCCCGCGGCTCGCGCTGGCGCGGACGCTCAGTGGGTTTATTTGAAACCTGGGTCATGTCGGCTCCCGAGCCAGTAAGAGGGATAACTCCTGAAGTTTTTCCACCTGCCGCAGGCACTCCGTGACGTGTTTCTGGGCGCTGCCAACCCGACTTTCGCTTTCCCCCTGCTGGCCCCGCAATGCCTCCAACTGGCCTATCTCCCGCTGAGTACTGGCAGATAGGGAGCGCTCCTGCGCGCCCCAGGATTTCAAGGCCTTGAGGCTCAACACCTGACCCTGATGCTGACTGAGCAATTCAGCACTTTGCCGGGCCTCCTCCTGCCGAGTCTGCTCAAGCGCATCCTTAGCCTGCTGGATATGTGCGAGCAGGGCCTGCTGGGCGCGCCTGGCCTCACGCAGGGCGCGCTCAGCGCGGTCAGCCCTGTGCCTGCGCAGGCGCCGCAACGTCTCCACTTCACCGAGAAGCACATCAGAATGGGACATGGGCGGTCAGATCCTTAAGTTGCTCCAGCGTCGCCACCATCGGCGTAGGCACACGCAAGTCCTGGCGCAGGAACCCGTCGACCGCCTGACGGCTGTCCACCGCCAGATCGGTCAGGGCATCGCTGCCGGGTTGATACTCTCCCAGCTTGAGCATCAGCTCGATCTGTTGGTACGCCGACAACAACCGTCGCAATGCCGTACCCGCCTGGATGTCCTCCGGCTCCGCGACGTTGCTCAAGATCCGTGAAAGGCTTGCCAACACATCCACCGCCGGGTAGTGCCCACGCTCGGCAAGCTTGCGGGACAGCACGATATGCCCATCAAGCAGCGAGCGAACTTCGTCGGCCACCGGATCGTTCATGGAGTCCTGCTCAATCAGCACCGTATAGATCGCGGTGATCACACCGTCACGCGTCAACCCGGCACGCTCCACCAGCCGTGGCAGCAGGCTGTATACCGAAGGAGGCAAACCTCCGCGCCCCAAGGGTTCGCCGGCAGCCAGGCCGATCTCACGCTGGGCCCGGGCGAAACGGGTCAAGGAGTCAATCAGCAGCAATACCCGCTGCCCCTTGCGCCGAAAACCTTCGGCCAATGCCGTGGCCGTGAACGCGGCGCGGGCGCGCTCCATGCTGGAGCGATCGGAGGTGGCGCACACCAGTACCGCCTTGGCGCGCAGCTGGTCATCGAGCTCATGGTCGAGAAATTCACGCAGCTCCCGCCCCCGCTCGCCGATCAGGCCGAACACGATGACATCGCACTCGACGTTACGCGCGATCTCGGCCAGCAGGGTGGTCTTGCCACAACCGGCCCCGGCGAACAGGCCTACACGCTGCCCCTCGCCAATCGTCATCAGGCCATCGATCGAACGCACGCCGGTGGCCAGCGCACGGTTAATCCTCGGCCGTTCGGTGGGCAACGGCGCTTCACACAACACCGCACTGGTATCCGGTAAGTCGGCCTCGACAAACGCACTCACGCCCTGCCCCGTAATCGGCCGGCCGAAACCATCCAGCACCTGGCCCAACAGGGCCTCGCTGACCTGGACTCGATGCGATACCCCAAGGCGCTCCACTCCAGCGCCTACCCGCACGCCTTCCAAATTACCCAAGGCGCTGAGCACCGCGTCCTGCTGATCGAAGCCGATGATCTCGGCGAGCATGTAGTCGCCCGGACTTTTTTCCACCTGGCACAAGTCGCCGATACGCGCCTGGGGTAGCCGGCACTGCAGCAGCATGCCGTTGACGCGCTGGATTCGGCCACGCATCGTCACCGGTGCAAAGGTGCTCAGTGACTGGGCCTGACGCTGTTGCCAGACGTCCAGACGAGCTTGCAGTTCCGCACTCACCAGCGCACCTCGTAACGCTGCGCACCATCAAAAACCACTTTGCCGTTGTCGATCAGCACCAGCCGCAGCCCTTCCACTTCGTCGCCCACAAACAGTCGGCTGCCTTCTTCCAGGACCACGTGACCATTCGGCCCGCCAACGATTTGCACAATCCTGAATGGCAGTGTGCCGTCGCGCACACGCACACGGCTGATCACCGGCACCGAGCTGTCGAATTGCTCGCCAAAACGGCTGAGCATGCGCGCTACCAGCTCCACCTCGTCCTGTGAGACTTCTCCGTTGAGCGCCACCTGGTCATTGATCACTTGCAAGGTGACCCGCTGACTCAACTCACGCTCGCTGAGCATCTTCAACAACTGCTGACGGACTTCAAAAGACGAAGCCAATTCCTGTTTCTGCACCGCGGGCGGCATCAGCGAAGCCTGCGCCTCACGCTCCCCAGTGGAAACCATGCCCACTGCCACAATGATTACCGTCACCACCAGCACCAGGCTGATCAGGCGCCTTTGCTGGGAGGGCGAAATTGACGATAACGTCATCGCCTGCGCAGGCACATTGGCCGCTAGCGGCACTACCGGCACTACCGGCGCAGGGGCTGCGGGTTGAGGCCAGGGTTGCTCGGCCAAGGTCACGCACAGCCGCACCCCCCCCACTGTAAACGGCACGTTCAGTTCCAGTTTGGCGATCTGCGCCAGTACCTGGCCTTCGGGGTCTCTCAACAGTCCGGCTTCGGCCTGCACCAACCAGTTGGCGTCGATAAACCGCAGGCACGCATGCTGCTCGACGACTCCCGGATCGTTCAACATCAGGTCAGCGTCCGCGTGCGCACCAATACTCCATCGCTCCCCAAATAACGGCAACGCAGCGCCCTGGCGCAGCCCATCAAGCACCCTTAACTCAAACATCATCGCAACCTCCACGCTGGCCATGGCCGAATACTCATGCCACCGCACCACGCATCAGCTCGTCCTGGCCCAAGTCAATGCGCCCCAGCACCTTGACCTTGGAGGAGCTCCCCAACTCGGCAAACGACAGCACCGGGACATGGTTGAACTCTTCCAGCAGCAAGGTACGCAAGGGACTTCGCAGGTCCTGCGCCACCAACAGCACACTTTTACTCTTGGCCCTTAAGGTAAAGGCCTGGTTGAGCAGGCTGATCAACGCAGCGCTGTGCTCATCGTCAAGCGCGAAAAACACCCCGGTCTGGGTCTGTCGCAATGCCTCGCGCAGGATGTTTTCCGTATGCGGTGAAAGCAGCCAGGCATGCAGGCCGTCGGCCTCGCTGTACTGGTGGAAAATCTGCGCCTTGAGCGCAATACGCGCGTAGTCGGCCAATGCTTCCGGTTCACGCTCATGCTGGCCATACTCGATCAGCGATTCGACAATCAGCCGTACGGCCCGCAGCGGCACCCCTTCGCTGGCCAGGCGTTGCAACACCGACGAAAAGCGCGACAGCGGCATGATTCGCTGCAGTTCCTGCACCAGTTCCGGCTGGTTGTGCTCCAGCCAGCTGAGGATCGACTTGCTCTCCTGGATCCCCAGGAACTGCGGGCCGCTGAGCATCATGGCCTGCTTCATGCGTTCGATGATCAGACTGGTCGCGGTGAAGCGCTCCAGTTGCGGATCGTCGAGCAGTGGATCATCCGGTGCCAGCCAGACCCAGTCCTGTTCATCACGCTCAGCCAGGCCGGGTATTCCATGCTCGGGCTCGACCGTCAAGGCGTTACGCTCAACGGCCAGATAGTTGACAACCGAGGCCTTGACCATCGGCACTTCGTGCACACAGAAACGCATTTCGTCGGCGGCCAGCGAGTCATCGAGTTCGACTTCGAAGGGCGGCAGGGTCAGGCCAATATTGGCAACCAGTGCATTTCGGGACTGGCGAATCCCATGAATAAGCTCCGTCACCTCAGGCGTCCCACGCAAAACCGGGGGAAACTGCAACAGGTAGGGGCGCGACGGATCGAACCCGCGCAAGTCCTCTTTTCCGTTCTCTTCGGGACGCACGGCTTCGGAGGCTTCGGCCGCGGGCGCTGCCTCTCGCTGACGCTGGCGCATCAGGTAATACCCCAATGTGCCGGTTATCAGCGAAATAAGGATAAATACCCCGGTCGGCATACCGGGCACTATCGCAAAGGCGAGCATGCCCACCGAAGCGATTATCCAGCTCTTGGGCTCGCTGGTCATTTGCCGGGCAATTTCGGCCCCCATGTTACTGATGCCCTTGCGCCCCTCCGGCGCCACCCGGGTGATGATCATGCCGGCGGTCAGGGAGATCAGCAGCGCCGGAATCTGTGCAATCAGGCCATCACCGATAGTCAGCACCGAATACAACGCCATTGAATCAGCGGCGCTCAAGCCGTGCTGGAACATGCCCGTAGAGAAGCCGCCCAACAGGTTGACCACGACGATGATCAACCCCGCGATAGCGTCGCCCTTGACGAACTTCATCGCCCCATCCATCGCGCCGAACAATTGGCTCTCACGGGACAACTGCTCGCGCTTGTCCCGCGCTTGCGTGCCGTCGATCAGGCCGGCACGCAAGTCGCTGTCGATGGACATCTGCTTGCCCGGCATGGCGTCCAGGCTGAACCGCGCCGCGACCTCGGCAACCCGTTCGGAGCCCTTGGTGATCACCAGGAAGTTAACCAGGGTCAGGATCAGGAAAATCACCATCCCCACCGCCAGGTTGCCCCCCACCACGAAATTACCGAAGGCCTCGACGATATCGCCGGCGTCTTGCTCCAGCAGGATCAGACGCGTGGTTGCAATCGACAGGGCCAGTCGAAACATGGTGGTCAACAGCAGGATCGAGGGGAACGAAGAAAACGCCAGGGGGCCCGGCAGGTAAAGCGCAAGCACGATCAACAGGCACGAAATGCAGATATTGAGGGCGATCAGAATATCCACCAGCCAGGTGGGCAACGGCACGATAAAGATGAATACGATGGCCATGACCACCACAGCGCCCAGCACCTCGGCGCGTTGTGCCACTTTGAGCAACCCACGGTTGATGGCCGACAGTGCGGTCACGTCATCAGCCTCGGCTCACCGGCATACCGTGTGGGTCCACGCAAGGCGCGGTCCAGTTCATCGATCACCGTCAGCAGGATCTGCAGGGTTTCCAGACGTATTCGCTTTTCGGACCACAATGCCAGGGGAAATTGCTGAAACAGAGGGTAAAGGGCATTGAGGGACATCAGTTGACGGTCAAGCGGACCGCCTCCCAGTTCGTCCCCCAAGCGCAGCAATTCATCGACCGCGATACCGGTACCGGCGTACCCCAGCAGGCGTTGCAACAAGCTCACGGCGTTATGCTCAATACTCAAGCGCTGGATCAGCGTGTGACAACCGCCCAATACGCTGCTCAGTTGCCCGCAGTCCCGCAGGCCCATCAGCAAAGTGCGCAACAGGGGTGTGGGCATTGACGACACCGCGGCCGCAATGTCATCCGCCAAAGCCTTACGCATCACCTTGAGCCCGACGTGGAACTGCTCACCACCGTATACACCCAGCAAAGCCTGCATCATCGTCGGCAGGGACTGGCGCGTGACCACACTGGCATAGTAGAGCACACGCAGTGCCTGGCGCTCCTGCGGGTCGACCCCGGCTGACTGCAATGCCAAGGCAATGTTCAGGCCGGCCTGGATCTCCCCTTTGAAACGAGCTTCAAGATTGGCAATTGCATCGCGCGCCAACAACGTAGTGTCGGACGGGCGGCCCTCGCTGTCTGCCTTGGCCACCACATGCTTGAGCACCACGAACGCGCGCGCCGGGTCCCCGTCCGCAAGCTTCAGCAATTTTTCGACAGTAGGTCTGTCCTGCAATTGCTGCCTGAAGAGCAGTGAAAGGAAAGCCAGCGTTTTCTTGGCCGGATGGCCCAACTGATCATAAAGTTGCGCAAGCTGCTCGGCCGGAAGCACGCGTACCGCCATCTTCCGTTCGCTCAGCGCCCGGCTGTTGAGCTCCACCTCCTGACCAAACAGATGTGCAAGCTCATCGATGCCCTTCGCGGATGTGTGCACTTGCGCTGAGGCATGGCTGACAACCGCTTCACCCTCAGAGGGGTGGGTGCGCACATCGTTACGAGGGTCAGTTGTTTTACGGGATACTTGTTCCATGGACACGCCAGTACAGGAAGAGTGTTTCCCTGTGTGGCAACGTCTCCCCATGCAGTTCCATCAAAATCCGTGCTCACTGGGAATTTGAAAAAACTTGCAAAAGCCTTCGGCGCCGCATGCAAATCACTGCATAAAAACCCAACAGCCAAAAATATTTATATATGTAAATCATACAGTTATGTATTTTTTTCGATTGGCACAGGGAGTGCTAAGGGGACCTGTCGACACCCGCTCGACTGCGTCTACCCTAAGGAAAAAAAACATGAATCTCCCCATTGAAGCTTTAGCTCACCTCGTTGGCAGCTCGCCTCAATTCATGCATCACCTGACAGACGACCAGCAGAAAAAACTCAGGCGCTTCATTCACAAGCGCGTACTCAACCCCGAAGATGCGGATGATCTTCTGCAACTGACGTACTTGGAGGCCTGGCGCAACCGCGAGCGCTTCTGCGGTAACGCCTCGCTCAGCACCTGGATGTGCGGCATCGCGCAAAACCTGATTCGCAACCACTTCAGGCGCATGTATGCCAAACCCGTGCATTGCGAATTTGATGAATCGTTGTGGCATGGACAGGAAGAAAACAACAACCTGGATTGGGAGTTTGAGATCAACCGCCGCCTGGAGAATACCCTGAGCGCCATTGACCACCTGCCGGCGGAAATGCGCAAGACGATGTACGCCTCCCTGGAAACCGACGGCAGCTATCAGGACACAGCCGATGTATTGGACATCCCCATCGGCACCGTTCGCTCGCGACTGTCGCGCGCACGCGAACAACTCAAGCGCGCCACCCAGAATCCGTTTCAATCGTAAATCCGGCTGACTGGCAAAGCGTTGGGCGACAAGGATATCTGCCCAACCGAACCAGACCTCTTTCATACGTGCCAGGCAGATCGCCCAGCCTCCTGACAGTACCGCACCGATCCCACCAACACCGAACATCAGCCCCACGGCTCTCGGGCGATCAGTCCAGCTGCCAGCAGGAGCGGCGGGCAGGTTTGCGCGGCGGTCGAGGATTGCTCGGCGCCATGGGTGTCTCTTCACGGGAGAAGCGAATCAGCAACCACTCGTCGCCCAACTCGCTCATTTCCGATAAACAATTGAAAGCGTAGATAAAAATTCAAAATAAATGCTTGACGCATTCCCGTTCTACGCGAATAATGCGCGCCACTTGGCTACATAGCTCAGTTGGTTAGAGCATAGCATTCATAATGCTGGGGTCCGGGGTTCAAGTCCCTGTGTAGCCACCAAGTACCGATCCATAGACGTCTACAGCAGTCTATGAATCACCTCAAGAAGCCCGCCTCGTGCGGGCTTTCTTGTATGTGGCCGTTTATCCCTGTCTATCCCTCCCCACCCCGCACCATCGCTGCCCACTGGCATGCCGGACATCTATACCTGTCCTTTTTAACCAAACGGTTGTCCATTCGAGCCAAGCACACTTCATCTCCCCTAGATAATGTTCACTCCACGCCGTGTCCCTAAAAACACAAATGACGAGGTGTCTCATGCATCTACGAGAACAGCAGCGACTATCCGATTCATCCTGGTTTTTACAGAGATGGGACATGGCACCCGAAGAGTTTGCCACTTACCTGCTGCAACTCGGGACCTTGGTGCTGCAACGCCGATGGAATGGGACCAATCGTAAAACACCAACGTCCACGGCGATCTAGAACAGCGAACCGTCCGGTCAAGGCAGAAATAGAGGAACCCCAGTCACGGACCATATCTACCCCCATGGCCGCAGGACAGTTCCGATGTCAGCATTTTGCGTCTGCTGCAAGCACGGTTTTCCTAAGCCGTTGTCCGTCTAGACCAAACGATTGTCCTTGCCAGCAAAGCGTGCGCTCGACAGCAGCTCTAATTTGGATTCGTCGCAAGTTCTCGCACCCTTTATCAACCATGCGGAACGCGACATTGAGCGAATGAGATCGTCCCCAGCCGAAACGGAGAAACCGCATCATGACCGACCAGCAACCATCCGTGGAACAACAGCCCTCCCTCTATGCGCGTCTTGGGGGCTACGACGTCATTTATCAGTTCGCAGGGGCAGTTTTGAGGAAGACCATGGGACATCCCGCTATCGGCCATATCTGGGCCCACATGTCCGAATCAACATTCCAGAAGGAACACATCAACTTTGTCGATTTCCTTTCTGAACATTGGGGTGGCAGCGCCAAATACCGAGGTAGGGACATGGTCACCGCGCATCGCGGAATGGGTCTTACCGAGGTGCACTGGCAAGCCGTGCTCGATTGTCTTGAGGAATGCTACAACGACTACGATCTGGCACCGGATCTGCGCAAAGAGGTCAATGACTTTCTGATCAAGTTTAAACCCGCCGTGATTGGTAGCCCCTCCTACCGCGACGTAGTACTCGCACACCCCGAAATGGACCCCGCCAAAGGAATGAAAAGCGTTGGGGTAATTTGGCCGAAACGAGGGAAGTAACCTGTGAAAAAGCTGGCGCCGGATATTGGTATTGCTGCATTCGTCGAGTAATGCAGGGAGCGATTTCACCAACTTCAGAGGGGGCAAAGACATGAGTCATACGCACGAACATCATCACGATCACGACCACACTGAGCCACCGGAGGCCATAGCGCTACGCGTCAAAGCGCTCGAGTCCCTGCTGACGGAAAAGGGCCTGGTCGATCCCGTAGCCATGGATGCTTTGGTG
This sequence comes from Pseudomonas sp. CFBP13509, assembly GCF_005233485.1. Lineage (NCBI taxonomy): Bacteria > Pseudomonadati > Pseudomonadota > Gammaproteobacteria > Pseudomonadales > Pseudomonadaceae > Pseudomonas > Pseudomonas sp. CFBP13509. Next base: position 197,474 of record NZ_QGAA01000012.1, read on the forward strand.
GACACCTACCAACACAAGGTCGGCCCGAGAAACGGCGCCCAGGTCATAGCGAAAGCCTGGTTCGACCCTCTGTACAAACACAGGCTGCTGGAAGATGGCACCGCAGCCATCGCCGAGTTGGGCTTTTCTGGTGTTCAGGGTGAAGACATGGTGGTCGTGGAGAACAGCCAGACCGTGCACAACGTGACGGTATGCACACTGTGCTCCTGCTACCCATGGCCGACCCTGGGCCTGCCACCGGTCTGGTACAAGTCCGCACCTTATCGCTCGAGGATAGTCATTGACCCGCGCGGCGTGCTGGCGGAGTTCGGTCTGACGATTCCTGATGACAAGGAAGTTCGCGTCTGGGACAGCAGCGCTGAGCTGCGCTATCTGGTATTGCCGGAACGTCCGGCGGGTACTGATGGCTGGAACGAGGAACAACTGGTCGAACTCGTGACTCGCGACGCCATGATCGGCACCGGACTGCCTAAGAATCCGGATCAAGTAGCCTGAACCTGAGAAGGAGAAAACCCATGAATGGTATACACGACCTGGGCGGCATGCATGGCTTCGGCCCAGTGCTCATGGAAGAGCACGAACCCATCTTCCATCATGATTGGGAGCGCAGGGTTTTTCCGCTCTTCGCCTCGCTCTTCGTCGGCGGGTACTTCAACGTGGACGAATTCCGCCACGCCATCGAACGCATGAAGCCCGCCGAATACCTGCAGTCGAGCTACTACGAGCACTGGCTGCACGCCTTCGAGACCCTGCTGACAGAAAAGGGCGTCATCAGCGCCGCCGAACTGCAGGGTACGGCCAAACCAACCCCACCGACACAGCCCGTCACGGTGTTAACACCGGACATCGTCGACGCCGTAGTGCTCGGCGGCGCCTCGTCGCGGGCAAAAGAAGATGTCCCCGGCCAATTCCGAGTCGGTGACCGGGTGCGAACGAAGTGCCTCAACCCAACCAATCACACCCGGCTGCCACGCTACGCCCGCGGTAAGGTCGGCACAATCGTGATTGCACATGGCGCGTTCGCTACCCCGGACACGATGGCCCATGGTTTGGGCGAACAGCCGCAGCAGGTCTATGCCGTACGCTTCAGTGCCGAAGAATTGTGGGGAGTACGGCGACCGGACAGTGTGTGCATCGACCTATGGGACAACTACCTGGAGGCCGTATGAACACGAGCATGCGCCACGACTACAAGGCCGTCAGCCTCCCTCTCGACGATGAAGGCCCGGTGTTCGACAAGCCTTGGCAGGCTCAGGCTTTTTCCCTGCTGGTGCACTTGCACCAAGCCGGCGTGTTCCCCTGGAAGGACTGGGTGCAGGTATTCAGCGAAGAGATCAAGGCCGCCCCGGCGCAACCCGGAGAAGGCGTCAATGACGCCTATTACCGGCAATGGATCACGGCCATGGAAAGAATGGTCACCACCCTTGGCCTGACCGGGATGGAGGACATCGTCCAGCGGGGCGAGGAATGGAGGCAGGCCTACCTGAATACTCCCCATGGACAACCGGTGGTTTTGCTCAATGCAAGTTGTCCACCGGCCCACGGGCACACCGGTGAGCATCTGCCGCATCGCGAGCCCGTGGCGATCAGCCGAGCCTCTAACTGAGGGCGGAGCAGTTTTTTGTTGTCCTTTTTTACCTAGCAAGCCGCAGAGGCGGCCAAGGAGTCATCGTCATGCATATCGAACCTGGCCTCGTGGAAGCCGGAAAACTCTGGCTGAGCTATGTTACCGCCGCAAGCGTCGGCACCTACACCGTCAAACTCGTTGCGGACGCCATTGGCGAACGAGGTGCCGTCTCGCTGGTAGTTCGCGCCGCCGCCGCCACGGCGCTGGTGTTTGGCTTCTTTGAACTGCTAGCGCATCATCCGGTTGGCGTCTCGGAGGTGCATCTCATCCTCGGCTCGACGCTGTTCCTGTTGTTCGGTGCAGCACCTGCAGCAGTAGGTCTCGCTTTGGGGCTGTTAATCCAGGGTCTGTTCTTCGCCCCATTCGACCTGCCGCAGTACGGCATGAACGTCACCACCCTTTTGGTACCGCTGTTGGCAGTTGCTGCCCTGGCGCGGCGTATCATCGCGCCAAACACGCCCTATGTTGATCTGGGCTATCGCCAGGCACTGGGCCTGTCGACGGCCTTTCAGTCAGGCATCGTCGCCTGGGTTGCCTTCTGGGCCTTCTACGGGAAGGGCTTCACGGCAGAGAACGCACTGTCAGTCCTGACCTTCGGCAGTGCCTACATGACCGTCGTCATCCTCGAACCGCTGTTGGACCTGGCCGTGCTGGCCGGTGCCAAGGCAACGCATCGCCTGCGTAACAGCAGGCTGGTCGAGCGCCGTCTGTACCAGACCGCCTGAGTCGACAGACGCCAGTCCAAGCCAGACTGTCCCCGGGCATCGAAGACCGCAATGCTCGGGGCATCAAGAGCGAGAACGACCTCAACACCTCGTGAGCAAAACTGGAGGTAGTTGATGCGTTTCAGAAATAGCCCCCGCAAGTCAGTCCGGGGAGTACCGCTGGCTCCATATTCATGGCGAAACGCGCCGTGATGAACGGGGACTACCAACAGATGACCGCAGGTCACCCTGCGCCGCGTCGCATCCCGGCACCTCGCACCTTGATCGCCTTTGTAGTTCCTGAACCTTGTCTTCACCTGATCAGAAGATCCTGGACCGATCCACAACTGTTCGTTCCTGGTTTGGCTTCACCTTCGACGCTGGCTGCGAGTCCGCGTGGGGAGATCCCGAACCGTTGCTTGAACAACCGGGAGAAATGCGAGGCATCGTTAAATCCCCAGCGCAGCGCTACGGCGAGCACGCCAGGATGGCCGGAACTGCAGAGATCGCGCGCGCTGTGCCGCAAGCGCAGCTCCCGGATCAGGCCACTGACGCAGCGCGCTGTCGCCTGGCGCGGTGCCGCGAGCCTGGACACCAGTTGCTCCCTGGGTATACGGAATGACAGCACGCGCCAATCTTCCCTGAAATCGAGAAAGTAGGGACGCGTGGAGTCCACGACGGAGAAGTCACCGGGCATCACCAGTGTCTCCTGCCCATCCTGACGTACCACGCATGACCCTTCCAACTGGAAGTTCGCGAAGCAGAACTCGACCGGGTTGCGGCGGATTTCATCCCAACGTCGTTGGACGAACTGCGCACGGGAAAACACGCGGGTCTGCGCGCTCATGGAAAGGGGCCGGGAGCTCACCTCGCCCGTGAAGTCCGATCCTGCAGGCTCTTGCTTGAGGATGGGATTGAGCGAGACGAAGGCTTCGCAGAGGACCTCACGCCAGTAGCTGAATCTTTCGCGCTGCACGCACGCTTCGGTAGTCCAGATTTGCATCCTGCGGTCACCCCTCAGTGGCGCAAAAGACAATCATCGCGAGCGCAAGCCAGCGACTGATTTCTGAGCCAATGTCACGGTAGGGCGGGCCGCTCAGACGTGTCATGTGTGCCTCCTGTTGCACAGATCGTCAATTGGGCTTGCACGCTCCAGCGAGACCGAGGCAGTCCGGCTGCCTACGATGGGTTGTCCGTTACCTAACCCACCGCAAGAAAGGTCGCTTCCCATGGCTATCGATTTCCAGCTCACCGAATCACAGAAGGCTTTACAGGCAAGCGCGCGAACCTTCGCCGCCGAAGTCCTCAGCAAGGTCGCCCCCACCATCGCCCCAATCGCGCGACCGGAAGACCGGTTCTACGCCATGCGGCCGTTCTACGATGCCATGGTCGACGCCGGCTTCATCAAGGCGTTGCTGCCCGCCTCGTTCGGCGGCAGCGCCCTGACCACGCTGGATTTTTCCTTGGCTGCCGAAGAACTCGCCGCCGCCGACGTCCACTTGCCTTCGGCCTTGCTGGGCACCGGCCTGGGTTTGCACGCGGTGCTGCACCACGGCACCGAGGAGCAGAAGCGCCGCTTCCTGCCGGACTTCGTCGAAGATGGCTCGCGCCTGGCCGCCCTGGCCTTCACTGAGGTCACCGGCGGCGCTAACTACGACAGCTCCGCCCCCTCCGCCGGCGTGCAGACATTCGCCCGCCTCGAAGGCGACGAATGGGTCATCAACGGCGCAAAGCACTACACCACCAACAGCACCGGTTGGGACGGCAAGGGCGCGCACCTGTACAGCGTCATATGCCGCACCGATGCGGCCCTGCCGCCGCAGCAATCGCTGGCGGTCATCATGGTGCCCGGCAGCGCCCAGGGCATCGAGATCGCGGGCTTTCTCGATACCGTCGGCCATCGCGCGACGATCTCGCCGCGCATCCATTTCAACAATGTGCGCGTGCCGGCGGCCAATATTGTGGGCAAGCCGGGCGATGGCATTGCCATGGTGGAAGATGCCTTCTCCTGGACTGCGGCGCTCATCGGCGCGGCCTGCGTAGGTGTGATGCGCGCGGCCTTCGACGTCGCCTTGAAGTTTGCCCGCACCGACAAGCGCTCCGGCACGGTGCCTGTGATTGAGCACCAGAACGTTGGCTTCATGCTGGCCGATATCAAGATGCGCATCGAGGCCGCGCGCTACCTGACCTGGAAAGCCTGTCACCAGCTCGATACCACCCAGGGACGCAGCCGCGAACTGGCCATCATCACCAAGGTTCACTGTTCGGAACTGTGCGTTCAGGCTGTCTACGATGCCATGCGCGTTGTCGGTGTCGATGCCTATACCGACCTCTACCCGTTGGCCGGCCTGATGCAGGACGCGCTGTGTTTTCCCCTGTACGACGGCGGCAACGTGGGGGTCCGCCGCCGGCAACTCCATGCGCTGCTGCGCTCGCCGGCCTACGACGCCATGGCCGGCGCAGAGGCACGCAATTGAAACGGCCCCCAGGCCACGAGGCGTAAGCGCCGAGCAACTGTCCTTCCCAGCACAACGAATGACCGCCCCAACAAAGCGACTTGGGGCACGTCCCCCCTATCTTTGTCATGCGCACTGCCGCGTTGTCCTGTGTCGCCGCACTTCGCCGACCGATCAATGACAGATGACTACTCGAGAGAGGACTTCCGTAATGACCCAAGCATTCTCCAGCGTCGCCCGCAGGACCGGCCACGTGTCAAAGGCCGGTACCCACTCGCCCCTGAGCTGCATGAACAAGGTATTGGCCTTGGCCTGTCTACCGATGGTCACGATGGTGCCGATGACCGCGCGCGCCATCGATGTGGACATCGGTGATTTCGTCCCGGCGCCGGAGGGTACGACGGCGGGGTTGCTGTACCTGCAGCATGCCGAGCGCAACAAACTCTATGCCCAGGGACGGCAGACGGCGCGGGATCCTCGGCTGGTCTCGGATGTCGGTATCGGGAGGCTGGTGCACTACACCACGATTGGCGGGCTGACGGTAGGCCCCCAGATCCTGGTACCGTTTGGCCGGCTGGATGCCGGGCGCGACACGAGTGCACTGGGCAAGACCAGCGGGGTAGGTGACATTATCCTGGCCGCACCAATCTGGTTGATCAACGACTCAGCGTCTCGCACCTATCTAGCCATAGCGCCCTATCTGTACCTTCCAACGGGTAGCTATAGCCACGACCGCCCGCTCAATCTGGGTGAGAACCGCTGGAAATTTGATTTACAGGTAGGTTTCGTCAAAGGGCTGACCGACAATTGGTATGTCGATTTGACCGGCGACGTCATGTTCCACGGCAAGAACGACAACTACGGCGCTGCCGGCGACACGCTCAAACAGAAACAGCTCTACCAGGGGCAGGGATATTTGCGTTACCAGTTCACGCCCGGAGCCAACGCTTTCGTCGGCCTGTCGCAGACCTGGGGCGGTGAGACCCGAGTCAATGGCGTTGACAGCGACGACGAGGCTCGGCAACGAAAAATCAGCGTGGGTGGCAGTTACTTCATCCGCCCGAAGACGCAGGTGCTGGTGGCGCTCGGGCGCGACCTTGAGGTGGAAAATGGCTTCAAGGAAAGCGCCCGCATCAACGTTCGACTGTTGCAGGTGTTCTGAGCAAAAATCTCATTCAGGGCTACTCGATAACGCCTGGCGTTGAAACATATCCGGGCATGGGGCGACCAGGCGTAATCGAACAGCATTTGCCCTCAATTGACGCGTAACCCGCTACTGATAACGGCTTACCGAAAGGTAGAGCGTTTTTTATGCCTTGAAAAAAGTGCCTGGGGCATACTCGCAGCCCCCTCCTGGATACAGAACTGAGCCAATAGGATGTCCCTTCATGAGCCTTGATGTGTTCGCAATCATCATGCTGGGCGCGGCGTTGCACGCGACTTGGAATGCCGTGGTCAAGGGCGGTGACAACAAGCTGCTGACCACCTGCATGATCGCGTCCATTGCATCGCTGATCGCATCGACGGTCATCCCGTTTCTAGAGCTGCCGGCCAAGGAAAGTTGGCCCTTCATCGGCGCGTCGGTGATTTTGCAGGTGGTGTATTTCGTGCTGGTCGCCTCGACTTACCGCATTGCCGACATGAGCCAGACCTACCCGATCATGCGCGGTACCGCGCCGGTGCTGGTGGCGACAGCGAGCGTGGGACTGTTGTCCGAATCCTTGTCCTCATTTGCCTGGCTCGGCATTGCCATCATCTGCATCGGCATTTTGAGCATGGCTGCCGCCCCCAGCATCGGTCAGCGAAAAGGGATGCTCCTGGCGCTGGTCAACGCGGCGGTCATCGCCGGCTACACCCTTATCGACGGTGTGGGTGTGCGCAAATCCGGCGCCCCGGCGGCCTATACGCTGTGGATATTCCTGCTCACCGGCATCGCGCTTGCCGTATGGGCATTTGCCGTCAGGCGGCGCGAATTCTGCCGCTATCTGGCGCGCCACTGGCGCCCAGGTGTTATCGGTGGCTTCGGCACCGTCGTGTCCTACGGCCTGGCGCTTTGGGCAATGACGGCGGCACCGATCGCCACGGTTTCGGCGCTCAGGGAGACGTCGATCCTGTTTGGCGTGGTGATCTCGGCACTGGTGCTCAAAGAGCAACTGACCCGCCGCCGCATCATGGCTGCGTGCATCATTGCCAGTGGAGCTATGGTGTTGCGGCTGGGCTGACGCGCCGGTCGAACCCATGACACGCCCGGCAGGACTGCTCTCCAAACAAATCACCCGCCGCCCTATCAAATGAGACCGCCTCTCATTAATATGCCTGCTATTCGCGCAACGCCGCATCAGGGTATCGGGGCCATGGAGACAGGGACGCCAGGGGATCAGGAAAAACTCAGCGCCGTTTTTATCGGGCAGCGCAGTGCGTTAATCCGTATGCTGTCGCGCGTCGTCGGCTGTTCGAGCCAGGCGGAGGACCTGGCCCAGGAAACCTACCTGAAGGTGGCGAAAGCGCTGTACGCTCGCCCTATCGAACACTTGAAGCCGTTTCTTTATCAAACTGCGCAGTACCTGGCTTTTGATCATCTGCGCAGTGTGCGCAGTAAAAGGCGCTATGAGTGCCATCTGGCCGAAAGCCTGGTTGTCGAGGTGCCCACCACGGCACCCGGTCCGGAGAGCCAGGCCCAGGGCCAACAACAACTGCTGCAGTTTCAACAGGTGCTCGCTACCTTGCCCAAACGCCAGCAACAAATCCTGGTATTGCATCGATTGCATGACCTGTCCCAAAGCGAAATCGCCCAACGCCTGCAGGTGTCGTTGAGCACGGTGGAAAAAGATCTGCGCCAAGCCCTCACTGCCTGCGTCAAGCAAACGACCGACCATGATTGATCGCGCCGACACCCCCGATGCCATACGTAAGCAGGCGACCGACTGGTTCGCCCTGCGCGATGAGACGGTGCGCAACCCCATAACCCGCCAGCGCTTTGAGCAGTGGCGTGATGCGGATCCCCGGCACGCCACGGCGTATGCGGAACTGGCCGCGATGTGGGAAAGCCGCGCCTTCGAGCAAGCCTTGAAAAACCTCGCCAGCGACCTGGAATTGCCCCCTGCCCCGCAAGCCGCCACGCACCGCAAGACACGCTTCATGGCTGCCGCCGCTGCCGTGTTGATCACGCTGGGCATCGGCTGGATGACCGATGTGCCGATGCGCCTGCAGGCTGACCACATGACCGACGTTGCGCAGTTGGAACGCTTTGACCTGGAGGACGGCTCGCACATCGTGCTGGGCAGCCGCAGCGCAATCAGCATCGCTTTCGACGGCGCTCATCGCCGCATCAAGCTGCTGCGTGGCGAGCTCTACGTCGAAGCCGCACACGACTCAGAGCGCCCTCTTAGCATCGAAACCGCCGAGGCCAGCGTGACCGTAGTCGGCACGCAATTCAGCGTCAGCCAGCGCGACGGGGGCGTCACCGTCGCCGTGCGACAAGGCCAGGTGCGCTTCGCCAACCGCAAGGGCGAACAGAGCCTGTTGCAGGCGGGCAACTGGCAACAGTTGCTGGGTGGGCATCTGCAACCGCTGTCCCTGGAAGGTGGCGAACAGCAGATGGCCTGGATCAACGGACGGCTGTCGTTCCAGAACGCGCCGCTGGCACAGGTGTTGTCAGAGATCCGTCGCTATTACCCCTCACCGATCCTGCTATTGAACGATACCGCTGCCGGTGAGCGGGTCAGCGGCAATTACCAATTGGATGACCCCCAGGCGATCGTGCAGGCGTTGAGTAGAGTCACTTCCACCCACATCCAGCGCCTGCCGGGTGGCATCCTGATTATTCGCTGATACAGAGCCCCTGACACCGTCGCAAAAAGTTTTACGGCTTTCGAAGCTTCAACCCGTCAAGAACTTTGCCTTTGCAAATCATTCCTATTTCTAACGGGGCTCACATGTACTTTCCAGCACTCAATCCGACCCACGCCCGTAGCATCCTTGCGCTTGCCGTCTGCCTGGCGTGCAACACTGCGGTTGCCGTGGAACCGGCGGGCAAGCCGGCCATTCGTGAAGCAGCAGATACCCGCAGCTTTGCCATAGCGCGTCAGTCGCTGGTCAATGCCCTGGATCAATTGAGTGTGCAGAGCGGGCTGCAAATTGCCTATGCGGCGGACTTGGCCCAAGGCGTCGAGTCGCCTGGCGTCAGCGGCCGCATGACCGCCCTGGAGGCGCTGGCCCAGTTACTCAAAGGCACGCCCCTGAGCTTCGAGCTCAATGGTCCCAACGCGGTCATACTGACCCGCACCGCACAACCCGGCGCGGCCCTGCAACTGGGCACCACCACCGTGATCAGCAACCAACTGGGCACCGTCACCGAAGGCACCGGCTCCTACACCCCGGGCACCATCGCCACGGCCACGCGCCTGGTGCTGACCCCGCGTGAAACGCCGCAGTCCATCAGTGTCGTTACCCGCCAGCACATGGATGACTTCGCCCTTGACAGTGTCGACGACGTGATGCGCCATACCCCTGGCATTACCGTGTCGGCCTACGACACCGACCGCAGCAATTACTACTCGCGCGGTTTTTCGATCAACAATTTCCAGTACGACGGTATTCCCTCAGCCGTACGCAACGTGGCCTATTCGGCGGGCAACACCCTGAGCGACATGGCGATCTATGACCGGGTCGAAGTGCTCAAGGGTGCCTCCGGCCTGCTCAGCGGCGCCGGTTCCCTGGGCGGCACCATCAACCTGGTGCGCAAGAAGCCTACGGCGGAATTTCTCGGCCACATCACCACGGCGGCGGGCACCTGGGATCACTACCGCACGGAAGTGGACGTCAGCGGCCCGCTGACCGAAACCGGCAATGTGCGTGGGCGTGCGGTGGCGGCCTATCAGGACAACAAGTCGTGGATCGACCGCTACTCGAACAAAAGCTCGGTGTTCTACGGCATTCTCGAATTCGACCTGTCACCCGACACCTTGCTCACCGTGGGCGCCGATTATCAGGACAGCAAACCCAAAGGCTCCACTTGGTCCGGCAGCTTCCCGCTGTTCAACTATGCCGGCGAGTTGAACAATGCCAAGCGCTCCTTCAGCAATGCCACTGATTGGAGCAGTTGGCAGCAATACACCCGCACGGTGTTCGCGAACCTGGAGCACGACCTCGGCGACGGCTGGGTGACCAAACTGCAACTGGACCACAAGCTCAACGGCTACGACGCCCAGATGGGTGCGATCCAGTTCTACCAGCCGGCGGCGGACGGCACTGCCAATATCAACGCCCAGCGCTACAAGGGCGAAACCACCAGCGACTCGGCCGACCTGTATATCAGCGGCCCGTTCAATGTTCTCGGCCGTGAACATGACCTGGTGGTCGGTGGATCCATCAGCACCGCCCACTGGAAGGGCAAGGGTTATTGGGACGAAACCTTCCCCACGGCCAACCTGGTCGACTACTTCAACTGGCACGGCAACCTGGCCAAGCCCGACTGGGGCGTGGCCTCCCAAGTCACCGACGACACCATTCGCCAGACCGGCATGTACGTCACCACCCGCTGGAACCTCACCGACGACCTGAAACTGTTGCTCGGCGGGCGCGTGGTCGACTACACCCTGACCGGCAGCACCGACACCTACCGTGAAACCGGACGCTTCATTCCCTATGCCGGGGCCATCTATGACCTCACGGACAACCTGTCGGCCTATGTCAGCTACACCGATGTCTTCATGCCCCAGGAAAGCTACAACCTCGACCGTAACCGCAAGCTGATTGACCCGGACGAAGGCGAGAACTATGAAGTGGGCCTCAAGGGTGAGTTCCTCGACGGTCGCCTGAACGCCAGCTTGGCGTACTTCGAGGTGAAGGAAAGCAACCGCTCCCTGCCCGACGATGCGTACAACAACCAAACCCCGACACCACCCAACTTTGCCTTCAAGGGCACCGACGCGACGACCAAGGGCTACGAACTGGAACTGTCCGGCGAAATCGCTCCAGGCTGGCAGTTGCAGGGTGGCTACACCCACAAGGTGGTACGCGACGACGCCGGCAAAAAAATCTCGACCTTCGAGCCCGAGGATCAAGTGAGCATGTTCACGATCTACAAGCTCAAGGGCGAGCTGGACAAAGTCAGCGTCGGCGGTGGCCTGCGCTGGCAGAATACGGTGTGGCAGGACATCTACAACAGCCCCAAAAACACCACCGAGAAATTTTCCCAGGAGTCCTACTGGGTGGTGGACCTGATGACGCGCTACCAATTCACGAAAAACCTGTCGACCACGCTGAACCTCAATAACGTGTTCGATAAGCCGTATTACACCAACGTAGGCTTCTACAACTCCGCCATCTACGGCGCACCGCGTCACTTCATGCTGACCACGCGCTGGGACTTCTGATTGCCTGAGCCACACGGCCTATCCCGGGGTAGGCCGCTTTTGACGCCCTCCCTTACCACTGTTAGTGTCCAGCCTCCCCCCACGCACGGAGTGCTTCACGGTGAAACTGGACATCTACCATGTCGACGCCTTCAGCCAACATGCCTTCGGCGGCAACCCTGCCGCGGTGTGCCCGCTCACCGAGTGGCTGCCCGATGAGCAACTGCAGCATATCGCCGCCGAAAACAACCTCTCCGAAACCGCCTACTTCGTGCCCCGCGATGGGTTCTACGAGTTGCGCTGGTTTACCCCGCAAGTCGAAGTCGACCTGTGCGGCCATGCCACGCTGGCGACGGCGTGGGTGTTGATTCACGCGCTGGCGGATGCACCCCAGGTGCTGCGCTTTGCCACCCGCAGCGGCGAGCTACGGGTGACGCGCAATGGCGATGAACTGGCGATGGATTTCCCCGCCCGGCAACCACAGCGTTGCGAACCGCCCGCTGGAATGTTGAGTGCCCTGGGGATCGAGAGCGCCGACGTGTTCGGCACCGATGACTACATCGTGCTGGTGGACGACGAAGCCCAGGTCGCCGCGCTGACGCCTGACTTTGCGCGGCTCAAGGGCCTGCCCAAGCGCGGGATTGCAGTCACCGCCAAGAGCACCCGGTTTGATTTCATTTCGCGCTGGTTCGGGCCGAATGTGGGGATCGATGAAGACCCGGTCACCGGCTCGGCACACACCTCGCTGGCACCGTTCTGGGCCGAGCGCCTGGGCAAATCGCACTTGACGGCCGAGCAAGGGGGCCAGCGCAAGGGCCAATTGCACTGCGAGCTGCAGGGCGACCGCGTGATTATTTCCGGCAAGGCAGTGTTGTACATGCAAGGCACGATTTACCTGTAAACCGCAGCGCCCCATGGACAACAGATCATTCGCACAATGAACGGAGTTCAGCACGTGTTTTCGATTTCCCGCCGCCAACTGTCGCTCATGGCGGCAGCCCTTGCCCTGGCTGCCTGCCACACCCCGGTCAACGAACAGCCACCGGCACCGGAGTTGGGCTCGGGCTATCGCACCGACCTCAGCACCCGCCATGCCGAGCGCCATATGGCCGCCGCTGCCAACCCGCTGGCGGCCGAGGCCGGACGCGAGATGTTGCGCCAGGGCGGGTCGGCCATTGACGCTGCCATTGCGATGCAGGCGGTGTTGACCCTGGTGGAACCACAATCCTCCGGCATTGGCGGCGGTGCGTTCATCATGCTGTGGGATGGGAAAAACGTGCACGCCTATGACGGGCGGGAAACGGCCCCGGCCGGGGCGACCGAGCGGTTGTTCCTGAACGCCGACGGCACGCCGATGGCCTTCACCGACGCGCAGATCGGCGGGCGTTCGGTGGGCACGCCAGGGGTGCTGCGGGCCCTGGAAATGGCCCATAGGAAGACCGGCCGCCTGCAATGGGCCCAGCTGTTCGAGCCGGCGATTCGCTTAGCGGAGCAGGGCTTCGCGATTTCACCGCGCTTGCACAGCCTGATCGCCGCTGACCGCTTTATCCCGCAATCGCCGGAGATGGCGGCCTACTTCCTGAATGCCGATGGCACGCCTAAAGCCACCGGTACACGACTGAAAAACCCGGCGCTGGCCGCTGTGTTCAAGCGCATCGCCAAGGAAGGACCGGACGCCTTGTACCACGGGCCGATTGCCGATGAGATTGCGCGCAAGGTGCAGGGCAACCGTAATGCGGGCAGCCTGACTCAAGCCGACCTCAAGGGCTACGTCGCCAAGGAACGCGTGCCGCTGTGCACCGATTACAAGCGCTGGAAAGTCTGCGGCATGCCGCCGCCGTCCTCAGGCGGGATTGCGGTGGCGCAGATGCTCGGCACATTGCAGGCCCTGGAAGCCCGCGACCCGCACCTGGCCATCGCGCCGATGACACCGATAAAAAGCGCCTCGCCTGCCGGGCTTGAGCCCACGCCCGAGGCCGTGCACCTGATCGCCGAAGCCGGTCGCCTGGCCTTTGCCGACCGCGCGCTGTACGTGGCCGATGCGGACTTCACACCGGTGCCGGTGGCCGGCCTCGTGGCTCCGAATTACCTCGCACAGCGTGCCACGCTGATCGGCGAGCGCAGCATGGGCATCGCCAAGCCGGGCCGACCGGCGGGTATTCAAGTCGCCTACGCACCAGACCGTTCGCCACTGCGCATCTCCACGTCACAAGTCGTCGCCGTCGATGACCTGGGCGGCGCCGTGTCGATGACCACCACGGTGGAAGCCGCGTTTGGCTCCCATGTAATGGTCCAAGGCTTTTTGCTCAATAACCAGATGACCGACTTCTCCTTCATCCCCGAAGAAAACGGCCAGCCGGTCGCCAACCGCGTGCAACCCGGCAAACGCCCACGCTCGGCCATGGCGCCGACCCTGGTGTTCGACCGCGAGAGCGGTGAATTGCTGGCTACGCTCGGTTCGCCGGGCGGCTCGCAAATCATCGAGTACGTGAGCAAATCCCTGGTGGCGATGCTCGACTGGAACCTCGACCCGCAAGCCGCCATTGGCCTGCCCAACTTCGGCAGCCGCAATGGGGCTACCGAGCTGGAGGCGGGCTTGTTCAGCCCAGGCCTGAAGCAGGTGTTGAAGGACAAGGGCCATGAGCTGAGCGAGATCGACATGACCAGCGGCGTCCAGGCCATCGTGCTCAAGCGGGATGCCCAGGGTAAGGTGTCGCTCAGCGGCGGCGCCGACCCTCGGCGCGAAGGCGAAGCGCTCGGCGACTGACTTTATTGAACGGAGGTTATCCCTTGCATCAGGCTGAAAATCTCGCTGCCATCCCTGGCATCGACCACGGTTTCTGTTCGATCGATGACCCACGGCGCCCGGATGAAGTGTTCATCTGCAAGCAAGTGCACAGCGCCTCGGTGATTGAATGGCAGGCCGGCCAGGTGGCCAATACGATCGAGGCCGATGGTGTGTTGACGCACCACGCTCACCCGATTGCGGTGATCACGGCAGATTGCCTGCCCATTCTGTTCGCGTCGAAAACCGGCGAACGGGTAGCCGCAGTACATGGCGGCTGGAAGGGGCTGCAACGCGGGATTATCGCCAACGTCATGCAGCACTTTGCCGCCGAGGGGATTGCAGCCGACCAACTGCAAGTGGCTATCGGCCCATCGATCAAGCCGTGCTGTTATGAAGTGAGCGAAGGGTTTATCGCCGACTTCCAGAGTGACCAAGGGCACCTGTGGCAACACGCCCAGGCACCGTGGAGCTTCGTGCAACCGGCACCGCTGCGGTCCCCCGAAATTACTCCGCCCCATGCACGACAAGCAGGCAGTGCGTGGTTTGACTTGAGCCGGTATGGGTTGTTGCTGCTGCAAGCGGCGGGCGTCAAGCGTGAGCAGATCGACGTGAGCGAAGTGTGCACCTACTGTACGTCGCCGACGTTTGCCAGCTACCGCAGAAGGACGCATCAGCCGGAGGAAGCGAAGACGTTGATTTATTCGTGGATTGCTCGTAGACCCTGACGAACCTACGCGCCCTTGTGGCGAGCGGGCTTGCCCCGCGTTGGGCTGCGAAGCAGCCCCAAAACATAGCCCCGGACCTGCTTGGCACACTGCAGCGCTCTTATTGGGGCTGCTACGCAGCCCAACGCGGGACAAGCCCGCTCGCCACAGGTATTTATCCCATCCGTTAACGGCTGATCTTCAACCCCTTCCGCCCCGCATGCCGCTCCAACGCCAGCTCAATCAACCGGCTCACCAGCTCGCTGTAGCTCATGCCCGCTGCCTGCCACAGCTTGGGGTACATGCTGATGCGGGTGAAGCCGGGCAGTGAGTTGATTTCGTTGATCAGCACTTCACCATCGTCGGTCAAGAACACATCGACCCGCGCCAACCCTGCGCACCCCAACACTTCAAACGCCTCAAGGGCCAAGCGGCGGATCCGCTCACTGGCTGCATGGCTGATGTCGGCCGGCACCACCACCTGGGCCGCCTGGCCGTCGATGTATTTGCTGTCGTAGGAGTAAAAGCCGCTGTTCACCACGATCTCGCCACAGCCGCTGGCGACAGGGTTTTCGTTGCCCAGCACGGCGCATTCAATTTCGCGGCCCTCGACCGCCGACTCCACCAGCACCTTTTGATCAAAACCCAGGGCCAGTTCAACCGCGGCGTGGTACTCAGCCTCGTTGCCAACCTTGCTCACACCCACCGAAGACCCCTGGTTGGCCGGTTTGACGAACATTGGCAGGCCGAGTTTATTCACCGCTGTTTCAAAGGAAGTACGCGCGGCGTTGCTGCGGGTCAGGGTGATGAACGGGGTCACGGCAATACCGGCATCACGCAGCAGGCGTTTGCTGATGTCCTTGTCCATGCACACTGCCGAGCCGAGCACGTCGGAGCCGACGAAAGGCAGGTCAGCCATGCGCAACAGGCCTTGCAGGCAACCATCTTCGCCGAGGGTGCCGTGGACGATGGGGAAGATCACATCGATGTGTGCCAGCAGCCCGTTGCCGGAGGTTTCCACCACCTGCTGGCTGGCCTTGCCGGGTACCACCGCCAATTCGCGATTGGATTGGTTAAGGGCGATGAGTGCCGGGTTTTCCTGGTTGATCAGGAAGTTCGAGGTGTCGTTGAGGTGCCAGTGGCCGGCCTTGTCGATGCCGATCAAAACCGGCTCGAAGCGTGTGCGGTCGAGTGCATCGACAATATTGCGCGCCGACTGCAACGAGACTTCGTGCTCGGCCGAACGGCCACCAAAAATAATCCCTACCCGCACCTTGCTCATGACCCGGCCTCACTGTTGAAAGTAAGGCTTCTTACCACGGACGGTCAGCGATTCGCTACCAGGTGTGCGCCGAACAACACGTAGCAACCGCCGGCAAAACGGTCGAGCCATTTGCGCGAGCGGCTGTAGAGGTTGGCCATGTGCGCACTGGAAAACACCAGGGCCACGCAGGCATACCAGCTGAACGACAAGCTGGCCATGGTGATCACCGCCAGGGTCAGCAGCATCGGCGACGGCGACGGCGGCATGGTGGAGGCGAAGATGGTGGCGACGAACAATGCGGCCTTGGGGTTGGACAGGTTGCCCAGTAACCCCAGGCGCCAGGCGGAAAACAACGAGCGGCGCGCTTCGTCCGGCAACAAGCTCTGGCCCATCGCCGGTGCCGAGCGCTTGAACAGTTTCAGCCCCAGGTAAATCAGGTAGCAGCCGCCGATGATCTTGAACGCCAGGTACAACATGGGCGCGGCGGTAAACAGCGACTTGATGCCCAGCCCACCCGCCAGCCCCCACATGATCGTGCCGGTAGCCACGCCCGCCGACGCCACCACGCCATGACGGCGCGAACAACTGGCGGCCAACTGCGCGGTATTGAAGAAGTTGGGACCCGGCGTCACCACCGCCACCGTCCACAGCAGGGCCAGCGAGACCAGAGGCGCCACATAGGTGGGGTTGATAAATTCCATTGGGCGGTTCCATCAGCGCAGGGCACGAGCAGGGAGCATAGACCTCGCCCGCCGCCTGCACAAACGTACAAGACCCCGGCAGACAAGGGATGCAGACTGGGTTAACGTGTTTCCACCTCTTTTTGTGACAAGCCACCATGGGCAAACCGACCCGCAACTTCGACTGGCTGCACCGTGCCCCCCATGCCAGCGGCCTGGACCGTATCGAGGCGTACTTCGCCGGTTTCGCCTTCGACCCCCATCGCCACGACACCTATGCCATCGGGCGTACCTTGTCTGGCGTGCAGAGTTTTCACTACCGCGGCGACATGATCCATAGCCTGCCCGGCACCACTATGGTGCTTCACCCCGATGAGACCCATGACGGTCACGCCGGCAGTGACGAGGGTTTCAAGTACCGAATGATTTACGTGGAGCCGTCGCTGATCCAGCAGATCCTTGGCGGCAAGCCGTTGCCGTTTATCCCCAGTGGTTTATCCACTGACCCAAGGCTGTTCCGCGCCAGCGAAGTGCTGCTGCAGAACCTTGATCATCCGATTGACCCGTTGCAGGAACAGGACGCGATGTTCGACCTGGCCCACGCGTTGAGCAACGCCGCTGGCGCCATCGTCAGCCGCAAGACCTTCGATTACGTCGCCGCCGAGCGCGCCCGCGAGTTTATCCACAGCGCCCTGGGCCGCAGCATCACCCTGGACGAAATGGCCGACCACGCCGGCCGCGACCGCTGGGCATTGTCACGGGACTTTCGCGTGCTGTTCGGCACCAGCCCCTATCGCTACCTGACGATGCGCCGGCTGGACCTGGTGCGCAGTCTGCTGGCGCAGGGGCAGTCGCTGGTGGACGCGGCGCTGACCGCCGGCTTCACCGACCAGAGCCATATGACCCGGCAATTTCGCAGCACCTACGGTATGCCGCCGTCGCGATGGGTGAAGATGCTCGGGCGCTGAGTGCGCTTATAGCGAATGCCCATCGATGGGCTCGCCGATGCTCAGGAAATGCCCACCCGCTACATGGTGCAAGGTGCGTAACTGATCATGCCCTTCGAAATGCCAGCGGCCTTCGCTGAACACGCGCTCGTCGGCATAGGCCCCAACTACTTCGCCGAGGAACAGGTCATAGGTCTGCTGGTTGTGGGGCTCGGGGAGCAAGCGGCATTCCAGCCAGGCTACACAGCCTTCCAGCAACGGCGCCTCCGTGTGTTCACCGCTGAAGGTTTGCAGGCCATAAGCGGCGAACTTGTCACGCTCGGTGCCGGTGGTATTGCCGACCGTCTGCACGAGGTCGACCTGGGCCACACAGGGCACCTGCAGCACGAAGCTGCCGGCACCTTCCAGCAATTGGCGAGTCCAGGTGGCCTTGTCCAACACCACAGCGACCTTCGGCGGTTCGAAATCCAGCGGCATGGCCCAGGCAGCCGCCATGATATTGCGCTGGCCGTTGTGGGCCGCACTCACCAGTACGGTTGGCCCGTGATTGAGCAAACGGTAGGACTTGGACAACGGAACGGGGCGGCAGTGAGTAGGGCTCATGGAGGATCGGCTCTTCAAACGAAAAAGCCTACGATACCCCAAGCGTCAGCCCTATGGATCAGCTCGACAGTTGGTTAGTGAATCGTCCTACGCGTTGAGCGCCAGCATATTTAACTGCCGTTATTTCGACACACGCCCATGACTTGGTACTCCAACGTAGTGAGCTTGCCGCTGGAGTCTTCATAGGTCATGCGCGAAGGCACGGTACTGCACGCGCGGATCGGCGGCGTCACGTTGACCACCTTGGCAATGTCCAGCTTCATCCCATAGCGATACGCCTGCACTTGGGGCACTGGCTTGCCGTTTCTCACGGCGTAATCGGCCATGGCCTTTTCATTGCGCTCCATCATCAGGGCAAAGGTGCGATCACCGCCGCCTTCGGCCAATGCACCGAAAGACAGGACGGCCGTTAATACACCCAGAGCGGTTTTATAAAAGTTCATCACCTATTCCTCGACTGAAAGTTCAGTGCCGAGACTAACGAACGAACCCTGACGCGATGTTCACCAGAACATTACTTATTTGTTAGGTGGCGACGAGCTTCCAGAATTGTAATGTTCACGCCACCCAATCGTTATCCACGGTTTGCAACTATCAGCCCGGGCCAGATCAATAAGAACGCCCGCCTCCATAAGAAGCTGATAACTGCCAACACCGAGGAGCGAAACATGCGGATCCGTTACTACACCCTTCCCCTTTCACTGATCGCCACATTGCCCCTGGCAGCCGCGGCCGCGGAAGACAAACCTGAAGGGTTTATCGAAGGCAGCAGCGTGAACGTGCTGGCGCGCAATTTTTACTTCAATCGCGATGACCGCAAGGGCCAATCCAGCCCCACCGGTAATGGCTATTCCGAAGCCTGGGCCCAGGGACTGATCGGTAAATTCGAATCCGGCTTTACCCAGGGCACCGTGGGGTTTGGCCTGGACGCCTTCGCCATGGTCGGCGTGAAACTCGACTCGGGCACCGGCCGCAGCGGCGGCAAGGGCTCGTTCGGCATGCTGCCGGTGGACAGCAACAACCATCCCGAAGACAACTACAGCAAGGTCGGCGGCGCGGCGAAACTGCGGGTATTGGACACGGTGATCAAGGCCGGCGACGTGTTCCCGCTGACTCCCGTGGTGGCCTACGGCGATTCGCGGGTGTTGCCGGAAAGCTTCCGTGGCGTGACCCTGCAAAACACCAGCCTGGAAGGCCTGACCTTGCAGGGCGGGCGTTTGAGCGGCATGAGCCAACCCAACGAAAGCGGCATGAACAAAGGGTTCGCAACGTTTTACGCCGGCCCGGTCGATTCACCTTGGATCGGCTACTTCGGCGGCGACTACACCGTGAACAAACACCTCGGCCTGAGCCTGTACAGCAGCCGCCTGAAGGACGCCTGGGACCAGTACTACGTCGGCAGCGCCGCCAGTTACCCGCTGAACGAAGACGTTTCGCTGTTCGGCGACATCAACTACTACAAGGCCGTGGATGAAGGCAAAAAGCTGCTGGGTGAATTCGATAACAGCATCTGGAGCGCCCGGCTCGGCGTGAAGGTGGGCGCCCACAGCCTGGCCGTGTCGCACCAGCGCAACAACGGCGATGACGACTTCGATTACCTGCGCCAGTCGGACTCGATCTTCCTCAACAACTCGATCCAGTACAGCGACTTCAACTCGCCCAAGGAGCGCTCGTGGATGCTGCGCTACGACCTGGACATGCAGCCATTCGGCATTCCCGGCCTGTCGTTCATGACCCGCTACGGCAAGGGCACCGGCGCCGACTACAGCAACGCCAACGCGGTGTATATGCGCCGCGATGCCGCCGGCGATCCGCTCACCGACCAGCGCCGCTGGGAGCGGGATATCGAAGCCAAGTACGTGGTGCAAAGCGGCAACTTGAAGGATTTATCACTGCGTCTGCGCCAGGCCACCGTGCGCTCAAGTTCATTCGAGTCCGACCTTGAAGAAGTCCGCGTCATTATCGAATACCCACTGGCGGTGCTTTAAGACGCGCTTACATTCACTTGCCGATGCCCTACATCTGTTCACAGGTTGAAGTCTGTCAGAACTGTAATATCGGCCTCACCTTCTCGTTAAGTTGCACTTTTTATATTGCGCATCGAACACTTCTCATCTCTGCGGCTTTTGTGTAGCTCCTTTGGAACAGAGATGAATTTTATACGCCCCAGCCGGGGCGTTTTTTTTGCGTGCCCGGTCAGTGACGAATCGTCGCACCGGCCTGACGCGGCTTGACCCTAAAGCTACTTCAGGCTTCAGAGTTTTCCTACAGCCTATTCAAGCCTCTATGAGGCCATCTCCTTTCGTTTTCCTTGAAGGTAAATCCCCATGCGTATCCTTGTGGTTGAGGACGAGCAGAAAACCGCCGATTACTTGCAGCAAGGCCTGACCGAAAGTGGCTACGTCGTCGATTGCGCCGCCAGCGGCATCGACGGCCTGCACCTGGCCCGGCAGCACACCTACGAACTGGTGATCCTCGACGTGAACCTGCCCAACACCGACGGCTGGGAGGTACTGGAACAACTGCGCCGGGACGGCAACCAGCGCGTGATGATGCTGACCGCGCGCGGCCGCCTGGCCGACAAGATCAAGGGCCTGGACATGGGCGCCGACGATTACCTGGTCAAACCCTTCGAGTTCCCCGAACTGCTGGCCCGTGTGCGCACCTTGCTGCGCCGTAGCGAACATATCCCGCTGCCGGATGTGCTGCGCGTCGCGGACCTGGAGCTGGACCCGCGCCGCCATCGCGCCTATCGCGGCAGCCGGCGTATCGACCTGACCACCAAGGAATTCGCCCTGCTGCATGTGTTGATGCGCCAGGCCGGCGAGGTAATGACCCGCACGCAGATCATCTCGCTGGTGTGGGACATGAACTTCGACTGCGACACCAACGTGGTCGAGGTCTCCATCAGCCGACTGCGGGGCAAGGTCGATGACCAGAGCGAGGTCAAGCTGATCCACACCATTCGCGGCGTGGGTTATGTGCTGGAGGCGCGCCAATGAGGACCAGCAGCCTGTCGATGCGCCTGGGACTGACGGTCAGCCTCATGGGCGCCGGGCTGGTGGTGCTGCTGGCGACCCTGGCCTACCTGGCCTTGACCCATGAGCTGGAAAAGCTCGCGCGCAAGGGCCTGGAAAGCAAGATGGAACAGCTCCAGCACAGCCTCGCGCTGGGCCTGGACACCCACGCAATCAAAGCCCGTCCCCACTCGTTGCTGGACCTGGTGATGGGCCACGACAATTTCTACCTGACCATCGTCGGCACCGCACCCGATAACGCGGTGCTGCTCAGTGTCGGTGCCAAACCCCAGGAACCGTTGCTGACCGACTTCTCCCCCCGGGAAACCCTCGGTTACCTCAACTGGCAAGACCAGGACGACAACCAGGTACTCAGTGCCTCCAGCCTGATGCGCCTGGCCAGCGGCGAGCGCGTACGGGTGTTGCTGTCGCTGGACCGCAGGGATGACCAGGCCCTGCTCAGTGCCTACCTGCGCGCCACCCTCATCGCCCTGCCGATGCTGCTGATCCTTATCGGCATGGGCGCCTGGTGGCTGGTGCAGCGTGGGTTAGCACCGTTGAAGCAGTTCAGCCATGTCGCGGCCCAGGTAACGACCCAGGACCTGACCCACCGCTTATCCATCGACAACCTGCCCCAGGAGCTGGGCGAGTTGGCGCAAAGCATCAACGTAATGCTGCGTCGCCTGGACGCCGGTGTGCAGCAGCTGTCGCAGTTCTCCGACGACCTCGCCCACGAGCTGCGCGCGCCGCTGACCAACCTGATGGGCAAGGCCCAGGTGACCCTGTCCCGCGAACGGCCCTCGGAGGAGTACAAGGCGGGGCTGGAATCCTGCACCGAGGAAATGGAACGCCTGTCGCGCATCGTCTCCGACATGCTGTTCCTGGCCCAGGTCAGCCATCCGGCGGCGCGTGCCGGATTTGGCCCGGTGTCACTGGGCGAAGAAGCACAACGGGTGATGGCGCTGTTCGCCCTCAGCGCCGAAGACAAACACGTGACCCTCAGCCTGCGCGGCGACGCCTGGGTAACGGGCGATCGCCTGATGATCCAGCGAGCCATTTCCAACCTGCTGTCCAATGCCATCC
Organism: Pseudomonas sp. CFBP13509; assembly: GCF_005233485.1. NCBI lineage: Bacteria > Pseudomonadati > Pseudomonadota > Gammaproteobacteria > Pseudomonadales > Pseudomonadaceae > Pseudomonas > Pseudomonas sp. CFBP13509. The sequence continues at coordinate 219,703 of NZ_QGAA01000012.1, forward strand.
GCCACACGCCCGAAGGCTCCAGCGTTCTGCTGCTGGTGGAGACCTATGACCAGAGCGCGTCGTTGTCGGTAGGCAACCCCGGGCGTGGCATCGAAGCACACCACCTGCCGCATCTGTTCGAACGTTTCTACCGCGCCGACAGCAGCCGCACCCGCGCCGAAGGTGGCACCGGGCTGGGGCTGGCCATTGTGCAGTCGATCATGCAGCTGCATCAGGGGCACACCGACGTCAGCAGCCAGCCCGGACGGTTCACACGGTTCAACCTGGTGTTTCCTCTTCCCGGCGATGAGCCCACTGGTACAACGCCGGCAGCACCAGCAAGGTCAGCAAGGTAGAAGAAATGATCCCGCCGATCACCACCGTCGCCAACGGACGCTGCACTTCGGCGCCGGTGCCGGTGGCCAGGGCCATGGGGATAAACCCCAGGGAGGCCACCAGCGCGGTCATCAATACCGGGCGCAGGCGGGTCAGCGCACCCTCGTGGATAGCCACCGACAGCGAGCGTCCTTCCTCGCGCAGGTTGCGGATGAAGGCAATCATCACCAGGCCGTTGAGCACCGCCACGCCGGACAAGGCGATAAAGCCCACGCCTGCCGAGATCGACAGCGGAATATCGCGCAACCACAGCGCCATGATCCCGCCGGTCAACGCGAACGGAATCCCGGTAAACACGAGCAGTCCGTCCTTGAGGTTGTTGAACATCATGAACAACAACCCGAACACCAGCAGCAACGCCACCGGCACCACGATCTGCAAACGCTCGGCGGCTTCCTTCAACTGTTCGAACTGGCCGCCCCAGGTGGTCCAGTAACCTGCCGGGACTTTCACCTGCGCCGTGATCGCCGCCTCGGCCTCGTCCACGAACGACCCCATATCCCGCCCGCGCACGTTGGCACTGACGATCACCAGACGCTTGCCGTTCTCGCGGCTGATCTGGTTCGGGCCGAGCACCAGGTCCAGGCTGGCGACCTGGGACAACGCAATGAACCCCAACTGCCCCGCCGCATTCCCGGCCAGTGCCGGCACTGGAATCAACAGCCGCGACAAACCGTCGATATCAGTACGCAGCGCGTCGGACAAGCGCACGACCATGTCGAAACGCCGGTCACCTTCATACAGGGTACCGGCCTGGCGCCCACCGACGGCGACGGCAATGGTGTCCTGCACATCGCCGACATTCAGGCCAAAGCGCGCGGCCTTGTCACGGTCGATATTGATGGTCAGCACCGGCAGGCCGGACGTCTGTTCGACCTTCACTTCCGAAGCGCCATCGAGGCCTTGCAAGGTCTCGGCAATGTCTGCGGCGGTAGTGTTGAGCACCGCCATGTCGTCGCCGAATACCTTCACCGCCACATCACTGCGCACCCCGGAAATCAGCTCGTTGAAACGCAGCTGGATTGGTTGCGACAGCTCGTACGCACTGCCCGGCACAATCGCACTGGCGCGCTGGATATCGGCGATCAGGGTTTCGCGGGATTTATTCGGGTTCGGCCATTGCGCCTTCGGTTTAAGCATCACGTAGCTGTCGGAAATATTCGGCGGCATCGGGTCGGAGGCGATTTCCGCCGTGCCGGTACGGGCGAATACCCGTTCGATTTCCGGCACCTGGGCCATCAAGGTTTTTTCCAGTTGCTGCTGCATCTGCACCGATTGCGTCAGGCTGGTGCCGGGCACGCGCAGGGCCTGTTGGGCGAAGTCGCCCTCACTGAGGCTGGGGATAAACTCACTGCCCATGCGGCTGGCCACCACGCCCGACGCAACAATGGCCAGCACGGCCAAGCCGAACACCAGTGGCCGGCGCGCCATCACCCAATCCAACACCGGCCCATAGGCCCGGCGTGCGGTACGCATCACCAGGTTTTCTTCTTCCTTGACCTTGCCGGTGACGAACAGCGCAATCGCCGCCGGTACGAAGGTCACCGACAAAATCATCGCCCCCAGCAGCGCAATCACCACGGTAAACGCCATGGGGTGGAACATCTTCCCGGCCACCCCGGTGAGGGCGAAGATCGGCAGGTACACGACCATGATGATCAGCTGCCCGAAGATCAGCGCACGCCGCGCTTCCTTGGCCGCCGCGAACACCTCGTGCAGGCGCTCGCTGCGGGTCAGCAAACGACCATGGCGCTGCTGCGCATGGGCCAGGCGGCGGATGGCGTTCTCGACGATCACCACCGCGCCGTCGACGATAATGCCGAAGTCCAGCGCGCCGAGGCTCATCAAGTTGGCGCTGACTTTGTGGGTGAACATGCCGGTAAAGGTGAACAACATCGCCAGGGGAATCACCATCGCGGTGATCAGCGCCGCGCGGATATTGCCAAGGAACAGGAACAGCACCGCGACCACCAGCAGCGCACCCTCGAAGAGATTTTTCTTCACGGTGGCAACGGCTTTTTCGACGAGGTTGGTGCGGTCGTAGACGGTCACCGCCACCACGCCTTCGGGCAGCGAACGGTTGATTTGTTCGAGCCTGGAAGCCACCGCCTGGGACACCGTGCGGCTGTTTTCTCCGATCAACATAAACACCGTGCCCAGCACCACTTCACGGCCGTTTTCCGTGGCGGCGCCGGTACGCAGCTCACGGCCGATCTCGACCTGGGCGACATTGCGCACACGGATCGGCGTGCCGTCGGACGTGGTGATGACGATATTGGCGATGTCGTCGATGGACGCCACCTGCCCCGGCGCGCGGATCAACAATTGCTCGCCGCTGCGCTCGATGTAGCCGGCACCGACGTTGGCGTTGTTACGCTCCAGCGCCGTGACCAGATCGTTCAAGGTCAGGTTATAGGCCGCCAGGCGCTTGGGGTCGGGGGCGATCTGGTATTCCTTGGCGAAGCCGCCGATGGTGTTGATCTCGGCCACACCGGGCACGTTGCGCAGTTGCGGCTTGATGATCCAGTCCTGGATCACCCGCAGGTCGGTCGGCGTGTAGGGCGTACCGTCGTCCTTGCGTGCGCCCTCCTCGGCCTCCACGGTCCACAGGAAAATTTCCCCGAGGCCGGTGGAAATCGGCCCCATCGCGGTTTCAATCCCCACAGGCAATTGCTCGCGGGCCACTTGCAGGCGCTCGTTGACCAACTGGCGGGCGAAGAACAGGTCGGTGCCGTCCTTGAAGATCACCGTCACCTGGGACAAGCCGGAGCGTGACAGCGAACGGGTCTGCTGCAGCCCCGGCAAGCCGGCCATCGCGGTTTCGATGGGAAAGGTAATGCGCTGCTCGGTCTCAAGCGGCGAAAAACCGGCCGCCGCCGAGTTGATCTGCACCTGTACATTGGTGATGTCGGGCACCGCGTCGATGGGCAGTTTCTGATAGCTGGCAATGCCGACACCGGCCATCAACAGCACCGCCAGCAGCACGATGATGCGCTGCTCGATGGCGAATTGGATAAGGCGCTCAAACATGGGAAATCACTCGCAGGATCAATGGGCGTGCTCGGCCGAGCCCTTGCCCAATTCGGACTTGAGGATGAAGCTGCCGGTGGTGGCCACCTGAGCACCGGCCTCCAGGCCCTGGCGCACTTCGACGTAGCCGTTTTCACTGGCGCCAAGCTCAAGATGGCGGGTGATAAAACCGTCAGGCGTGCGTACGAAGACCGAGGGTTTTTCCTCGACGGTCTGGATCGCCGTTTGCGGCACGGTGACCTTGGCCTGGTAGGTGTCCGTGGCCAGTTGCACGGTGACGAACAGTCCTGGGCGCCAGGCGTCGTCGGGGTTGGGCACCGTCACACGCACGGTGGCGGTGCGTGTTTGCTCGCCGAGCAAATTGCCGACATAGGCCACGCTGCCCTGCACATCGGTGCCCATTTCCGTGGAGCTGACTTTCACCGGTTTGCCGAGCCGGACCTTGTTCAAATCCTTGGGAAATACGCCGAAGGTGACCCACACCTGGGACAGGTCAGACAGCGTGAAGGCGTTACTGGTCTCGCTCACCACCTCGCCGACACCGAGGTGCTTTTCCACCACCACGCCTGTGAACGGCGCACGCAGTTCGTAACGATTGCCGCCGGCCAGCACGGTGTTGCCGCTGAGCGCGGTCATCTTTTGGCGGGCATTGTTCAAGGCGATTTCAGCTTCTTGCAGGGTTTGGCGCGCCAGCAGGTAATCCTGCTCGGCGGAGATCTTGTCCTGCCACAACTGGCGTTCACGCTGGAAGGTAATACGCGCCAGTTCAACCCGACGCTCGCTGGCCGCCAGCTCACTGCGCTGGTCGGAAATCTGCTGGCTGGCGATCACCGCGAGCAGCTCGCCCTTCTTCACCGCCTGGCCAAGATTGACCTTCACGGATTCCACCACACCGGCCGCGCGCGGGACGATATGCGAGGTACGGTCTTCGTCGAAACGCACCTCCCCCGGCAGCGTCAGCAATGTGCTGATCGACCGGGGTTGGGCCTCGGCGAGCTCGATACCGGCGGCCTGGATTTGTTGTTCAGTCAGCTCGAGCATGCCTTCTTCTTCCTCGGCGTTGGCCACGCCGGACAGCATCAGGCCCAAGGCGACGGCAAGCGCCACGCCGTGTCGTTTATTCATAAGGCACTCCAGAAAAAATCAAAACCGGGCGAGGTCGCCGTAAATCCGTTCGATGCGCAGCCAGGCATCGGTGGCCTGGGCGGTGGCCGCAAGGTATTGGGTGCGCGCCGCGATCAGGGTGCGCTGGGCGTCGAGCACGTCGAGGAAGTTGAACTTGCCCATCTCGAAGCCGCGGGTGGCGCTGTCCACCGCGCGTTGGGCGGCGGGCAGGATCTGCTGGTTGAATGCGCGCACTTCGCTGTTCGCGGTTTGCCACAGGTCCAGGGCCTGGCGCGTTTCGGTACGCAGGCGCAATTCGGCAGCGTTGCGCTGGTCGCGGGCCTGATCGGCACGGCGCGTGGCGGCAAGTACGTTGCCCTGGTTGCGGCTGAACAACGGAATCGGCATCGACACGCCGACCAGGTTCACCCGCTCGCGCACACTGGCGTCGTACTGACTGCCGATGGACACATCCAGGTCGGGAATACGCTGGGCTTTTTCCAGGCCCACGCTGGCTTCGTTCTGCACGATCTGCAGTTCGGCCAGGCGCAGTTCGGCGGTCTGCTCAAGGCGCGCCAACAGTTGTGTGGCGGACGGCAACGGCGGTGTGGAGTGGCTTGGCGTGGCGACAGTCAGGAAGTCGGTCGCCGCGCTGCCGGTACTGGCGGCCAGGCGGCGATAGGCGTCGGTGAGGCCCATGTGTGCGCGATTGAGTTCGAGGCGGATCTCCGACAACTGCACCTGGGCCCGTGTGGCTTCCACCGGTGAGGATTTGCCGGCGGTGACACGACCGTTGGCGACCACCAGGCCGCGCTCGGCCAACGCCAGGGAGCGTTGCGCCAGGTCGAGACGTTCCTGGGCACGCAGGGCACCGTAATAGCCGTCGATCACCTCGACGCGCAGCGTGTTGCGGCGCTGTTCCAAGGCCAGTGCGGCGGCGTCCTGGGCACGCGTCGCCACGTCAATGCGGGCATCGCGCTTGCCACCCAGTTCCAGGGTTTGGCTGAGCTTGAGGGTGGTGGTGCGCGTATCGCGACGTGTGCCTTCGGCATCCCAGGACGCCACCGGATTGGGGATCAACCCGGCCTGCTGGCGACCGCCCGCGGCGATCTCGATTTCCCATTGCGCGGCCGCCAGGTCGGGGTTGTTGGCGAAGGCGGTTTGCAGGGCCGCGTCGAGGGTGAGGGTTTGTGCCTGGGCAATGCTGGCGGCTCCCCACAACAGCGTCGCCCCCACCAGCTTTCTAACGGAAATTGCCATAACGAGAGTTCCACGCCCATAAAGTAAAAGCCGGGAGAATGTAGCGTTCGCGACTTATCAAAGCGGTGGAGCAAAGATTACAAATCCGACAGCAATGGCTCTGGGGCGGGCGTTATCAGGTATGCTTTTGGGCCAGGAAACAAAAAGAAACAATTTTCCCAACCTGTTCGATAAGGAGTCTCGCCTTGGCGTTATCGACTGCCGCGTGGATGGTTCACGACACCCGTCTCATGCTCTGCGTACTGCTGGCCATCGCCAGCATCATCGTGCTGATCAGCGCGACCAAGTTGCCGCCGTTCCTGTCGATCCTGATCGGCACCTTTATCGCCGGGGTCGGCGCCGGGTTGCCAGCGGAAGAAGTGGCCAAGGCCTTCAGCAAGGGCGCCGGGGCGATCCTCGGTGAAGCCGGGATCATCATTGCCCTGGGCTCGATGCTGGGTGCGCTGATGGCGGAATCCGGCGCGGCCGACCGCATCGCCACCACCCTGCTCGGGCTGGGCAAGGGCAAGTCGTTGCCATGGGTGATGGCGCTGGTGGCGATGGTGATCGGCCTGCCGCTGTTCTTCGAAGTGGGCTTGGTGATGATGGTGCCAATCATCTTTGTGATGGCCAAACGTTCGAACCAGCCGCTGTTGAAAATCGCCATCCCGGCGCTGGCGGGCATGACCACCTTGCACGCCTTGATGCCACCGCACCCGGGGCCGCTGATTGCGGTGGGCGCGTTGCACGCCGACCTGGGCCTGACCATGTTGCTGGGCTTTTGCCTGGCGGTGCCGGCGGTGATCCTCGCCGGGCCGCTCTATGGCAACTGGCTGTCCAAGCGCCTGCATGTGGATGAGCCGGCCGACATTGGCGCGCTGTTCAGCGCCCCGCCCAAGGCCCCGCGCCAGCCGAGCTTTGGCGTGTCATTGCTGATCATTCTGTTGCCGGTGATTCTGATGCTCGGCAGCACCTTGGCCAAAGTCGCGCTGCCAGCGGAAAGCAGCGTGGGCCTGACCCTGAAATTCCTCGGCGAACCGCTGATCGCCCTGGGCCTGGCGGTGATCGCCGCCGTGATCTGCCTGGGCTGGGCCGCCGGGATGCCGCGCGCTGAGGTCGGCAACACCCTGCGCAAGGCCCTTGCCCCCATCGCCGTGTTGCTGCTGACCATCGGCGCCGGCGGCGGCCTCAAGCAAACCTTGCTGGATGCCGGCGTCAGCCAAACCATCAGCAAAGTCGCCGAAGGAGCGCACATGCCGTACCTGCTGCTGGCCTGGTTGATCGCCGTGGCGCTGCGCCAGGCCACCGGCTCGGCCACGGTCGCCACCACCACGACCGCCGGCATCCTCGCGCCGATGATGGCCGGGTTGGCGGCGACACAAAGCTCACTGGTGGCGCTGGCGATCGGCGCAGGTTCGGTGTTCTTCTGCCACGTCAATGATGCGGGGTTCTGGATGGTGCGCGAGTACTTTGGCTTGCAGCTGAAGCAGACGATTTGGGTGTGGTCGGTGTTGCAGACGATTGTTTCGGTGGTCGGGTTGGTCGGTACGCTGTTGCTGTGGCACTTCTTGACCTGACCTTCAGGCCGCCAAGGTGTGGCGCTTGCCAAACAGCGCTACACACCCCACCCCCACCGCGCCCATAACCACGCAATACCCCACGCAAATCCACGGGCTGGTCGGCATCAGCGCGATCAGCATCAGCGGCGTGGTACTCGCCCACAGTGCGTAAGCGATGTTGTAGGTGAAGGAAATGCCCGACACCCGCACCTGCGCCGGAAACAGGCCGACCATCACCGACGGCACCGCGCCCACTACCCCGCAACTCAAGCCCGCCAGCGCGTACGCCGCGCCAAGCCAGATGCCGCCGCTGATCAGGCTGGCGTACAGCAGGAAAATACCCACCGGCAGCAGCAGGCTGTAGACCAGCACCGCGCGCCAGGCGCCGATGCGGTCCACCAGCAGGCCGGCGAGGACGCAGCCGATATTCAGGAAGACGATGCCCAGGGCGCTCAAGGCAAAGGTGTGACTGGGGCTCATGCCGAAGGTTTTCTGCATCATGGTCGGGGTGATGACCACCAGCACCACCACGGCGGAGGTGAGCACGCAGGTGAGGATCATCGCCGGCAACAGTACGGCGCGATGGTCACGCAGTACGGTGCGCAGCGGCAGCTCGGCAGCGGCCTGGCGGCGGGCCTGCATTTCGAGGAAGACCGGGGTTTCGCTGAGCCAGCGCCGCAGCCACACGCCGATCACGCCGAACACACCGCCGAGCAGGAAGGGGAAGCGCCAGGCGTAGTCGAGGATTTCGGCCGGGGTGAAGACCTGTGCCAGCAGCGTGGCAGTCAGCGCACCGAGCAGGTAGCCGAAGGTCAGGCCGGCTTGCAGGAAGCCCAGGGCATAACCACGATGGTTGCGCGGTGCGTGTTCGGCGACGAAGGTCCAGGCGCTGGGTACTTCACCGCCCACCGCCGCACCTTGCAGCACGCGCAGCACCAGCAGGATCAGCGGTGCGAAATAACCGATCTGTGCGTAGGTGGGCATGATCCCGATCAGCAGGCACGGCAACGCCATCATCAGGATGCTCAGGCTGAACACGCGCTTGCGCCCCAGGTGATCGGCGAAGTGCGCCATCAGGATGCCGCCCAGCGGACGCGCGAGGTAGCCGGTGACGAAGATGCCGAAGCTTTGCAGCAGGCGCAGCCACTCGGGCATTTCCGCCGGGAAGAACAGTTGGCTGAGGGTCAGCGCGAAGAACACGAAGATAATGAAGTCGTAGATTTCCAAGGCGCCGCCCAGGGCGGCCAGGCCCAGGGTCTTGTAGTCGGAGCGGGAAAAACGCTGCGCCTGTGGAACAGAGGTGGCAGTCATGTTGAGGCTCGGCAGACAAACAAAATGGCGTGCAGGTTATGAGCTGCGCCAGTTGATGGCAATCGCGGCAGATATATTTGTTTTCCTCATGGATCGATGAAGATAACTGCATTCCCATATCAATGGCCGTGGAGGAACATGCCGAAAAATTGCCGACCCCATAATAACTACAAGAGGAAAGACTCGTGGCCGATGCTATCGAAGAAAGCCGCTATGCCCGCTTTGCCCTGCGCTGCTCGAACTTTGCCGAGCGCTGGTTCCCCGACTCCTGGGTGTTCGCCGCCCTCGCCGTGATCATCGTCGCCGTGGCGACCCTGGGCATGGGCGCCGCGCCGACCGAAGCCGCCAAGGCCTTTGGCGACGGGTTCTGGAGCCTGATCCCGTTCACCATGCAGATGGCCTTCGTGGTGATCGGTGGCTACGTGGTCGCCAGCTCGCCACCGGCGGTCAAGCTGATCGACCGCCTGGCGCGTATCCCGAAGAACGGCCGCTCCGCCGTGGCGTGGGTCGCGTTGATTTCCATGGTGGCGTCATTGCTCAACTGGGGCCTGTCCCTGGTGTTCGGCGGCTTGCTGGTGCGTGCGCTGGCCCGTCGTACGGATTTGCGCATGGACTACCGTGCTGCGGGTGCGGCGGCCTATCTTGGGTTGGGCGCGGTGTGGGCGCTGGGGCTGTCGTCGTCAGCCGCACAATTGCAGGCCAACCCGGCCAGCTTGCCGCCGTCGATCCTGTCGATCACCGGGGTGATCCCGTTTACCGACACCATCTTCCTGTGGCAATCCGGCGTGCTGTTGCTGGCACTGATCGTGGTGTCGCTGATCATCGCCTACGCCACCGCGCCCGGCCCCAACAGCGCCCGTGACGCCAAGGCCTGTGGCGTCGACCCGGCCTTCAACCTGCCCAAGCTGCAACCACCGGGCCGCCCCGGCGAATGGCTGGAACACAGCCCGTTGCTGACCATTCTGCTGGCATTGCTGGCGGCGGGCTGGTTGTTCCATGAGTTCTCGACCAAGCCGGCGATCAGCGCGATTTCGGGGCTGAACACCTACAACTTCCTGTTCATCATGGTCGGTGCCCTGCTGCACTGGCGCCCGCGCAGCTTCCTCGATGCGGTGGCCCGTGCAGTGCCGACCACCACCGGCGTGTTGATCCAGTTCCCGCTGTACGGCTCGATTGCGGCGCTGATGACCGTGGTCAAGGGCGGCGACGGCCAGACCCTGGCGCACCATATCTCGACCTTCTTCACGTCCATCGCCTCCCACGACACGTATGCACTGCTGATGGGCGTGTACTCGGCAGTGCTGGGCTTCTTTATTCCGTCAGGCGGCGGCAAGTGGATCATCGAAGCGCCTTATGTGATGCAAGTGGCCAATGACCTGCAATACCACCTGGGCTGGGCGGTGCAGATCTACAACGCGGCCGAGGCGCTGCCGAACCTGATCAACCCGTTCTACATGCTGCCGTTGCTGGGAGTGTTGGGGTTGAAGGCGCGGGATTTGATCGGGTTTTCGTTTGTGCAGCTGCTGGTGCACACGCCGCTGGTATTGTTCCTGCTGTGGGCGTTGGGGACGACGTTGAAGTATTTGCCGCCCGTCATGCCTTGAATAACTGATGACTGCACCTGTTGTTGCAACAGGTGCAATCACACTGCAGTTACAGGAAGACGCGCCAATAGATCAGGCAGCGCGCTCTGGATGGTGTCCCAAACCACATCAAGGTTGATATCGAAGTAACCGTGGGCGATGCGGTTACGCATTCCCCGCATGCTGCGCCAAGGAATGTGTGAATGAGCCTCAGCGAAGTGCGGGTGCAGATCCATGATTTTCGTCGACGCCTCACCAATGATGATCAGACTCATGACCACTGCTTGTTGAGTACGCCTGTCTTCCAGAAACTCTTCTTTGCTAAGGCCCTCTACAAAACTGATCGCGTCAGCAGTGGCCTGCCTTATGTGATCCAGATAATCCCCGAGGCGATTTGCTGTCATACAGGCCGTGCCTCAGCCAGCACTTTTGCGCGGAACTTCAACGGCAAATCGGCAGGCGTCAGTAGATCGACATTGACCCCTAGCAGGTCCTCAAGCTCGACTTGCAGCCCGCCAAGATCAAACAAAGTGGTTCCCGGCGGCGCATCGACCAGCAAATCAAGGTCGCTGCCTTCTTGGTCGGTACCCAGCAATACAGACCCAAATACCCTTGGGTTTGAGATGCGAAATCGGCCCACCACTTCTCTGACGGCTGCACGTTTTAGATCAAGGGCGGTTGAAGGTTTCACGGTTCACCTCAGTGATGTCCATTATCGGGCAAGTCTAGCAGCGCTGGCCAAGCGTAGACACGTCTTGCTCATCACACCGCTGTCTTCGTTCCGTCACATTGCATTGCTACCGTCCTGCGAAATATCTTGCAACATCTCGCCAGCAAGGACTCCCCGCAATGAGTGATGATCACGAAGACCGCCCTTCCCCAGATTCCATAGCCCAACCGCCGGTAGACACCGGCCGTCGGCGCTTCCTGGGGGGTGCGGCGGTGTTGGGGGTGGGCGCGACCTTGAGTGCCTGCGGCAACAGCAGTGAGGCGCCCGGCAAGCCCGTGGCGCGGCCGCTCACGCCGCAGGAGCTGGACAAGGCGTTGCGCGACCAGGTGAAGACCGTGGTGGTGATCTATGCCGAGAACCGCAGCTTCAACAACCTGTTTGCGGACTTCCCAGGCGTTGAGAAACCGCTGTCGGCGCTTTCTGCCGCCGACACGCAGCAACGCGACCGCGACGGCAGCCTGTTGACCACCCTGCCCCCGGCCTGGGGCGGTGTGCTGCAAGTGGGCCCGCAAAGCGTGGATGGGGTGACTTACCCCAGCGAAGTGCAATTCCAGGAAAACCTGCCCAACGCGCCGTTCGCCCTCAAGGGCCCGAACGCTGAAGACCTGCCTCTGAGCCTCGTCACCCGCGACTTGTGGCACGTGTTCTACCAGAACCAGATGCAGATCAACGGCGGCAAGAACGACGGTTTCGTCGCCTGGGCCGACTCCGGCGGCCTGGTCATGGGCCATTACGCCCAGAGCCGTTATTCCCTGCGCCTGTGGGATGTAGCCAAGGAGTTTGTGCTCTGCGATAACTTCTTCCAGGGGGCGTTTGGTGGCTCGTTCCTCAACCATCAATACCTGATCAGCGCCACCGCGCCGTTCTACCCGAATGCCGCGCAGTCGGTGGCCAAGGCGCAGATCGCCACGCTGCAAAGCGATGACCCCACCGACCCGCGTCTCAAGCCGCTGGATAAATCCCCGGCGAGCGCCATGACCGGCCCGCCGCAGTTCGGCCCCAGCGCGCTGACCCCGGACGGTTACGGCGTGAACACCCTGGCGCCGCCGTATTGGCCGACCTGGATTCGTGACCCGGAAAACCCGGACTACGCAAAAGCCGACCTGCCCAACGTACTGGTGCCGCAGACCCATGAGCACATCGGCGACAAGCTGTCGAAAAAGAACGTCGACTGGGCGTGGTACGCCGGGGCATGGCAGGCAACGCTGGATCAGTTCAAGGATTCGGGCGGTATCCCGAAGATCCCTAACTTCCAGTACCACCACCAGCCGTTCAACTACTTCAAGCAGCAGGGCCCCGAGAACCGTGCCGAGCGTGACAAGCGCCTGCGCGATGGCGGTTTGGGCGATGAGGCGAGCACCAATAAGTTCTTCGCCGATGCCCAGGCCGGCAAGCTGCCAGCCGTGAGCTTCTACAAGCCCCAGGGCAACCTGAATATGCACGCCGGTTACGCCGACGTGGCGTCGGGCGACCGCCATATCGTCCGCGCCTTGAAGGTGCTGCAGGAAAGCCCGCAGTGGAAAAACATGGTGGTGGTGGTGACCGTCGATGAAAACGGCGGCTGGTGGGACCACGTCGCCCCGCCCAAAGGCGACCGCTGGGGCCCAGGCACACGGGTTCCGGCGCTGGTGGTCTCGCCCTTCGCGCGTAAAGGCACCGTGGACCATACGGTGTACGACACCGCGTCGATCCTGCGCTTGATTACGCGGGTCTTCCAGCTGGAGACCCTGGACGGGCTCAAGCAACGCGATGACGCCATGATTGCCCGAGGCCAGAAACCCATGGGGGATTTGAGCAACGCGTTGCAGTTCAGCGTGTAGGACGCTTATCCAATAGCGACATGCCTGGCGATTTAGCACGCGGTTTTCCTGGCCAACCGCTACTGTGAGGAGGTGGGCTTTCACCCCGCGCAGACGGGCTTTCGCTGACAAGGAATCAAGTATGTTCAAACCGACCAGGTTGTCCTTCACCCTGGCCGCACTGATGGCCAGTGCGGTCGTACACGCCGACATCGAAGTACCGCTGGGTAGCACTCAACGGGTGACCCAGTTGTTCGCTTACCCCAATAACTGCAATGTGATCTGCTTTCGGCCATGGACGCTGGAGCAGACCGCCGAGCACTACCTGAACCAAAGCCTGCAGCGCGATGGCTACAGCCGAGCCAAGGTCAGCGTCAAGAACCATGAAGGGCAGCTCGCCGCGACCTTCAGCGGTGTACCCGACAGTTACGGCCAGCCCCTGACCGCGCTGCTCAATACCGCTGACCTGGCCTACCAGGGCGCGAGCAGACTCAACAGCGACGGCAAGTGGGCGTACAACTGGTACCTGTTCCTGCCACTGGGTATGGCCCTGGAAAACCGCAAGAGCATCGAGTTGCTGCATTTCCCGCCGGATTATTCGCTGACCCAGGCCCAGGATTACCTGGAGTCGGCCACCACCGACCGCTGGGCCAGCCTGCTCACCGATAACGGCGTGCCGGCCACCGAAACCCCGGCCTACCAGACCATCATCGATATCGCCCCCATCGCCGCCCCTTCCAATGCGGGCAAGGACCTGGAGAACGTCTACGGCTACTTCACCGACTACCAGACCCGCATGGTCAGCGAACTGAGCCTGCACCCCAACGGCTCGCTGCCAATGGTCGCGTTCGGCGCGCCGGTGCGCAGTTGGATCAAGCAGCAATACGGACAAACCGTGGGTGTACTGGGCCTGGCGCAGATCAGCCCTGCCGCGGGCAAGACCGTCTCGGTGCTGGGCGCCAACCACCCCAGCTACATCTGGTACGCGGCCAGCCCGGACACCTATGACGGTAACGAGCAGAAAGCCGACGACGCGGGTTTAAAAGTGATGGGCCAGGACTTGAGCGCCGCCTGCTGGCAGGCCGGAATGGGCCAGAAACCCGCGAGCGATCCGAATGTGCTGCTCAAGGCCTGCATGAACACCTGGCAGGTCACGCGCAAAGAGCAGACCTGCGAATTGTTCTACACCTCGGTGCGCAACCTGACCCCGGAACAGGCGAACGCCAAATGCGCCACGCCTTCGATCAAGACGCAGCTCAAGCAACTGAAGAACGCAGCGCCCGCCCCCAGCATCATGGCGCCTGCGCTGTAGACAGCAGAAAATCCGATTTCTACTGTCAAAGTTGACAGTAGAAATCGGCTCCACGTTCAGCGAGTCTTGAGCCGGGCCCATCCGCTGCAAGACTGGTAGTCAGCCACCATCCGCAGGTCGATGCAGCCTAACCAAGGAGAGTTATGAAAACTCAAGCCATGGACCAGGCTAAAACCACTGTGAGTGATGGTTTGTACCCGTTCAAGACACTGCTCGTTGAACAGGGCTATCCCTCGGCCAAGCACTTTAAGGTTGAGCGCGACGGCGGCGGCGTCAAGGCTCGCGTGGGTTTCGACGGCCGCGTGCGCATTGCCCGGGTGTCCGGTTACGCCGTGAACGAGCGACGCCCACGTACGCTGCAGCTGTCCGCCCGCATCCACCTGTATGACAGCTGGTTCTGCGGCCTGCTGCGACACTCCTGCAACCCGAATGTGTTTTTCGACACCACCTACCTGGAGCTATGGACCGTGCAGCCCATAGTCGCTGGCGCCCCGCTGACCCTGGACTACGCCAGTACCGAGGACGCCTTGTTCCGACAGTTCGCCTGCCAATGCGGCGAGCTGAACTGCCGGGGCTGGATCACCGGCAGCACAGAGTGTTTGAACGCCGAAGGCCAGGCGTTCATGACCCATTGGCGCGACCGCAAACGGCCTTAGGCTTCGCCCAGCGGACGCAGGCGATACTGCGGAGGCAGTTGCTCGAAGCCACTGATGGTGGTGTTCAAGCTTTTCCAACGGCCGTCCTTGATGCCGTAGATGCAGCCGTGGATAGACAGGCTCTGCCCACGGTGCCAGGCATTTTGCACAATGCTGGTGTGGCCGACGTTGGCCACCTGCTGGATCACGTTCAGCTCGCACATGCGGTCCACACGTTCCTCTTCGGTCGGCAGTTGGGCCAGCACGTCACGGTTTTCGTAGTAGAGATCGCGGATGGTGCGCAGCCAGCCGTCGATCAGGCCGAACTGGCGGTCCTGCATCGAGGCGCGCACGCCGCCGCAGCCATAGTGGCCGGTGACGAGGATATGTTTGACCTTGAGTACATCGACCGCGTACTGGATCACCGACAGGCAATTGAGGTCAGTGTGCAGCACCACGTTGGCCACGTTGCGGTGTACGAACAGATCACCGGGCAGCATGCCGACGATCTCGTTGGCCGGTACCCGCGCATCGGAACAACCGATCCACAGGTATTCAGGGGTCTGCTGGCGGGCGAGCTTGGCGAAGAATTCGGGATCTTCCTGTTTGATCGCATCCGCCCAGCGTTCGTTGTTATCAAGCAGGTCTTGTAGTTCGTTCATCAGGGAAAGCCTCAGGAATGATGCGCAGCTTTGACAGACGACCGCCCGTCCGGGTCACGCCGATGATAAAGATAGCCGGCGGGCAATTACTTGAATCTTGGGGGGCCATGCCTGTCCACACACTATAAGCCCCACAGTATGAGGATTGGCCATGACTGAATCACGACGTCCCTACGGCGCTACACAGCCCGAACCGATTGACGACAACGAAGACCGCATGGGCTCGATGCGCGAGCTGGATTTTGACGAGGAAGAACCGACGGCGGAGATTGGCAATGAGATCCCCCGTGGCGAGCGAGAACAGCTGATGCCCGACGAACGGGTGCGCGAGGCCGGACTGACCGGGGCTTCAACGGCTGATCATGAGTCGACCGATGATGATATGAGCCCGGAAACCCTGATCCATGAAGACGGTGCGCGGGACGTTCGGGAGGCGGGGGAAGACAACCCGGCGGATTTTGACCTGAGCATTGTCGATGAAGATGACATTGGCGGCGGAAATGGCCTGGATGAAGCGGAACTGGCTGATCTGGACCCGGTAGACGGAAACCGCTGACACTGCGCAAATCCAAATGTGGGAGGGGCGGTGCGACGATTCGACTTGCCCTCCTCCCACATTGGTTCGTGTGTTTAATCGACGAGGGTGCAGGCCATGACAACCGCATCTTCGCGCCCGCCGACAGCCGGGTAGTAGTCCCGGCGACGCCCAATCTCGTTGAAGCCATAGCGCTCATAGAGGCGGAACGCTCCGGTATTGCTGTCGCGCACTTCCAGGAAGCATTCCCGCGCGTTGGCGGCATAGGCGCGGGACATCAGGTGTTCCAGCAGTGCCAGGCCCAGGCCACGGCCCTGGTTTTCCGGCTTGACGGTGATGTTCAGCAAATGCGCTTCATCGAGGATGATCTGCACCACGCCGTGGCCTACCTGCTGCTCGCCTTCGAACATCAGCCAGATCTGGTACTTGCCCAGCCCGTCGAGAAAGATCCCCCGGGTCCAGGGATGGCTGAATGCCGCGTATTCGATTTTCAGCACGGCGTCGAGGTCGGCCTCGGTCATCGGGCGGAAGGATAAAGCCTCACTCATCGGTTGTTTTCCAGCGCGCCATCAGCCGGCGCATGGCTTGCCAGACATCAGCCTTACGCTGTGGCTCTTCCATTAATAATTCCAGGCCCGGGAGGGCCCATACAGAGCCCAGGCCCTCGACCTGCAGTTCGCGGTACCAGGCTTCGGCGTTCGCTTCACCGGCAAACCGTACGGCGGGCAGGCCGATCAGCCACAGGCACACGCAGGGTTCGTCCTCCAGGCGTGCCGAGACGAAGCCTTGCACGAAATCCCGCGCCGCTTCCGGGCCCTGGTCCATGGTGCCGCGTACCAGCAGCGGCCAACGGACCGGGTCGCCGACGATTTGCGGGCTGTCGGGCAGGCCGGCGGCGCGCAGCATGTCCTTGAGCAGCATGTAGGCGGGGTCGCGGGTCTGGAAGCGCTCGCCGGTGGGTAACTCCACCAATAGCAGGCAACGCCCGGCCCGCAATAACTGCAGGACAAAGCGTGGCGGCGGCACCACGGGGGCCTTGGCAACCGGCGCAGCCGCTTCGGCCACTACGGGCTTGGCCATTGGCCCCGGGCGCGGCACCTCGACCTTGACGCGTTCAACCGCAGGACGAGCTTCCAGTACGGGTTTGACCACGGCCACCGGTGCAGCCGCCTCCTCCCCCGAAACCTCGAACGCCTCATAGGGCTCAAGCGCCGCTAACAGCTCGGGCCGCGACGGGGCGGCGAACGGCAGTTCGGTGCGGGGCAGCCAGTTGACCACCTGCATGGCGGTCAAGTAAGCGCGACGTCGGGACTCGATAAGCACAGCTCGGCCACTTGTGGATAAGTAAAGAGCGGGGATTCTACCGCTGTTCGGTAACAATCGCCCACTGTGCACTGACCGGCTGTGGATAAATCCCGCGCCTGATGCAGTACAATCGCGACTTTTAATCGCCAACCAGCCGGCCATTCCCATGATCGAACCCAAGCGCGTCCTGCGCGCCCTCGCCGAACACTGGGCCTTACTTGAGCCACTGTGCGAACACTTCGACCAAGGCACCCTGAGCCTCGGCGAGCTGCGCGCACAACTGGCCGCCCAACAACTGGACAGCACGCCCCAGGACATCACCAGCCTGCTGGACGTGTGGATTCGCCTGGATATCCTGGTGCCTGTCGCCAAGAGCCCGAACCGTTTCGAGCTCAACGCGCAGATCCACGACTTCCTGGCTTATCTTCGCAAGGAGCACCGGCTTGGCCTGTGCCTGGAGATCGAAGCCTACCTGCGCCATCTTGAGCGCCTGGCCGGTTATATCCAGGATGCCTTCGACATCCGTGATGGCCACGACCTGGCCCGCCAACTGCGCCTGCTCGACATGCGCGTACGCGACGTACTGAAAAAACTCGCCAACGACGAACAGGCCCTCGCGGCCGTGGCCGACCGTGCCAAGACCAGCGACCGGCAGATCCCGCTGCGCCAGCGTTACGCCGAAGTCCTGGCGACCTGGGACGAGTACGTCGAACCGATGATCCAGCTGGTGAACGCCGACGGTGCCTTCGAGCAAGGCGTGCGCAAGGTGGAAAACGTGCTGCTGCGCATGCTCACCGAGCAACAGCGCCTCGGCCACCTGGTGGACGACGACATGCTGCTGCGCACCCACGCGCGCATCCTCGAAATGCAGACCAGCGCCCAGCTGACCTTGCGGCATGCCCGCGAGCTGCTGTTGCCGCTGCGCGAAGAAGCGCGTCGGCACAATGCCGTGACCCGCGGTGCGGCGCTGGCGCTGTCGGCCATCCGCCGTAAAGGCCTGGACGCGGTGCCGCAGGCGGCGATGCCGATGTTTACCCGACCGCAAAGCACCTTCCTCGGCAGTGCCAGCCAGGTCGAGGCCTATGTGTATGCCCTGGCGAACTTCGAGCCGAAACCGGCCCGGTTCCCCAAGGCGCACAAGTCCCACAAGGGCGAAGCCCAGCGCGCACCTCGGACGGTCAAGGAAATGCTCGAGCGCTGCGAAGACGCGCTGCCGATGCCGGACCTGATGACCTGGCTGCTGGAGCAGGAACCGGACGGTGCCACCGACGAATTGCTGTACTGGTTCTCGCGGCTCTCGCGGGAAAAACGCTTCAAGCGCGAGCGCCTGGAACGCCGCGACTACCACACACACGAGCACCAGGTCAGCCTGCGCTCATTCGCCCTGCTCCCGGCCGGCACCGACGCCGCCGAGCATCCTGCGAGTACACCTCATGCATCTTGATCTATCCGAACTGTCCCAGCTGGCGCCGATCTTTCGCGAGCTGTTCAAGGGTTACCACGTCAGCCGCCGCGACCCCGAGCTGTACGCGCAACTGTCGAACTTCCAGGAACAGTACCGCACGCTGTTCAAGGCCCTGGGCTTTGAGCTGGTGTGCGATACCCGTGGCTTCTACTACTTCGTGCCGGACTCCGCGATTGCGAGTGCGCAGGTCAACAAGACCGCCCAGCGCCTGGCGCTGTTCACCTTCATCATTGTCGAGCACCTGGCCGACCAGGGCCGCGACCCAATCGCCGTGCTCGACGGTGGCAGCCTGGGCCGTGACGAGCTGCCGTCGCTGCTGGAAAAGTACCGCGACCTGTTTATCCAGGCCGAAGTGCAGACCCAGGAAGAACTCGAAGAAAAAATCATGCGCCGTATGACCCAGCTGGGTTTTGCCAGCGAAGACAACGGCATTTACCGCTTCCTGCCGCCGATGCACCGCTTCCTCGACGTGTGCCTTTCGGTGCAGCAGGACCGCGACCTGGCGGCCAGCGTACACAGCGTGTTGCCACTGCCGGTGCCGGTGATCATTGACGAAGACAGCGATGAAAAACTGCTGAAGACCGATGACCCGCTGGACCTCAGCGACTTCGCGGACGAAAGCGAAGAAGACGCACTGGCCCGCGCCATTGCCGAAGAACAGGAGATCGACGCATGAGCAAGGAACGCTACGGCATCCGCCGCTTCGCGCTATTGAACACTGCCGGCTACAGCTTGGGCTTGTTCCCGCTGGAAGAACCGCTGTCGGTGTATGGCGCTAATAACCTGGGTAAATCCGCGTCGATCAACGCCTTGCAGTTCCCGATCCTGGCGCGCATGTCGGACATGAGTTTCGGCAAGTACACCCTGGAGCAATCGCGACGCTTCTACTTCGCCACCGACACCAGCTACATCCTGGTGGAAGTCTCCCTGCCCCATGGCCCCCACGTAATCGGCGTGGTCGGGCGCGGCCCGGGCGGTGGTTTCGGGCACCAGTTCTTTGCCTACGCCGGCAAGCTGGACCTGGCCCACTATCAGAAAAACGACACCTGCCTGCGTCAGAAGGAGCTGTTCACCAACCTTGAGCGCGAAGGCCTGAAAGCCTACGAACTCAAGCCGGATGAACTGCGCCGTTTGCTGGTGGGTGGTCATACGTCGATCCCGCTGGACCTGACCCTGATCCCGCTGCGCTCCACCAGTGAGCAAAGCCTGAAAACTTTCCGCGCGTTGTTTATCAACCTGCTGCACATGCGCGAAATCACCGCGGCCAAGCTCAAGCAGCTGTTCCTCGATGCGTTCGAGCACAGCCTGCGTTCGGGTAGTGTGGATTACATCGCAGCGTGCGAAGAAGCCTTCCGCGATGTGCGACGCATGGAGCAGGACTACAACGCCCTGGTCGCTGCCGGCCCGCTGGTGGAAGCCCTGGCCAATGGCGTTCGCCAGCGCGACGCCCTGCGCGGCAAGCTGCATCGCCTGTCGCCGCTGCTGGATTCGCTGCTCGGCACCTGGTCGGACTATGCCAGTGCGCGCAAGGAAGAGCTGACCATCCAGGCCGAGCACTACCGCAACGAGCAGGACGCACTGCAGAACGACCAGCGTGGCGGCACCCAGGAGCTGATGCGCCTGGAGCGGGAAATCAGCGGCATCCAGCGTTGGCTGGGCGAATTGTCGGTGCTCAAGCATCGCTTTGCCCTGGTGGATGACGTCAGGGTCCTGGAGCAGCAATTGCTGGCGGCCAAGGACGCTCACGATGAACTGGCGGGCGCACTGGCGCAGTCGCGGCAGTTCAGCGCCGAGGATCTGGACGAACGTCTGCGCGATCTGGAAAAACGCTTGAAGTCGGTCAAGCAGCAGCTGGATCACGCGGATAACAACAGCTATGCCAAGCTGCGCGAAGAGTTTTCGCAGCAGGACGTCGAGCGCCTGATGCGCCTGTTCAACAGTTCGTTGTTCAGCCTGCCATTGGGTGAACACGGCATCACGCTGGATGAGGACGGCCAGTGGGTCAAATCCCTGGAGCAGATCCTCGATGGCTTCAAGGGCGAACGTTTTGAAGTGCCGGGGCTGTCCATCGACATCTCCCACATCGAACCACCGGCGCTGCAGGCCCTGGCGGATCGCGCAGCGTTGCGCGACCAAAAGGAACGCCTGGAGAAAGAACTCAAGCAGTTGAAAACCCAGCAAGCCGTGGCCTCCGACCGCGCGGCGAGCAAGACCCAGACCGAAGCGCTGTACCAGCAGGTGCTGGACGCGCAAAAGGCGCTGGAAGACTTCCGTCGCGCGCAAACCCTGAGTGCCGAAGAAGGCGAAAAACTGGAAAACCTGGCACAGATGGAAGCGGCCCAGGATGAGTTGAAACGATCCAGCGATGCGTTCACCGAGCGCGTCCAGCAACTGTCCGCCAAGCTGCAGCTGGTGGGCCGCCAGATCGGCGATATGGAAGCCAAGCAACGTACGCTGGATGACGCCTTGCGCCGCCGGCAGCTGTTGCCGGCCGACTTGCCGTTTGGCACGCCGTTCATGGACCCGGTCGATGACTCCATGGATAACCTGCTGCCGCTGCTCAATGACTATCAGGACAGCTGGCAGGGCTTGCTGCGTGCCGATGGCCAGATCGAGGCGCTGTACGCTCAGGTGCGCCTCAAGGGCGTGGCCAAGTTCGACAGCGAGGATGACGTAGAGCGTCGCCTGCAATTGTTGATCAACGCTTATGCGCACCGCACCGATGAGGCGCTGACACTGGGCAAGGCGCGCCGGGCGGCGGTCACTGACATTGCACGAACCCTGCGCAATATCCGCAGCGACTACGACAGCCTGGAACACCAGCTGGCGCTGTTCAACCGCGAGATCAACAAGCGTCAGGTGTCCAACCTGCAAAGCTTCCGCATCGTACTCGCGCCGAACAAGGAAGCCCTCAAACATATCGACCAGATCATCCACAGTGCTGGCCAGTACGAAGAAGGCGAAACCCTGTCGGTGTTCGACCTCAGCCAAAGTGCCGAGCAGGACAACAAGAACGAAGAAGCCAAGGAATACCTGGCCCGCCTGGTGGCGGCCAACCATAACCAGTTGGGCCTCAAGGACCTGTTCGAACTGGCTTTCGAGATCACCAAGGTGCACGGTCAGCCGGTGATCCACACCGACATCGACGGCGCGGCGTCCAACGGCACCACCATGACCATCAAGGCGCTGACCAACATGTACTTGTTGCTGCACTTGATGGACCGTGACCAGGCCGGGCGTGTGCGCTTGCCGTACTATCTCGACGAAGCAGCGGATATCGATGAGAAGAACCAGGCGGCGTTGCTGGAAACCAGTTTGCAACTGGGCTTTGTGCCGATCCTCGCCAGTGTGAAGCCACAGGTGTCTGCCCAGGTGGCAATCGACTTGGAAGGCGGCAGCGGGCCGAACGGTATCTACATCGATGAGGCGGACTGGAAGTACATCCGTCGCCATGATGTGGTGAAGGCGACAGTGAATGTGCAGGCGGATGAGCCGGAGCTGGATGAGGTCTGACGTTTTGCGCTGAAATGCAAAAAGGCCGCGATCCGATGGATCGCGGCCTTTTTTGTAGCTTTATTTGCCGAGTGGGATTTTCGGTGCCCAGGTCAGCCATTCCTCTTCGAATTTGTCGAACAGCGGGAAGGTTTGCTGCGGCCGCGCGGCGTTGCCCATACGCTCGCCGTCTGGCGTGGCAAATGCGATACCGCCGGCCACAAGAGTCTCCAGGGACTCGGTGCGCACCGTCGCCCCCTTGAACAGGCCAAAGTCGAGGCCAAAGCCGCTGGTGTTCCAGAAGCGGCTGCCACTGCGTACCAGCGGCGCGTACTTGGGTTCGATCAGGATGTGGATCAGTACACGGTCGGCGGTCTGGCCCAACTCGTAGCCGGTCACTTTGCCCACGGTGACTTCACGGTAGGTCACCGGCACACCTTCCTTCAACGAGCCACGGCGTGCGGCGCTGAGTGTCAGGCTCAGGCCGGCCTCCTGGCGGACAGCTTCAGGGGGTTGGGCCAGTGCGACGAAGCTCTTCTGTGGACCGGCGTTTTTCGCAGCCGGCTGCACCTCGATGTATTGCCCGGTGACCAGGGTTTCCAGGTTGGAGGTTTTCATCAGGCCCAGTTCTGGCTTGACCACCCAGAACTGGCTGCCGACGCGCGCGATGCGGTCCGCTACTTGGGTAATACGCGCACTGAGCAGCACCGATTGCATATCGGCACTGAGGTCCACGCTCTCGATCTTACCCACATCCAGGCCTTTGAAACGTACCGGTGTGCCTGGACGCATACCGTCAGCACGCTCGACCTTGATGGTCACCAGGGTGCCATGCTGATTGGCCGCCTCACGGTCGGCAAACAAGCGGAAACGTGGAATGCGCTTTTTCAGCGGTACGTTCGGCTGCGGTGTTTCGAAGGCAATACCACCGGCCATCAGGCTGGCCAGGGACTCACTCTTCACCTGGATACCACCGGTGAGGCCGCCGGTCAGGGTCACACCGCTGGCATTCCAGAAACGTGTCGAACCGTTAACCAGGTTTTCGTATTCCTTCTCGATATGAACGCCGATCACCAGCTGCTTGTTCTTGCGCGAGAACTGGTAGCTCTGCACCGAGCCGACCTTGACCTGTTTGTAGAGTATCGGGCTGCCGACATCCAGGGAGCCGAGGTTGTCGGTGAACAGCACCATGTGCAGGCCCGGGGAGCGCAGGTCCAGCGGTGGCGCCTTGGCGCGGGCGACGAATTCGCGTTGCGGGGCGCTGCCTTTGTCGCCAGGACGAATGGCGATGTAATTACCTTTGACCAGGGCTTCCAGGCCGGTAATGCCGGCCAGCGAGATGGAAGGTTTGACCACCCAGAACTGGGTGTCTTGAACCAGGTAGTCTTCGGCCAATGGGTCGAGGGTCAGCTCGGCGTTGGCGCTGGACAGGTCCGGGTCGATCTTCAAGGTTTTCAGGCTGCCCACCTGAATGCCTTTGTACATCACCGGTGTACGACCGGCTTGCAGGCCTTCGAAGTCCGTGAGCTTGACCTTGGCCTTGATACCGGCAGCGGCCGCATCGAAATCTTCGTACAGGCGGAACGGCAGGCTCGGATCGGTCGGCGGGCTGTCCTTGCGATTCTCCGGCGTGGCGAAGGCAATGCCGCCGGCGACGATACTGGAGAGGGATTCGCTGCGCACCTTCACGCCGGAGAGATTGGCATCGATGCTGATGCCGCTGGCGTTCCAGAAACGGGTGTGTTTGCGCACAAGGTTGGCGTAGGTCGGCTCGATGTAGACCTTGATCTCGACGGTGCTCTGGTCCTCGGAGAGCAAGTAGCTTTTGACCTGGCCGACCTGTATCTGCTTATAGAACACCGGGCTGCCACGGTTGAGCGAGCCGAGGCGGTCGGCCTTGATGGTCAGGTGCAGGCCAGGCTTGGCGTCGGACAAAGGCGGCTCTTCGGAGAGCGCCTTGAATTTGCGTGTGGGCTCACCGTCACCGGGGCTGGCGGCGATGTAGTTACCCGAGACCAGGGTTTCCAGGCCGGTGATACCGGCAAGGCTGACACTGGGCTTGACCAGCCAGAAACGCGTGTTGGTCTTGAGGTATTGCTCGACATCCTTGTTCATCTCGATGGTGGCAATCACCCCGCGATTATTGCCCTCGTCGTCAAGGGCAAGGGTCTTGACCTTACCCACGGACATGCCTTTGTAGACCACTTCGGTTTTGTTGGCCTGGATGCCTTCGCCGCTTTCAAAGCGCACCTGGATCTCAATACCCTGCTGGGAATAGGCACGCCACCCCAGCCAACCGCCGATGATCAAGGCAATCAGGGGAAGAACCCAAATGGCTGACCAGTTGGAGGCCGGGCGGGTTTTAGCTTTAGGCAAATCACTCATGGTCGTCGTCCGACTCCGTATTATCCCAAATCAGTCGGGGATCAAAAGTTACTGCGGCAAGCATCGTCAAGATCACCACACTGGCGAACGCTGCAGCGCCGAGGTTGGCCTCGACGCTGGCAAGCCGCCCAAAGTTTACGACCGCCACCAGGATGGCGATCACGAAGATATCCAGCATGGACCAGCGGCCAATGAATTCGATAAAGCGGTACATGATAATGCGCTGCTGCGCGGAAAGCGGTTGGTGACGTTGAACCGAGAACAGTAACAGGCCAATGCCCACCAGCTTGAACGTCGGCACCAGGATGCTGGCGATGAACACCACAGCCGCAATCGGGAACATGCCGTGCTGCACCAACTGGATCACACCGGCCATGATGGTGCTTGGCTCGCCCTGGCCGAGGGAGTTGACGGTCATGATCGGCAACAGGTTGGCGGGGATATACAGAATGGCCGCCGTGATCAGCAAGGCCCAGGTGCGAGTGAGGCTGTTGGGGCGACGGGCGTGGATCAGCGCACCGCATCGGGTGCAGGTTTGCTCATCGGTGTCAGGCTCTTGTTTGTTCAGCTCGTGACATTCAGTACAAATCAGAATGCCCGCATCAATCGCCCGCATGATCATCTTCCCCTGACAGTGCTTGCCAGATCTGGTGCGGCGACATCACCACCTCAAGCAGAACCTGAACCATTAATAGGCTGACAAAGCAAACCAGACCCAGGCCGATGGTGATTGAGGCCATGTCGGCGAGTTTCACGATCGCCACCAGTACGCCCATCAAGTAGACCTCCAACATTCCCCAATCTTTCATGTGGTGGTAAATGCGGTACAGCAGCAGGCCGTAACTACGGCCGATCTTCCAACGAATACTGAGCAGCACCGCCAGCTGGCAAAGCAGCTTGAGCAGCGGAATACCCATGCTGCATAGGAACACCACGGCGGCGACGCCTTGCATCCCGGTATCGAATAGACCGACTACGCCACTCCACACAGTGTCCTCTGAGGACTGCCCGAGCAGATTGAGCTGCATGATGGGCAGAAAGTTCGCCGGGACGTAGAGCAACAGCGCGGCGAGTACCAGAGCGAGGCTGCGCTCAACGACATTATGGCGGTGAGCGTAGAGTTCATAACCGCAACGCGGGCATTGGGCTTTTTCACCGAGGGCGAGCATGGGTTTGCGCATCAGCAAGTCGCACTCATGGCATGCCACCAAGTTGTCCAGTGGTAAATCCGACACCTCAAGGGCATCAACCGGATCCGGCATAGGTAGGGCTCTGACTCTAAAAAAGGTTAGGTGCCTATTCTAGTGGTCTGGTTCAGAAATAACTGTGCAAATTTGTCGTGCATCTTTCCGCACTTTCCGACCGCCCAAAACAAAACCCCACCTGCTTTCGCAAATGGGGTTTCGGAATTTAATCTTGACGATGACCTACTCTCACATGGGGA
>NZ_QGAA01000013.1:0-166139 GCF_005233485.1 Pseudomonas sp. CFBP13509
GCCGCTGCCGCCATCGAAGCACGCGCCGTCACCGCCAGTGACTCCGCCGCCATCGTGCGCGCCAAGGCCGCCCTGGACAAACTCGACGTCGCCGAAGGCCTCGCCGAACTCGAAGGCGCCTCCGCCCGCGTCGCCGTTGACGAAAAGCGCATGATCAACTGCCGCGCCGACCTCAACCAACTCGTGCCCTTCAAGTACGACTGGGCCTGGCAGAAGTACCTCGACGGCTGCGCCAACCACTGGATGCCGCAAGAGGTCAACATGACCGCCGACATCGCCCTGTGGAAAAACCCCGAAGGCCTGACCGACGACGAACGCCGCATCGTCATGCGCAACCTCGGCTTCTTCTCCACCGCCGACTCCCTGGTCGCCAATAACCTGGTCCTGGCCGTGTACCGCCTGATCACCAACCCGGAGTGCCGCCAGTACATCCTGCGCCAGGCCTTCGAAGAAGCGATCCACACCCACGCCTACCAGTACTGCATCGAATCGTTGGCCATGGATGAAGGCGAGATCTTCAACATGTACCACGAGATTCCATCGGTGGCTAAGAAGGCAGCCTGGGGCCTGAAATACACCCGCTCGATCTCCGATCCGAAGTTCGAAACCGGCACCGTCGAGACTGATAAAGAGCTGCTGCGCAACCTGGTCGCCTACTACTGCGTCCTGGAAGGCATCTTCTTCTATTGCGGCTTCACCCAGATCCTGTCCATGGGCCGCCGCAACAAAATGACCGGCGTGGCCGAGCAGTTCCAGTACATCCTGCGCGACGAGTCGATGCACCTGAACTTCGGTATCGACGTGATCAACCAGATCAAAATCGAAAACCCACACCTGTGGGACGCCGAGATGAAGGAAGAAGCGACCCAGATGATCCTGCAGGGGACTCAGCTGGAGATTGAATATGCGCGGGATACCATGCCGCGCGGGGTGCTCGGTATGAACGCCGCGATGATGGAAGACTATTTGAAGTTCATCGCTAACCGTCGCCTGTCGCAAATTGGGTTGAAGGAAGAGTATCCGGGGACGACTAACCCGTTCCCGTGGATGAGCGAGATCATGGACTTGAAGAAAGAGAAGAATTTCTTTGAGACCCGTGTGATCGAGTATCAGACGGGGGGGGCGTTGAGCTGGGATTGATTCTTAGCACAGCTAAACCGAGAAGCCCTGACTTGTTCAGGGCTTTTTTATGCAAGCTCGCTTGAAACCTTCAAGACAAAGCAGCGAATTCATTTACCAATGGCGTTGACCGCTAATTCCTGCCAGAACGTAGGAAATTTCGTAGACGCAATAATGGCTACTCAGTATCGTCCGAGGGTTTTCTACCCTCGGCGGCTGTATGGATATTACGAAAGACAACACGGACTGGAACGACGCGGAGTTGGCAGCAGCGGTCGAGGCTTACTTGAAGATGCTGGCCAAGGAAAAGAACGGCCAGCCTTTCAATAAAGCGCTCGAAAACCGCCTTTTGCGCGAGGGGCCGATAGCCGGTCGTGCAAAAGGCTCCGTAGAGTTCCGCATGCTAAACATTTCTACCGTTCTTATCCGTATGGGCCTGGAGCCGATAAAAGGCTTTAAGCCGGCGAAGAACGTAGGGTCAGGCGTCGAACAACGCATCCGCCAAGCGCTGGCCGCGCAGGGTGTATTCGAATCCGAAGACGCCGCCCAAACAGCAGACGAGCAAACGCTTATCCGCCGCGCGTCCAAACTGCAGCAGCAACCTTTCACTCAGCTACCGGACGGCATTGCCCAGCCGCAGAAGGTCTCGACCGTCAGCACCGCTTTTGTTCGCGACCCAAAGGTACGCGCCTGGGTACTGAAAGAGGCCGAGGGCATCTGCGAAGGCTGCGGCGCTAACGCGCCGTTTGAGGTCGACGGTTTGCCATTTCTTGAAGTACATCACGTCAAGCACCTGGCCCAGAAGGGTTCGGATCGCATCACCAATGCTGTAGCCTTGTGCCCCAATTGCCATCAGCGTTGTCACCGGTCGAGTGACCGGGCGGCTTTCACCGAGGGGCTTTACGCCAAGGTCGGAAGATTGGCACGGGAGTAGACTCCTGCTGTCACACCTGATGCACGCTCAAAAATACTAGATAGGACCGAGGCCAACCCGTGAACCCAGACATGCTCGAAGCCGGCCCCGTTGACGCCAAAGTACTCTCCGTCTTTGACTTCGACGGCACCCTGACCCACCACGACAGTTTCGTGCCCTTCCTCAAGTTTGCCTTTGGCACCGGCGAGTTTTATGGCCGGATGGTCAAGCTGGCCGTGCCTGGGCTGCGCTTTTTGGTGCGGCAGATCAGCCGGGATGAGTTGAAGGCTCAGTTGATCCGCACCTTTATGACTGGGGTGGAGAAGACGTGGGTGCAGCAGAAGGCCGAGGAGTATTGCCAGCGCAATTGGGCGCGGTTGATGCGCCCGGCTGGGGTGTTGTCGGTGGAGCAGGAGTTGGGCTCGGGGGCGGTGGTGACGCTGTGTTCGGCGTCGCCGGCGTTGGTGCTGCAGCCGTTTGCCGATCGGCTTGGGATCAAGTTGATTGGCACTGAGCTTGAGGTGGTCGACGGGGTGTTGACCGGCAAGCTCACCGGGAATAACTGCCGGTGTGAGAATAAGGTGCTGCGGCTTGAGGCGGTGTACGGGGACCTGGGGGAGTATCGGCTCAGGGCCTGGGGCGATACGCGAGGGGATCGGGAGTTGCTGGCGGCGGCGCAGGATGCACATTTTCGGCATTTTCATGCGAAGAAGAAAAAGCGGGCCAAGTTGCAGCGGTGATGCGGGTGGGTGGGATCCACCGGGAACACCGAGTCGATCCCATCGCCGCCTCGCTGGGGCTCGACAGCTCCCACAGTTGAGCGGTTTAGGCTTGAGTGTCGCGACTAGCATGGGGTGCTTGGGGTTGAGCTGGACTTGTTCCCTCGCAGCGGACGGCGGGTTGCAGGTTCTTGCTGATATTTACGCGGGTTCCCGCTATTAATAGCGAAACCTCTCACGGACCCGAGCCCCATGAAATTCGACACGGCCTACAGCCTGAGTCTCGATGACAAGCTGTCGATCTATGACGTACGAGACCTGAATTTCGACGAAACCAACACCTTCGATTCCGACAAGGACAGTTTCCTCTGCCCCAACGATGCCTGTCGCGCCGCCTTCGAAGCAGGCAATGTGCTGAGCACGTTCAACGCCAGGAACGTCAACTACCAACGCACCCCGCACTTCAAAAACACGCCGAGCACCCGGCATATCGACGGCTGCCGCTATGCCAGTCTCCACAAGGGTGCAGCAGGCGAAAACGACGATGAGCGTGAGGATAATTTCCCATCGGAGTTTGTGCTGACACGTCGTACGTACGAGCGTAAAACCGCGGAGGTCGGCACCGAGGGGCTGGTCCCACAAGATTCAGCGAAAACACCTTCACCCCGCAGCGACGAATCTGTCAGCGCCAGCGACACCACCCCGGAAAAAACCAGCGTGTTTGCCCACCCGGTGGAGTGTTTTGTGTCGAACATCGACGACAAGGAAAAGCTGAAAAGCATGCCGCTGAAAATCGGCGAGCACACCGCGACTTACGCGGCGTTTTTCAAGAAGATCGAATACCTGCAAGACAACAAGGGCCTGATCTACTGGGGCAAGGTCAAAGCGATCAAGGACTACACCAGCAGCTTTCGCATCGACTTCGAAAAGAAGGTGTGGCTCGACAAAAAGCCCTACTCGGTCAACGTCTACCTGAGCAAAAAGCTCATAGAGAACTACCGCAAGCGCAAGGCGTTCCTAGAGCAGATCAGGGCGGCGGCGGACAGTGAGCGGGCGTTGTATTGTTTCTTCTACGGGGTGACACCGGAGCTGAAACAAGTGCCCAGCAAGAAAAACCCCGAGCAGACCTTCGGGGTGTTCAGCGCGAATATCGAGAACCTCGATCACCTGATCATTCGTGAGGCGCCGGGGTTGGAATAGTGGGTCGATAAGCATCCAGTTGATGAGCGGTCAAAACAACTGTACAAAAACACAGTATAGTTTGCCCTCCCCCGTCGAATCCTGGAGAAACCCCATGTCCTCTCTGGCAATGAGCTCTTTCGTAGAACAGCAGATCGTCCTGCACCAATTCACCGCCAAACACAGCGTACAGGCCCGCGCGATGCTGGGCTGGAGCCGCGACGAGCTGGCCCGCCAGGCGGGTGTGACGGTGGATGCCATCCAACAGTTTGAAAGCCAGGGCGATGTGGGTGATGAAACCCGCCTGGCATTGGCGTTTCGGTTGGAGGCGCAAGGGCTGGTGTTTTTCCCGGGGTTTGCGCCGGGGTGGGGCATGAGTGTGCGGCGGTTTGAGACCGCCCCAGCCGAACCCGCTGCACAAAACATTATTTCGCGGCTGATGGGCTCAACAGCGGCATCAATTGATTCACCAACGCCCCAGCCGAATGGTGCGTAGAGTCCAAGCGGATCACCGGACAGGTCAGTGCCGCCAACCAGGTTTCATGCCGACGCAGGCTGCGTAGGCTGTGGTTGCCGCTGTCGTAACGAGCGGCCCAGGCCAGGAAGGCGACGCTGTTCTCGTGGCGACTGCCACCTTCCAGGATTTCATCACCGTAGCGTTGCACCTCCCTCATGCGCAGACGGTGCAGG
This sequence comes from Pseudomonas sp. CFBP13509, assembly GCF_005233485.1. Taxonomy (NCBI): domain Bacteria; kingdom Pseudomonadati; phylum Pseudomonadota; class Gammaproteobacteria; order Pseudomonadales; family Pseudomonadaceae; genus Pseudomonas; species Pseudomonas sp. CFBP13509. The sequence continues at coordinate 4,621 of NZ_QGAA01000013.1, forward strand.
CGTACTTGCGGGTCGAGGCGCAGGAACACCACGTGGGTGAACTGCGCGATCATCGGGTCGCCCCAGCCGCACAGTGAACCGGACAGCACCCAGCCTTCCAGGCCGACAGTCTGCTCCTGCAGCAGGCGGATGCGTTCATCCTTGGGCCGGGCAATGGTGAAGGGGGCGTCGGTTTGCTGCCAGTAGAAATAGTCGGTGTCGAAGTAAGCGACGTTCAGACTCTCCGCCAAGGCCCTGCCCAGGGTGGTAGTGCCCGCCCCCGCAGCACCGAGGATATGAATTCTATAGGCCATGGCTTCCCTCCCTGGCATTGCGATAACCCAGCGCCAGCGCGGCCAACGATTCCTTCGACCATCGCGCACCGTAGAACCACAACGTCGCGCCACCATCGAGAGCCTCGCCAAACCTCGGGTAACCACTCCAGCACGCACTATGGAATGCAGCACTTTGACTGTCCGACACCAGGGCATCCAGCCGGTATTCATTCACAATTTCATCGATTTCATTATGGGTGTGCAGTTTGAACGTGAGGGTGCCGTCGATACGTTGCGCCGGCACGGGTATCAGTTGCGCCCCGGCCCGGCGCAGTACGTCCAGCGCACGCATGAAGGGCGCACGGTGTCGAATCGGTTCATGCCCATCGCCACGTCCATATCGGTCGGCATACCCCACGCGCCTGCCGGCCAACGCTTGCATGGCGGCAAAGCGGCTATTGTTCTGCACCAGGGGCACCTCCACCATCACTGGGCCCTCTGGGTCGATACCGCTCAGGGCAATCAGCGTCAACGAGGGATCAGGCATGGGTCTGATGGGAATTGCCGGTACGTTATACCCCGGGATCAGGACGCCACCCTTGGGGTGGGTTTTTGGGGGGGGATCGACATCAAACTCAATACTGCGGGGGGGCACTTGATCGGGGGAAGGACGGCGGCATGGAGATGCCGAGTCGGTCATGCCCAAGAGCGCAGACAACGGCTGGCCAACCTGGCAAACCGCATCTGCTCGCAAAAACCATCTGCGTATGCTGTCCATCGGTACGCCTCCCCTGAAAACACTTTCCAGGGATCATCGCATCCTTCGCCGGCGCCTGTCGCAGACCCGAAACAGCTTGAAAACTCCTTTTTCGGCGCCTCTGCGCCCTCAGCCCACAAGGTGCTCTTGTGCACCTTGGGTTTCCACTTCCAGCCACCATGCATACCCACGCTCCGGCTGGTTCAAGCTGAACGCCTGGCCCATCGGCGGTGTGGTAATCGACACATTGCGCTCCCACGCCAGCGCCATGATGCGGTCGAAAGGTTCGTGCCAGGCATGGAACGCCAGGTCGAAAGTGCCGTTGTGGATCGGCAGCAGCCAACGGCCCCTGAGGTCGATATGCGCTTGCAGGGTTTGCTCCGGCTGCATGTGTACATGGGGCCAGTCGACGTTGTAAGCACCGGTTTCCATCAACGTCAGATCGAACGGGCCGTACTGTTCGCCGATGCGTTTAAAGCCATCGAAGTAGCCGGTGTCACCGCTGAAAAAGATACGGCGCGTGCCGTCGATCATCACCCAGGAACACCAAAGGGTCTGATTGGCATCAAACAGGCCGCGCCCGGAAAAGTGCTGCGCCGGCGTGGCGACAAAGCGAATGCCATCCACCTCGGTGCCTTGCCACCAATCCAGCTGCCGCACCTTGCTGGCGTCGACACCCCACTTGACCAGGATGTCGCCCACGCCCAGCGGCGCGAGAAAGTAACGGGTCTTGTCGGCCAGTTGGACGACAGCCTTATGGTCAAGATGATCGTAGTGGTTGTGGGAAAGAATCACCGCCTCCAGGGGCGGCAGCTCTTCAAGACGGATAGGCGGCTGGTGGAAACGCTTGGGGCCAGCCCAACTGAATGGCGAGGCACGCTCGGCGAACACCGGGTCGGTCAGCCAGAACTTGCCGCGCATTTTCAGCAATACGGTGGAATGCCCCAGGCGGAACACGCTGTGATCAGGCGCCGCCAACAATTGCTCGCGGGTCAGCGGTTGCACCGGGATCTGCCCCACCGGGCGCGTGCTGCGTGGTTTGTTAAACAGCATGTTCCAGAAGATACGCAAGGTCTTGCCAAAGCCACCGTGCTGCACGGGGGCCTCGTTGCTGAAGCGCCCCAGGTCCAGATCGGCAGGCTTGGGCGCCGCAGGTGAAGACTTGAGGCGGGTTGAGATGGTGGCCATTACAGAGTGACTTCTACGGTCCGCGCATAAGTTACACTGAACAGTGTAGTTTCAAGATTGCAACAAAATCCGCAGCAAGTAAACTACCCAGTGTAATTTACCCTCAAGAGCCGAACGCCACCCATGACTGCCCCTCAACGCCTCACCGACCGCAAACGCCAAGCCATCGTGGCAGCGGCCATCGCTGAGTTTCGCGATAACGGCTTCGAGGTCACCAGCATGGACAAGGTCGCCGCCACCGCTGGGGTTTCCAAGCGCACGGTGTATAACCATTTCCCCAGCAAGGAAGAACTGTTCGCCGAAATCCTTCACCAGCTCTGGGCCAGCAGCGTCGCCCAACTCGACGTCAGCTACACCAGCGAGCGCCCCCTGCGCGAACAACTGCGTGGTTTGCTGGAAGCCAAGATGAAGATGATGTCGGACACCAATTTCCTCGATCTGGCCCGGGTAGCCATCGCCGCCACCATCCACTCGCCGGAACGTGCGCAAGACATGGTCACCCGCCTGAGCCAGCGCGAAGAAGGTTTTACCCAGTGGGTACGCGCCGCCCAGGAAGACGGCCGCCTCTCTTGCACCGATCCGGCGTTTGCCGCCCACCAGATTCAAAGCCTGCTCAAGGCTTTCGCGTTCTGGCCGCAGATCACGTTGGGCCAGCCGACCCTGGATGCCGCTCACCAGGCGCGTGTCATTGAGTCGGCCATCGACCTGTTCCTGGCCGGCTACGAAGTCAGCGCCCCCTGCCCCGAGTAAAAACCGTTGCAGGAGCGACATTCCTGGTCGTTTTTGACGCATTCGCCCTCTGTTTTGCGCAAATGGCCTGGAAGGCCACTGATTATTCCCATGGGAATAACTGACAATATTCACAGGCCTTATGCGATCAACGGTCGATCCGGTGTCCGCGCGCCGCGGTAAATGTGAAAAACAGCTGAACCAGGAATTTATGGAAAACAGACGAGGCAAAGGGCTCTCATTTGCCCGGCGTATCTACCAGCCAAGGATCATCGGCCTGGGTGTCGGCAGCATCAGCGTTACCGGCGCCCTGTACCCGCTTGCCATGCCGGGCTGGGTCTGGGCGTTACTGCTGTTCAATGGGTTTGCCTGGGCGCACCTGGCGTATCAGCTATCCACCCGTTCACCGTTTCCTTACCAGGCTGAACAGCGCAACTTCCTGTATGACTCGGTACTCGGCGGGTTCTGGGCGGCGGCCACACAGTTCACGCCGCTGACAGCGGTGACCATCCTGTCGATGATGACCATGAACAACGTCGCCGCCGGCGGCCGGCGCCTGTTCCTGCGTGGCCTGCTCGCCCAGGTGCTGGGGATCGGCGTGGCATGGGCGCTGTTCGGTATCCAGTTCAACCCCGACGTCAGCCTGCTTCAGGTCTACTCCTGCCTGCCGATGCTGACCCTCTACCCCATGGCCATCGGCATGGTCTGTTATCAACTGGCGATCAAGCTCTCGGAACATAAACGCGCCCTCAGTGCCCTGAGCCGCACCGACAGCCTCACCGGCCTGCTCAACCACGGCTCGTGGAAAGACCTGCTGCACCTCAAGTTCCACAAGTGCCAGCAGCAGCAAAGCCACGCCACCATCGCATTGATCGATATTGACCACTTCAAGCAGATCAACGATACCCATGGCCATATCGTCGGCGACACGGTGCTGCGGCAACTGAGCCTGGAACTGCGGCGCAACCTGCGGGAAAACGACCTGGCCGGACGTTATGGTGGCGATGAGTTCTGTGTGATTCTTCCGCAAATGCCTCTGGAGCAAGCAGCGCAGATCATGGAGCAGATGCGCGAAACATTCGGCAACTACCGCACCCCGCACATACCGGAATTGCGCGTCAGCCTGAGCATCGGCCTGGCGGACTTCCAGCCACGCTTCACCGACGCAGCCATGTGGCTGAACGCGGCGGACCGAGCACTTTATGCCGCCAAGGACACCGGGCGTAATCGAGTCAGTGTCAACGACGACCGGATAGCCTGCTCCGCCTGACGTTGTCCTACGACACCTGGTCTTGATCTTCCGTGCAACGCCGCGGGAGATGGCGTAATGCCTCCATTGGTCGCCTACCCAAAAATGGTCCTGCCCATGGGGCGAACTTCTTGTCAGGCTGATGACTCTTAACCCGTTGTTCCCCCCCCGCTGTCAGCACAAGGGAGCTGACAATGAGCAGGTCAACCGTAGGGCAAATGCCTTACGGAGGCAGGCGCCTATACATGGATACTCCCAGACGCGTGCTTGCCCGAGCCCCGAACATGTTATTCAACGCCCATAAGAAAACCATCGATACCCTGCAACACACCGTGGCTCACCAGGCCAGCCTGCTGGACGCCATCGAACGCTCCATGGCGGTGATCGAATTCGATCCGCAAGGCCTCGTGCTGCGGGCCAATGACAACTTCCTCAGTACCCTGGGCTACCGCGCCGAGCAGATCGAAGGCCAATCCCACCGGATGTTCTGCACGCCCGCCTTCGCCCGTAGCGCCGAGTACCAGCAACTTTGGGCCAACCTGCAAAAGGGTCAGTTCCAATCAGGTACCTTTGAACGGGTGGGCGGCAATGGTCAGTCGGTGTGGCTGGAAGCCAGCTACACCCCGGTACGTGATAACGCGGGCCGTGTGATCAAAGTGGTGAAGTACGCCCTGGACGTTACCCCGCGCCTGCAGGCCGAAAGCGAGGCCAACGCCAAGTTGGAAGCCATCGGCCGGGCCATGGCCGTCATCGAGTTCAACCTCGACGGCACGATCATCACCGCCAACGCCAACTTCCTGCAACGCATGGGCTACAGCCTGGCGCAGATCCAGGGCCAGCATCATCGTCTGTTCTGCACCCCGCAGACCGCCGCGAGCTCAGCCTACAGCGAGTTCTGGCGACGCCTGAACCAGGGTGAATTGTTCAGCGGCCAGTTCGAGCGCGTGGATAAAAACGGCCGGCCCGTTTGGCTCGAAGCCAGCTACAACCCGGTGTACGACGCCAGCGGACGCCTGTGCAAAGTGGTGAAATTCGCCTCGGATATCACCGCGCGCGTGCAACAACACGCCGCTGACGCACAGAGTGCCGCCCAGGCCTATCACTTGTCCCTGCACACCCAGGACATGGCGGAAAAGGGTGCCGACGTGATCCAGAAAACAGCCAGCGGCATGCGTGAAATCTCCTCGGACATCGACAACTCCTCGCAACTGATCGCCAAGCTGGGCGAGCGTTCGCAGCAGATCACCACCATCGTCAACACCATTCGCGGCATTGCCGAACAAACCAACCTGCTGGCACTCAATGCCGCTATCGAAGCGGCGCGCGCGGGTGAACAAGGCCGTGGTTTTGCCGTGGTGGCCGATGAAGTGCGGCAGTTGGCGGCGCGCACCAGCGGGTCCACCACAGAAATATCCAGCATGATCGCGGTGATCCAGGCTGAAACCCGCCAAGCCATCGACAGCATGGACGCAACCCGCGACCGTGCTGCCCTGGGCGTGGAGTTGGCAAACCAGGCCGGTACGGTGATCCTGCAGATTCGCGAAGGTACCAGCGAGGCGGTGCACGCGGTGAGTGCGTTTGCCAATGAGCGGGGTGTCCACTAAGTAGGCCACGGGTTATTCATGTGTAAGACAGGTCGCCAGGACTATAGTGATTCACTGTCTTAACGTTGATGACCCGAGCCCACCATGACCCCCGACAAGCCCGAAACCGCCCCCGTCGATCACCTGCGTTTTCACCGCCGCCACGCCCACCTGGCGCCGACCTTCGGCAACGATACCTTTGCCCTCAAGGCCGAGGCCTTTGCGCGCTTCTTTGGTACACCGACCTTCCTCGGTGCGCAAACCGCGATCGTGATCTTGTGGGTGGTGCTGAACGTAACCGGCATCACCCACTTCGACGTGTACCCGTTCATCCTCCTCAACCTGGCCTTCAGCCTGCAATCCGCCTATGCCGCGCCGCTGATCCTGCTGGCCCAGACGCGCCAGGCCGCCCGCGACAAAGCCCAGTCCGACGCCGACGCGCAACACCGTGAAGCCCTGGCCATCGCCAATACCGAACGCCAGGCCCAGGCCGCGCAAACCACCAGACAGTTGCTCGAATTGCTGGAGCAAAACACCCGGCTGACGGAAATGACCAAGCAACTGACCGAACACATCGAAACCCTGACGTGCGAAATGCATGAGCACTATGTGCGAAAACCTCAATAACAACGCGAATGCCATGTGGGAGGGGGCTGACTCCCGATCGCGGTGAGTCAGGGTTTCATCTGCACATGCCGGCCCAACTCATCAAACAGCGTCACCACCGAGCGCAATGCGCGGCAATCGGGGCGCGTCAGCAGCCATAACGCGGTGTCGTGCCCAGCCAACGCGGGGCCCAGGGGTTGCAGGCCGTCATCCAGCAGAAAGTCCGGCAGCGCCGCCACGCCCAACCCTGCCCGCACCAGTTCGGTCACCGACAACATGCTGTTGCAGCGATAGCTGGGGCGTACACCGGGCAGGTGTTCGCGGCGCCAGGTCACCGTGGGGTGGTCGGGCAGGAAGTCGTCCGGCGCGATCCAGGCCAGGTCCGCCAGTGAGCGTGCGGCGTGTTGGTGCGCATACGTGGGGCTGGCACACACCTGATACGCCACGGCCCCCAGGCAACGGCCGACCAGATGCGCCGGCGGAGTCCTGGTCAGGCGCAGGGCGATGTCGGCATCGCGGCGGCTGAGGTTGGCGAAATCATTCGACGTGCTCAGCTCCAGGGTCAGCGCCGGGTAGTCCGGCATGAACTGCGCCAGCGCCGGCAGCAACAACCCTTGCAGCACCGAGTCGGTACAGGTCAGGCGCACCGTACCGCTGATCACCTCGCCGCCCTGCTCCACGCCGATGCGCGCCGCCTCCAGCGCTTGTTCGGCACGTTCGGCCTGCTGCGCCAGGCTATTGGCGAGGCTGGTGGGCAGGTAGCCGGCGCGGCTTTTTTCAAACAGCGTCTGGCCCAATGCGGCCTCCAGCCGTCGCACCGCGCGGAACGCCGTGGACACATCCACCCGCAATAACGCCGCCGCCCGCGCCAGGGTGCCGCCACGCACCAGGGCGAGAATCAACGACAGGTCGGGGTAATCGAGTTGATAGTGCGTGGCTGCATTGAGCATGTGGGAAAACGCCAATATTGATTGCGTGCGCACCAATCTATAGTGCGCATCAGGACACCACAAGCCATGGGACGCACACGATGAAAGCCACCACCCTGCACCTCGCCCTGATCGGCGATTACAACCCCGATGTCATCGCGCACCAGGCCATTCCCGTCGCGCTGCAACGGGCCGCCGAAACCCTCGGTTTGCAGGTTCATCTGCAATGGCTCGACACCGACACCCTCACGCCCACCACAGCACTGCACGGCTTCGACGGATTCTGGTGCGTGCCCGCCAGCCCCTACCGCGACACCGACGGCGCCTTGCGGGCGATCCGTTTTGCCCGCGAACAGCGGCGACCTTTCCTCGGCACATGCGGTGGTTTTCAACATGCAGTGCTGGAATACGCCCGCAACGTGCTGGGCTGGGCCGATGCCGAACATGGCGAGCTGGCGCCGGGCGCTGAACGCGCAGTGATCACCCCCCTGAGCTGCGCACTGGTTGAAGCCACCGACAGCCTGCGCTTGACACCCTACACGCGCATCGCCGAGGCCTACGGCCGTCTTGAAATCGAGGAAGGTTACCGCTGCCGCTACGGCATCAACCCCGAATTCGCCGATGCCCTGCTCGAGCGCGAGATGATTCCCAGCGGGCATGACGCAGCCGGCGATCTACGCGCGGTGGAGTTGCTCGACCATCCATTTTTCGTCGCCACCCTGTTCCAGCCTGAACGCGCCGCCCTCAAGGGCATCACGCCGCCTTTGGCGATTGCCTGGCTCAAGGCGTGCCAGGAGCAGTGCGCATGATCGCCAAGACTCCCGCCCCACCCTACTACGCAGTGATCTTCAGCTCATTGCGCACCGACGGCGATCAAGGCTACGGCCAGGCCGCCGCCCGCATGCTGGAGTTAGCTCGCGATCAACCGGGGTTTCTCGGGGTGGAATCGGCGCGGGAGGATGGCCTGGGGATTACCGTGTCGTATTGGAGCAGCGAGGCCGCGATCCTGGCCTGGAAGCAGCAGGCTGAGCATCGGGCAGTGCGTGAACAAGGACGCTCCATCTGGTACTCGGCGTTTCAGACACGGGTGTGCAAGGTGGAACGGGCCTACACATTCCAAGGCCAGTAACCTTCATATCAGCTGAGTCTCTGTGGCGAGCAGGCCTGCTGTGGTGAGCAGGCCTGTTGTGGTGAGCAGGCCTGTTGTGGTGAGCAGGCCTGTTGTGGTGAGCGGGCCGGTTGTGGTGAGCGGGCTTGCCCCGCGCTGGGCTGCGAAGCAGCCCCAATTCAGTTGACGCGGTTCTCCTGACTAACCGCAGCGTCTGGCTCAGGGGCCGCTTCGCGCCCCAGCGCGGGGCAAGCCCGCTCTTACCACAACAGGCCCGCTGCCCTAAAAAGCCGGCCTGCCACAGAACGCTCGCTTACCGCCTATGCCGTCTAGCTCACCAGACTGCGCAGCGCACTGATCTGTGGAATTTCCACCCGTTTCATATACACGCGCAACGGCTCGCTGATGTTGATGCGGTCGTCGATATTCTGGTCGAGCAGCAACTGGATACGCTCGCGGGACAGGGTCATGGTCTGCTCGGGGGCCGGCAGCCAGACAAATTCAGCGGTGGGGATAATGCCGTCGTCAGCCACGTCCATGCCGAAGGAATCTTCGCTGAAACGCACGATGTACTGGCCGGTCTTGCGGTTGAGGCCAACAAAACCGCGGAGTTGGTCGGCAGCCTGGCAGATAAGCTCGGAGGTGATGCGCATGGTAAACCTCACTGAAAAGTCCCACAGGGACTGGAAAGATGGTTTACACGCGTGGCAGAAAATACCGTCCTCTGGCGGGGCGGCTGCGAGCAAGAGTACTGCAATGCCGCGCAAAAAAACCGAGAAAATTGGCACGTGCGCACGTTAATGTCGGTTTGGTGATAGCGCCTTTCGCAATCAATTGTTAAAAAGGAGGCCTTCTCAAAGCTACCTCCACGAAAGGACTTCGCATATGCCTGTCACGTTTTCCAAGAGCGCCCTGCTGCTCGCACTGGCGCTTGGCCTCGGCCAGGCACAGGCTGCCGAACCGATCAGCCCGGCTGAACTGGCGACAAACGAAGGCATTCCCTACCCCGCCGTGATCGCTCACCGTGGCGCGTCCTACGACGCGCCGGAATCCACCGCCGCCGCCTACAAAGTCGCGCGCGACCTGGGTGCCGACTACCTGGAACTGGACCTGCAGCGCAGCAAGGACGGCGTGCTGTTCGCCCTGCACGACAACAACCTGCAGCGCACCACCGACGTGGCCACCAAGTTCCCTGAGCGCAAGGACGCCCCGGCCAATGAGTTCACCTGGAAAGAACTGCAAACCCTCGACGCCGGCAGCTGGTTCAACGCCGCCTACCCGGATCGTGCGCGTCCAGGCTTCGTTGGCCTGAAGATCCTGAGCCTGGACGACATCATCAAGATCGCCGAAGGCAACCCGCAGCACAAACCCGGCCTGTACATCGAAACCAAGGAGCCCAAGCAATTCCCGGGCATCGAAGCCGACCTGAAAAACAAGCTGCTGGATAAAGGCTGGTTGAGCTCCGCCGGCTCCAAGCTGGGCAAGAGCAACACCGGCGTCGGCCAGGGCAAGGGCCGTGTGGTGCTGCAGACGTTTGAAAAAGACAGCTTGAAAGAGCTGCAGAAAGAAATGCCGAACACGCCGAAGATCCTGCTGTTGTGGGTTGGCCCAGGCAGCATCGAGCCGAAATCCACGCAGACCTTCGCCGAGTCCGGCGAACCGACCAAGGCCGCCTACTACGCCAAGCAAGAGCCAAAAGACGCCGCCGAGTTCGAAAAGTGGGTCGACGAAGCCAAGAGCCTCGGCGCCATCGGTACCGGCCCATCGGCTGAGCTGACCGACCACGGCGACCAGAGCTACACCGACCTGGTGAAGCCTGAAATGAACAAGCTGACCCACGACAAGGGCCTGCTGGTGCACGTCTACACCGTGGATGAGCCGGTCGACTTCGACAAAGTGATGAAGGCCGACGTCGACGGCATCTTCACCAACCGCGCCGCCGAACTGTTGAAGTTCTACAAGCGCTGGCCGTCGTCCAGCGTGCAAGACCTGCTGAACGACTATAAGTACTGAGTGAGTCGGGCATTGGTGTCAGTGCGCCATTAAGGATGAGTTAAGTTGCGCCGGTTAATCTGGCGCCACTTAAACAGCTCACCAGAGAAGGACACACCCCATGAAAACCCTGACTGCCCTGTTCGCCGCCACCGCCCTGACCCTGACCGCCGGCCTGGCCCAGGCCGATGTTCGCCCGGACCACATTGAAGGCCTGCTCAAGTCCGGCGCCGTGATGCCGTTTGAGAAACTCAATGCCGCCGCCGTGGCCACACACGCCGGTAGCAGCATCACCGACACCGAGCTTGACCACAAAAACGGGGTACTGGTCTACGAAGTCGACCTGACCGACACCGCTGGCAAGCGCTTTGAAGTGAAGCTCGACGCCAAGACCGGCGCGGTGCTGGAAAACAAGCAAGACACTTGAGTTGAACCTAGAAAAAACGCGCCACCTCCGGGTGGCGCGTTTTTTTATGCGCACCGTTAAAACGTCATATAACTGTCATACCTCCTTGCAATGATTCGCCCACGCGAACCTGTGAAACGTCCTACAGGCGCTTTCTCTGCGAGTCTCCATGAACCACAGCCTCGACCACAGCCACCAGGACTCCGACCTGTTTGGCTTGCTTTACGGTTTTCGTTTTCGTCCCGGTGAAAAGGGCGAACAGATTGATTCGGCTGCTGCCCTCGCGGCCTTGCAGCAACCCGCCGACCCGGAAGAGTTCCTGTGGCTGCACCTCAACCTGGCCCACGCCGCCTGCGAACGCTGGATGCTGGCCAACCTGGATTTACCCGAAGAATTCTTCGAGGCCCTGCACGAAGGCTCGCGCTCCACTCGCATCGAACACGTCGACTCAGCCTTGCTGGCGGTGGTCAACGACGTGGTGTTCAACTTCAGCAGCATGGTTTCGTCGGATATTTCCACGCTGTGGGTCTGCGCCCGCAGCCGGCTGTTGATCAGCGCACGCCTGCAACCTTTGCACTCGGTGGACAAGTTGCGCTCGTCGGTCAAGGCCGGCGAACGCTTTCGCTCACCGCTGGAACTGCTGGTGCACCTGCTGCGCGACCAGGGGGAAGTGCTGACCCAGATCGTGCGCAAGACCAGCATCAGCGTCGACCACATCGAGGACCAGTTGCTGTCCTCGCGCCTGTCCACCAACCGCGCGGAACTGGGGGCGGCGCGCCGGGTGCTGGTGCGCCTGCAACGCCTGCTCGCGTTGGAGCCGGGTTCGCTGCTGCGCCTGCTCAACCGCCCGCCGCAATGGCTGCAAAAGGAAGACGTGAAGGAGTTGCGCAAATCCACCGAGGAGTTTGCGCTGATCATCAACGACCTGACGGCGCTGGGCGAACGGATCAAGCTGCTGCAGGAAGAGATCGCCGCCAACCTCAACGAGCAGAGCAGCCGCACGCTGTTCACCCTTACCGTGGTGACGGTGCTGGCGTTGCCGATCAACATCATCGCCGGTTTTTTCGGCATGAACGTGGGCGGTGTGCCCCTTTCACAGGACCCCGAGGGGTTCTGGATCCTGGTGGCATTGGTCGCGACCTTCACGCTGATCGCCGGACGCTGGGCGTTTCGCAAGTTTTCAAATTGAAATGCAATCAACTGTCGAATCGTCGCACCGCCCCTCCCACATGAGTACTACGGTGTTTTGTAGACCAGTGGCAGATCCAATTACCTAAACAATGACCTGCGGCAGCATCGCTGTAACATTCTGCAATGAATATGAACGGCATCCTCCCCACACGGATGCCCGGCATGGCCACCCCTTCCCTGACTGCCTCAACGCACTCATCCTCCGTCGATTCAAAACCGCGCCTGGACAAGAAACCCGGCCTGGTGACGGTGATCGTTTTCTTCGCCGTGCTTGCCATGGGCCTGTTGTTTACCGCCTACAGCCTCATGCACGACATGCACGAAATGGGCGCCCAGCTCACCACGTGGACGCCGTTCCTGCTGCTGGGTGTGGCGCTGTTGATTGCCCTGGGTTTCGAGTTCGTCAACGGTTTCCACGATACAGCCAACGCGGTGGCGACGGTGATCTACACCAACTCGCTGCCGCCGCAGTTTGCGGTGGTGTGGTCGGGCTTCTTCAATTTCCTCGGTGTGCTGCTGTCCAGCGGCGCGGTGGCGTTCGGCATCATTGCCTTGCTGCCGGTGGAGCTGATTCTGCAGGTGGGTTCATCGGCCGGCTTCGCGATGATCTTCGCGTTGCTGATCGCCGCGATCCTATGGAACCTCGGCACCTGGTGGCTGGGTTTGCCGGCCTCGTCGTCCCACACCCTGATCGGTTCGATCATCGGCGTCGGCGTGGCCAATGCCTTGATGCACGGGCGTGACGGCACCAGCGGTGTGGATTGGAGCCAGGCGATCAAGATCGGTTATGCGCTGCTGCTCTCGCCGCTGATCGGCTTCGCCTTCGCCGCCTTGCTGTTGCTGGCCCTGCGCGCCTTTGTGAAAAACCGTGCGTTGTACAAGGCCCCCAAGGGCGACACCCCGCCGCCCTGGTGGATTCGCGGCATGCTGATCGCCACCTGCACCGGCGTGTCCTTTGCCCACGGCTCCAACGATGGGCAAAAAGGCATGGGCCTGATCATGCTGATCCTGGTGGGTACCCTGCCCATGGCCTATGCGCTGAACCGCGCCATGCCGGCCGAACAATCGTTGCAGTTCGCCGCAGTCGCCGAAGTGACCCAGGTGGCGCTGATGAAAACAGCGCCGCTGGCGTTGGCGGGTGACCCTCGGCCGGTGCTGTCGACCTACATGCGTACCAAGGAAGCCACGCCCGAGTTGATTCCGGCCCTCGCCGCCCTCGCCGGCCAGATCGGTGACCAGGTCAAAGGCTACGGTTCCCTGGCCAAAGTCCCCGCCGAAGCCGTGGGCAACGTGCGTAACGATATGTACCTGAGCAGCGAAACCATTCGCCTGATGGACAAAGGCAAGGTCGGCAATTTCGACGCTGACACCCAAGGCAAGCTGCAACTGTTCAAGCAACAGATCGACGATGCCACGCGCTTTATTCCGCTGTGGGTGAAGATTGTCGTGGCCATCGCCCTGGGGCTTGGCACTATGGTCGGTTGGAAGCGCATCGTGGTCACCGTGGGCGAGAAGATCGGCAAGACCCACCTGACTTACGCCCAGGGCGCCTCGGCCGAGACCGTGGCGATGCTGACCATTGGCGCAGCGGATATGTTCGGGCTGCCGGTGTCGACCACCCATGTGTTGTCGTCGGGGGTGGCGGGGACCATGGTGGCCAATGGGGGTGGGTTGCAGATGCGGACCATCCGCAATTTGCTGATGGCGTGGGTGCTCACCTTGCCGGCGGCGATTCTGCTGTCCGGCAGCCTCTACTGGCTGTTCACCAAACTCTTCTGACCAACCTCAGATTGAAAATGTGGGAGAGAGCAAGCCCCCTCCCACATTTGGATGTGTGTCGTGTCAGTTGTTGAAGAGTCCCGCCATGGCCTTGAGCCGTTTTTTGTACACCCGCCGCGCCTCCAGTGCCTGCTCCAACGTCACCGCCACAAACCCCGCCCGCTGGTTAGGCTGCATCTGCCCGATCAAGTCCAGGTCGGCACTGATCACCGTGCCAATCATCGCGTAGCCACCGCCGGATACCGCATCGCGGTGCAGCACAATCGGCTCCAGCCCTGCCGGTACCTGTATCGAGCCAATCGGGTAGCAACTGTCGACGATATTCGACGGATCCGACCCCGCGCCGAACGGCTGCTCGCGCGGTTGAAAGCTCAGCGCACTGCCGCCCTTGAAGCGATAGCCGATGCGGTCCGCCTCGGAGCCGACCGTCCACGGTTCGGCAAAAAAGCTGCTCTTGGCGCCCGCGGTCAATCGCTCGTAATACAGGCCTGGCACCACGCGCAAGGTGACATCGCCGCCCACCGAGCGGCGCAATGCCATCGGCAAACTGTTGCCTGCCCGCCCGAGACCGCTGGCTTCGCCGATGGGCAGCTCATCGCCTGCCTGCAAGCGTCGCCCGTGGAAACCACCAAGGGCGCCGAGGGTGTAGGTGGAACGGCTGCCAAGCACCAACGGCACGTCAATGCCACCGGCGACGGCGAGGTAAGTGCGGGCACCGGCCTTGGGAAATTCGAAACGCAGCACCTGCCCGGCACGCACCTCGAAGGCGGTGTCCTGATGCACCACTTCACCGTCCAGGCGCGGCGACATCAACGCACCGCTGAGCGCGACCAGGGTATCGCGTTGAAACTCCAATTCCGGCCCGATCAAAGTGCATTCCAGGCCGGCCGCGCCCACCGGGTTGCCCACCAGATGGTTGGCTGCACTCAAGGCGTATTGGTCCAAAGCACCCGATGGCGGAATGCCCAGGTGGTAATAGCCTTCGCGGCCCAGGTCCTGCACAGAGGTGGCGAGGCCGGGTTTGAGGACCTTGATCATGCCAGCGCCTCCTGCAGGGTTTTCGGATAGCCGATGGGGTCGGCGAGAAACGCATCGAGGGAAAATTCCACCGGGCGAATGCGCAGGTCGAAACGTCCTGCCTCCACCTCGGCAACGGCCAGGTCGTAGGCGTCCCGGTCGATGGGTTTGAATTGCACGATGTCACCCGGCCGGAAGAACACCATATGCGCCTTGAGGTAAGCCAGCTGCTGCGCCGGGTCGTAGATCGGTGCCGGGGTCACGCCAAACATCTGGTAGCCGCCGGCGCCGCGCACCGAGTAGATGCAGCCGAAGCAACCGCCATGGCCGAGGGTCAGCTTCGGCGTGTCGGTGCGCGGGCGCAGGTACTTGGGCACCTGCAACTGCCGCTCGCGCTCGACCATCTGGAACATGAACGGCAAGCCCGCGACAAAACCCACCATCGAGACAAACCACGGCGCACCACTGTGGGCGGCGATAAACGCTTCGACATCGGCCAGGCCATTGATGCGCGCGGCGTATTCCAGGTCGGTGGCGCCGGGGTCTTGATGCCGGTCGCGAAACCGCATCAGGGTTTCATGGGTCCAGGGGTCGTTATAGAGCACCGGGATTTCGATGATGCGCGTGTGCAGGGTGCGTTCGGCCACAGCCTGGGCTTCGGCGCTTTGCACAGCGTCGAGCAGCACATGGGGGGCGATGCGGTCGGGGTCGAAGCGAATCTGGAACGATGCATTGGCCAGGCACACATCCAGCACGCCCTCCAGCGCCAGGCGCTCCACGGCACGGGTCACGGCCATGCCCTTGAAAAAAGCTTCAAGGGACATGCTCTCGCTGACTTCGGCGAACAGGTGTTCATCACCGCCGAAGCTGTAGCGGATGGGGGACGTTTCAGCCATGTCTGTTCCTCTTGGAATCGTTATAGAAAGGCAGGCAAAAAGTGAACGTTCGATCTTATTAGGGTGTTTTGACTGTGATGCCGGCCTGGTCCAACGCTTCACGGGTGGCCTCCACCAACTCCAGCGCGCCGGGGGTGTCGCTGTGCAGGCAGATGGAGTCGAATTCAATAAACAGGTCTTCGCCTTCTACGGTACGCACCAGCCCCATCTGACACGCCCGTAGGACACGGGCCGCGACCGTGGCCGGATCCAGCGCACGTACGTTGCGGGTAAACACAATGGAGCCGGTGAGATCGTACTCACGGTCGGCATAGAATTCGCGCACCACCGGTTGCCCGAGTTCCTTGGCCACGCGCCAGATCACCGAGTTGGGCATGCAGTACAGCAACAGCGTCGGCTCGATGATTTGCAGGTTCTGTACCAGCAGGCGCGCGGCTTCTTCGTCGCGGGCCAGGTGCATGTAGAGCGCGCCGTGGGGCTTGATATGTTGCAGCGTCATGCCTTGGGCGCGGGCGATTTCGCGCAGGGCGCCCAGTTGGTAGAGCATGTCGTCGACCAGCTCCTGGGCCGGCGCATTGATATGCCGACGACCGAAGCCCACCAGGTCGCGAAAGCCCGGGTGTGCGCCGATGGCCACCCCCAATTGCTTGGCGCGCGCGACGGTGCGGCGCATGGTGCCGGGATCGCCGGCATGGAAGCCGGTGGCGATATTGGCCGAGCTGATATAGGCCATCAGCTCCGCGTCGACGCCGTCGCCGATGGTCCAGGGACCGAAGCCTTCGCCCATGTCTGAATTGAAATCCACTGCCTGCATCGGGGACGCTCCGCCAAAAGGTGATGCTCGAAAGTAGGCTGCGGCTTGACCCCTTGGGAAGATCTATTATCAGATGGCCTATCTTCTGAAAATCAGATAAAGCCATGTCCCTGACCTTGCGCCAAATCCGCTACTTCGTGGCCACCGCCGAAATCGGCCAGATTTCCCAGGCGGCGATTCACCTGAACATCTCCCAGTCTGCGGTGACCACGGCGATCAAGGAGCTGGAAGCCCTGCTCGGCGTGCAACTGTTTGTGCGCTCGGCCCAGGGCATGAACCTGACCGATGCCGGGCGGCATTTTCTCAACCGCGCCTACGTGATTGTGCGCAGTGTCGACGATGCGCTGAACAGCCCGTTGCCCGACTACCGCGCCAGCGGCGTGCTGCGCCTGGCGGCCAGCTACACGGTGCTGGGTTACTTCCTGCCCCACCACCTGCAGCGCATGGAGCACTGGCACCCGGATGTGACCCTGGAGGTGTTCGAGCAGGAGCGCCAGGCCATCGAACAGGGCCTGCTCGACGGCCAGTTCGACATGGCCGTGGTCCTCACTGCGAACCTCACCCACCCGGCGATCGTCTCGGAAATCCTGTTCAACTCGGAACGTCGTTTATGGCTGCCCAGCCATCACCCATTGTGCGAACGCGGTGCGGTGAGCCTGGCGGATGTGGCGCAGGAGCCGTACATCCTGCTCACCGTCGATGAAGCCGAACACAGCGCCATGCGCTATTGGGAACAGGCCGGGCAAACGCCCAAGGTGCGGCTGCGCACCAGCTCGGTGGAGGCGGTGCGCAGCATGGTTGCCAATGGCAGCGGCGTGGCGATCCTGTCGGACCTGGTGCACCGGCCCTGGTCGCTGGAAGGCAAGCGCATCGAGACCCTGACCGTCACCGACCCCGTCACGCCCATGAGCGTCGGCCTGGCCTGGCACCGCGAACGCGCCTTTACCCCGGCAATGCAGGCATTTCGCGATTACTTCCACGACGCCTTCCTGGCGCCGCAACAGCTGTCGGCGCGGCGTTAAAGCTGCGAATGCAGAATGGTCGCCAGCCAATCCATGAACACCCGCACCCGCAGGGGTAGATGCCGCTGACCGGCGTAGAGCAGGGACACATCCAGCGGTGGTGCGGGATAGTCCGGCAGGACCGCCACCAGCTCCCCGCTGGCCAATTCGTCACCCATGCCCAGGGCCGGCACCTGAATAATCCCGAAACCGCCCAGGCAGGCCGACTTGTAGCCATCGGTGCTGTTGACCGTGACCCGACCGGCCATGGGGACGCGCAGCACCTTGTTGCCCTGCACGTATTCAAACCCCGCCGAACGTGAACCCAACGGCCGCACGTAATGCACCAGGTGATGGTCGGCCAGGTCGGCCAGTGTCCGGGGCACGCCGTAGCGTTGCAGGTAGGTGGCGCTCGCGCAGTTGATCATCGGCATGCTGCACAGCAGCCGCGCCACCACGCTCTGGTCCGGCTGCGCGCCCACGCGCAGCACGCAATCGAAGCCTTCGGCGAGCAGGTCGACCTGGCGGTCGGTGGTGCTGATCTCCAGTTCGATCAGCGGGTGTGCGTCCATAAACTGCGGCAGACGCGGCAGGATCAAGTCCCGCGCCATCACGTTGGGCATGTCCACCCGAATCCGCCCGGCCAGTTGCGCTTCGTCCTGGCGAAACAGCCCTTCCAACTCCTCCATGTGCGCGAGCAAATCCTTGCTGCGCTCATACAGCACGCGGCCATCCTGGGTGGCCTGTACCTTGCGCGTGGTGCGCTGCAACAGGCGGGCGCCGAGCAGCTCTTCCAGCGCCTGCACATGTTCCGACACCGTGGAGCGCGGCAGGCCCAGGCTCTCGCCGGCACCGGTGAAACTCGACAGCTCGGTAACGCGCACGAAGGTGCGCAGCAGATCCAGTTTGTTCATGGATTGTTCGCCTTATTCGGCCAGTGATTCCGGCATAGCGCTGTTTATCACGTTACGACCGGACAAATACACTGCTTCCCACACTCAATCACCGAGGACATCACCATGACCCGTAAAATCGCATTGATCACCGGGGCCAGCCGTGGCCTGGGCAAAAACACCGCCCTGCACCTGGCGGCACAAGGCGTCGACATCATTGGCACTTACCACAGCAAGGCCGATGAAGCGCAGGCATTGGTCGCACAGATCGAACAACTGGGCGGCCGTGCCGCGATGCTGAAACTGGACGTGAGCCAGAGCGCGACGTTCGCTGATTTCGTCGGTGAGGTTGCTGGCGTACTCAAGGACGTTTTCGCACAGGACCGCTTCGATTTTCTGATCAACAACGCCGGTATCGGCATTCACGCCAGCTTCGCCGAGACCACCGAAGCGCAGTTCGATCAATTGGTGGCGATCCAATTCAAGGGTCCGTTTTTCCTGACCCAACAGCTGTTGCCGTTGATCCGCGACGGCGGGCGCATCGTCAATATTTCCAGTGGCCTGGCGCGCTTCAGCCTGCCCGGCTACGCCGCTTACGCCGCCATGAAAGGCGCGATGGAAGTGCTGACCCGCTACCAGGCCAAAGAGCTGGGCGGCCGTGGCATCAGCGTCAACATCCTGGCCCCCGGCGCCATTGAAACCGACTTCGGCGGTGGTGCCGTGCGCGACAACGCCAACCTCAACGCCATGGTCGCCAGCAATACCGCCTTGGGCCGCGCCGGGTTACCGGACGATATCGGCGGCGCGATTGCCAGCCTGCTCGCCGACGGTAGTGCCTGGATCACCGGCCAACGTATCGAGGCGTCGGGCGGCATGTTTCTGTAGGAGCTTGTCACGCAGTACGTCATACCCCCAGTGATACACATAGGTGTACGGCAGGAAAAACAGCAGTACGCCTATGTCGAGGATAAACGCCTGCACCAAGCTGATGTTCAGCCAGGCGGCAATCAGCGGCACACACACCAGGATCAACCCACCTTCAAACATCAAGGCATGCAGCACGCGGGTCCAGCCGTTGCTGGCCAGTTGCAGGCGCGCCTTGAGGCGGTCGAACAGGCCGTTGAAAATCACGTTCCAGGCCAGCGCCAACAGGCTGATCGCCAGGGTGACCATGCCCATCTCCAGGGCAGGCTTGTCCATGATCCACGCCAGCAACGGGGTGCAGATCAACAACGCCAGGGCTTCGAAACCAATGGCCTGGCAAACACGTTCAGTAATCGACTTGGTAGGGTTCATGACCCGGCTCCGTGAGTGACGATGGTTGTCATCATTAGCCTTTGACTCGATACTTCATAACCAATAACCATCGATCAAGGCGATAGTCATGGCCTCTAACGAAGTGCTGCAGGCGTTTGTGCAGGCGGCCACCCAAGGCTCGTTTTCGGCGGCGGCGCGCAAGCTCGGCAAGAGCCAGTCCACCGTCAGCGCGGCCGTGGCGAGCCTGGAGATTGACCTGGATGTGGTGCTGTTCGATCGCAGCAGCCGCAAGCCGACGCTGACGCCGGCGGGCCATGTGTTGCTGCAACGCGCCGAGCAGGTGCTGGAGGCCAGCAGCCGGCTGGAATTGGCGGCGAGCCAGTTGGCCCAGGGGTTGGAGCCGAAGCTGAGTATCGCCATGTCCGATACCTACCAGTCCGACCGTTTCGAAGTCGCCCTCAGCGCCTTTGAACAGCGCTACCCGGACCTGGAGCTGGAATGCCTGATCGCCGAGTGCGAAGACCTGATCGCCCTGGTCCAAAGCGGCCGCGCGCAGATTGCGTTTATTGAACACCAGGAAGAGTATCCGCCAGACCTGACCCGCGCCCCCGTGGACGAGCGCACGGAAATTGCCCTGTTCGTGTCACCCAGACATCCGCTGGCGGGCGTCGGTACCCTCACCGCGCACACCCTGCAACAGCACCGCGAATTGCGTCTGGCCAGCATCATCAACCCGAACGAAACCCGCGCCAATGGCCGTGTGTGGTCGGCCCCCAGTTACCTGATGCTGTTGGAGATGGCCCAGTTGGGGTTTGGCTGGGCACCGATTCCGCGCTGGCTGGTGGAGCGCTTTGGTGGGGGGCAGTTGGTCGAACTCAAGGCACGCGGTTGGCCGCGCTCGGTGGCGGTGGATGCACTGTGGTCACGGCATCATCCGCCAGGGCCGGCGGGGAGTTGGTTGTTGGGGAAGATGCTGGAGTGATCCTCATTGCTTGGGGAGATTGAGTTCGGCCAGGCGGTGTTTGAGGAAGCGTTTTTCCGGGATCTGCTGGGTCAGCGACAAGGCTTTTTCGTAGGCTGCCCGGGCCTCTTCCACCCGCCCCAATTGCCGGCAAAACTCGCCCCGCGCCGAATGCGCCAGGTGGTAATCCAGCAACTCGCCGCGCGCCAGAATACCTTCCACCAACTGCAACCCCGCCAACGGCCCTTCGCCCATGGCCACCGCCACGGCGCGGTTCAACTCGATCACCGGCGACGGCGCGGCACTGAGCAACACATCGTAGAGCCCGATAATCTGCAGCCAATCCGTTTCCCCGGCGCTGGGTGCCTCGGCATGTACCGCCGCAATCGCCGCCTGCAGGCAATATGGGCCAAAACCCCGCTGGGTCAGTGCCCGTTCCACCAGCGCGCAACCTTCAGCCATCAGCGACGCGTCCCACCGCGAACGATCCTGTTCATCCAACAACACCAGCTCGCCGCTGGCCGAGGTGCGCGCCGCGCGGCGGGATTCGTGCAACAGCATCAGCGCCAGCAGGCCCATCACTTCCGGTTCCGGCAGCAATTCCAGGAGCAGGCGGCCGAGGCGAATGGCTTCGCGGGTCAGGTCCTCGCGCGTGAGGTCCGCGCCCATGGACGCCGAATAGCCTTCGTTGAAGACCAGGTAAATCACGCGCAGCACGCTGTCCAGGCGCTCGGGCAGCTCGGCAAGTGACGGCACTTGATAAGGGATTTTGGCCTCGCGAATCTTGCCCTTGGCCCGCACGATGCGTTGGGCGATGGTGGTCGGGGTGGCCAGAAAGGCGCGGGCGATTTCTTCGGTGGTGAGGTCGCAGATCTCACGCAAGGTCAGCGCCGCCTGGGCGTCGGCAGCCAACGCTGGGTGGCAGCAGGTGAAGATCAGGCGCAGGCGGTCGTCTTCCACGTCCTCAACGCTCCAGTCAGCGGCTTCCAGGGCGTCGGCCTGCGCCTGCAATAACGGGGTAAAGCGGGCCTGGCGGCGTAAACGGTCGATGGCCTTGAAGCGTCCGGTCGACACCAGCCAGGCCCGTGGGTTGTCCGGCACGCCCTCTTGCGGCCAGCGCTCGACCGCGACGAAGAACGCCTCGTGCAAGGCTTCTTCGGCGAGGTCGAAATCCCCCAGCAGGCGGATCAGGGTGGCGAGGACGCGCCGGGACTCACTGCGGTAGATCGCCTCGATGGGAGGCGTCAATCGCGCATGCCCTGGGTCACCAGCGTCACCAGGCGGTCCAGGCTCTGGCCCCAGCCGTCGTGAAAGCCCATGGCTTCGTGGGCCTGCTTGTCTTCGGCGCTCCAGTGCATGGCGCGAGCGGTGTAGAGGGTCTTGCTACCCTCGACTTCCTGCAGCGTCACTTCGGCGGTCATGAACGGTTTGCCCGAAGGGATCCAGCCCGGCGTATAGGCGTCGGTAAACACCAGGCGCCGAGGGGCGACAATCTCCAGGAACACGCCTTGGGTCGGGTACTCGCTGCCATCCGGCGCGCGCATCAGGGTGCGAAACAGCCCTCCGACCCACAGGTTCATTTCGCACTCGGGGGTGGTCATGCCATGGGGGCCCCACCATTGTTGCAACAACGCGGGTTCGGTCCAGGCGCGGAACACCCGGCTGCGCGGCGCATCGATCACGCGGCTGATGGACAGTTCAAATTCGGCAGGTTGCGTAGGCATGGCTAAACCTCCTCAAGTCTTATGGTTGTTGTGCTCAGAGATTCAATTGGCGAACGGGGCGCACTTCCACACTGCCGACCCGGGCGGCCGGAATGCCACCGGCCACCTGGATCGCTTCATTCAAGTCGCGCGCCTCGATCAGGTAGAACCCGGCGAGCTGTTCCTTGGTTTCGGCAAACGGCCCGTCGGTGATCGACACCTTGCCATTGCGCATGCGCACCGTGGTGGCGGTGGTTACCGACTCCAGCGGCTCGGCGGCGAGCATACGGCCACTTTTTTGGATGGACTGCGCATAGGCAAGACACTCCGGGTCTGCGGGGCTGTCCGGCGAGGTGTGCAGCACCTGCTCGTTGCTGTAGATCAGGCAGAGGTATTTCATGTGCGTCTCCGTCTTCGGACTATTGACTATAGTTCGCGGCGCTCAAGGTTTCAGGTCGAACAATGCCGTGCCACTTGCCATGTCGAACGGCGCCGACCAGTGCTCATGCACCACCTTCCAGTCACCGTTGAAGCGTTGGTAGCCGGCGGTCACCCGCATCCAGCAGGCCTTCACTTCACCGTCCGGCCCGGCGCCGCCGCAGTGGGCGAGCCAGTGGGCGAATGCGCTGTCCTGGGACTCGACGATACGCAGTTCGTGGAACTCGAAAATGCCCGGGCCGGGGCAGTGCTCCATGCAGGCCTCCCAGTGCGCACGGTAGGCCGCCTTGCCTTTGAACTGCAGGGCGGTCACGGCGTCGAACGAGACGATATCGTCGGCGTAATAGCTGACAATCTTATCGATATTCCGGGAAAGCACGGCTTGCTTCCATTGCTCGATCAGGGTGTTGATAGCGGTACTCATGGCGATACTCCTTCGGGTTGGAAAATCACGGAAGACACCCTTAGTCGAACGGCCCTCGGGCAAATCGACAGCCCGTTGAAAAATAATGTCGTCCAGCACAAACCCGATAGACTGCGCCCTTCCTTGCCGCTGTTCGGACACGCCGATGCAAACCCGCCTTGTCGCCTACGAAACGCTGAATACCGTGCAACAACAGCATGTCAGCGCCATCGAAGTTCACCCTGAACAGCTGCCGTTTTGCGGCGACATGTATTGCGCCCTCAATTCGCTCCTGGCCAAGCCCAGCCCCGGCGTCAAAGGCTTTGCCCTGCTGGCCGACGACAGTCCGGTAGCCTTCCTCCTGCTTAAACGCCCGCCCTGCCTGCCCCACTGGGCCGATGAACACAGCGCAACGCTGCATGCGTTGCAGGTGGATCGGCAGCAGCAAGGGCGTGGATTCGGCAAGGCCTGTTTGCAAGCCTTGCCGGCGGCGGCCTTGCAGGCGTGGCCGCAGATCAAGGCGCTGGAGTTGTCGGTGGACACGCACAATGTGGCGGCGATGGGGTTGTATCTGGGCGCAGGATGGGTGGACAGCGGGGAGGCGTATAAGGGGCGGGGTGGGTATGAGCGGAGGTTGAGGTGGGTGTTGGGTCGAAGCGGTCTTGACTTACTTTAAATGTAACGTATACATAACTTCCAATTAAAAAGTAATGAATATATGACATGGACACTTCGGTTATCACTCAGCGACTGGGCAGCCAAATTCGCGCCATGCGACTTAACCGTGGCTATAAACAAGCGGATCTGGCGAAACTTGCAGGGGTTACCCGGCAGAAGCTGATAGAAGTCGAACAAGGCAGCCTCTCGGTCTCAATGAATGCCTATGCCCGAGTGATCGCCGCCTTGGGCAGCGAATTCAAATTAGTGCCTGTGACCATGCCGACCCTGGAGGAACTGGAGGACTTGTTCAATGATTAGCCCCCATTTACGCGTTCATACCCCTCAAGGTAAAAGCGGCAGCGTGTTGATGAGTGCCAACGACTATTTGTTCCGCTACGGCGAAAACCTGCGGGCACAAACCGCAGTCAGCCTGACGATGCCCGTTCGCGCCGAAGAATATCGCCGCCGAGAACTTCACCCCATCTTCCAGATGAACCTGCCGGAAGGCTACGTTCTGGAGCAATTGCGCAATCGCCTCGCCAAGACGGTCAAGGTCGATCCGATGTTGTTGCTGGCACTCTCGGGCAGCAGTGCACCGATTGGTAGGGTGTTCGTGTCTTCGGATCAAGTAAACGACCTGATCCTGCGCAACAGCCCTCCCTCCAGCGGAGAAAACCTCAACGAAATTCTCGCCTGGGACGGCGCGGAGGATCTGTTCCTGGAACTGGTGGATCGCTACATCCTGCGAGCAGGTATTTCTGGCGTGCAGCCCAAAGTACTGGTGCCGGAAAAACCGCAGGCATCCGCGCAGAAGTTCACGTCGAAAACCAACGACCTGATTATCAAAAGCGGGCGCGATGAGTTTCCGGGGTTGGCCATCAATGAGTACCTGTGCATGTCCATCGCCCGGGATGCAGGCTTGCCGGTGCCACCTTTTTACCTGTCGCAGAATCATAAGCTGTTCATCATGCGGCGCTTTGATCGGGACGAGCAGCTCAACCCGCTGGGTTTCGAAGACATGACCACCTTGATGGGTCTCTCTGCGGAGCAGAAGTACACCAAGAGTTACGCAGCGATCGCCAAGGCCGTACGCGTGTTCTGCGCCCCAGAACATCAACGCAGCTCGCTCGATCAATTGTTCGACAGCGTGGCACTGAGCTGCATAGTGGGTAATGGCGACGCTCACTTGAAGAACTTCGGCGTGCTCTATAGCGACCCGCTGAAATCGGATACCCGGCTGGCACCGGTATACGACATTGTGAACACCACCGCCTATCTCCCTGAGGACTCACTGGCACTTGACCTGTCCGGCAACAAATCATTGTTTGCTGCACGCCTGGGCATCCTGGAATTTGCAAGAACCTGCGAAATTGAAAATCCCGAAGCGCGCATTCAGGCACTCCTTCAAACCCTGGAAGCCGTGCTCAAGCGCGAAGACGATTACTGCCGGTTGGCCCCTGATGTAGCGAAAGCCATACGTCAATCTGCGCAGGGCTATCAACTCAGCTTTGGTGGCTGAACGTCCTGTGGTTGCGGCGAGACAAGCGTTCAGCCAGTGGGTTACTTGTGTTCCACGGGCAACCAGACCTCCACCGTCCCCGTCCCCTTGCGCCCATCAAAATCCGCGCTGTACCGCTCGAAAT
Organism: Pseudomonas sp. CFBP13509; assembly: GCF_005233485.1. Taxonomy (NCBI): domain Bacteria; kingdom Pseudomonadati; phylum Pseudomonadota; class Gammaproteobacteria; order Pseudomonadales; family Pseudomonadaceae; genus Pseudomonas; species Pseudomonas sp. CFBP13509. The sequence continues at coordinate 30,078 of NZ_QGAA01000013.1, forward strand.
CCGCCCCCGCCACCTTGTAGCCCGAGTGCGGCAACCACTCGAACATGATGCGCTCGTAGGTCTGCTCCAGTGCCTGCACCGGGCCATAGTGCGGGAACACGGCGTAGTGGTGCGCAGGCAGTTCGACGCACTCGAAGTTGCTCGGCACATCGCTTTTGGACGGTACTTCCACTCCGGCCATGTAATCGAATTCACCGTGGCTGGGGTTATGGCAAACGCCGTAGGTCACTCCGCCGACGCGTTTCTTGATGTGTTTTACGCTTTCGTCGAACACACTCCACAACTTGGGGATATCCCCCACGGTAGCCTTCGAATAACGCCCTTGCACCCCGGCGATCACCAGGGCCTTGCCGTCTTCCATGCGTGGCTCTAACGGTTGTTTTGTCTGCTGGTCCATCTGAACAGTCTCCTTCTTATGAGGGAACAAACCCGTATCGAGTATAGGGGCATATCCTTGCAGTACTCCATGCAGAAAATTTCCCGACACATCTGGACAACTGGCCATCATCGACCGTATTGTCTGCCCCGCAGGCCACCGCAGTGGCCGACGTCGCTCGGACGGTTCCGGGCGCTTACGTACTCTCGAGGCAACAATGGCAGACCTTGGTTCGCCGCGCCGCTTTGCGCGCATAGATCGACTCCCCCCTTACGTTTTCAATATCACTGCCGAGCTGAAGATGGCTGCGCGTCGGCGCGGCGAAGACATCATCGACTTGAGCATGGGTAACCCCGACGGCGCCACGCCTCCCCATATCGTGGAGAAGATGGTTACCGTCGCCCAGCGTGAAGACACCCACGGCTATTCCACCTCCAAAGGCATTCCACGTCTGCGCCGGGCAATTTCGCGCTGGTACAAGGATCGCTACGCTGTCGACATCGACCCCGAGACCGAAGCCATCGTGACCATCGGTTCCAAGGAAGGCCTGGCGCATCTGATGCTGGCCACCCTGGACCAGGGCGACACGGTGCTGGTGCCTAACCCGAGTTATCCGATTCATATCTACGGTGCCGTGATTGCCGGCGCCCAGGTGCGTTCGGTGCCGCTGGTGCCTGGCGTGGACTTCTTCGCCGAACTGGAACGGGCGATCCGTGGGTCGATCCCCAAGCCGAAGATGATGATCCTCGGCTTCCCGTCCAACCCGACCGCGCAGTGCGTGGAGCTGGATTTCTTCGAACGGGTGATCGCCCTGGCCAAGCAGTACGACGTGCTGGTGGTGCATGACCTGGCCTACGCCGACATCGTCTACGACGGCTGGAAAGCCCCGTCGATCATGCAGGTGCCGGGCGCCAAGGACATTGCGGTGGAGTTTTTCACCCTGTCCAAGAGCTACAACATGGCCGGCTGGCGCATCGGTTTCATGGTGGGCAACCCGGAACTGGTCAATGCCCTGGCGCGGATCAAGAGCTACCACGACTATGGCACCTTCACCCCGCTGCAAGTCGCCGCGATTGCCGCACTGGAAGGCGACCAACAGTGCGTGAAGGACATCGCCGAGCAGTACCGCCAGCGCCGCAATGTGCTGGTCAAGGGCCTGCATGAGCTGGGCTGGATGGTGGAGAACCCCAAGGCGTCGATGTACGTCTGGGCGAAGATTCCCGAGGCGTATGCCGCCATGGGTTCACTGGAATTCGCCAAGAAGCTGCTGCTGGAAGCGAAGGTCTGTGTGTCGCCGGGGATTGGGTTTGGCGAGTATGGGGATGATCATGTGCGCTTCGCGCTGATCGAGAACCAGGACCGGATTCGCCAGGCGGTGCGCGGGATTCGCGGGATGTTCCGGGCGGATGGGCTGGTCGCTAAAGCCTGACCCGATCCACCTGAACAAATGTGGTCAAACTGTGGGAGGGGCTTGCCCCCTCCCACAGTTGATTGGGTTTTCACCCTTGCCTTGTAGCGTGTCTGTTAGACCACCAACGACAGCAACATGATAAAGATCAGTGCCACAACGGACAGGATGGTTTCCATCGCCGTCCAGGTCTTGAAGGTCTCGGCCACGGTCATGTTGAAGTACTGCTTCACCAGCCAGAACCCCGCATCGTTGACGTGCGACAGGATCAACGAACCCGCCCCCGTCGCCAACACCAGCAGCTCACGGTTAACTCCGGGAATCATCCCCACCACCGGCACTACGATGCCCGCGCCGGTAATGGTCGCCACGGTGGCCGAACCGGTCGCCACACGAATCACCGCCGCCACCAGCCACGCCAGCAGGATCGGGTTGATCTGTGCGTTTACCGCCATGTGGCCGATCACGTCACCCACGCCGCTGGTCACCAGCATCTGCTTGAAGCCACCACCGGCACCGATGATCAGGATGATCGCGGCGGTCGGCGCAAGGCTGGCGTCGAGCAGCTTGAGGATCTGCTTGGAATGGATGCCCTGGCGGCTGCCAAAGGTGTACAGCGACAGCAGCAACGCCAGCAGCAAGGCGGTGATCGGGTGACCGATCATGTCCATCCAGTTGCGCACCACGTTGCCTTCGGCAAAGGCGATGTCGGCGAAGGTTTTGAGCAGCATCAGGAACACCGGCAGCAGCACGGTGACCAGGGTGATACTGAAGCTCGGCAGGTTTTTGTTCTCAGGCTCGCGGGCCAGTTGATCGACCAGTTCCTGGGACGGGTTGCCCGGAATGTACTTGGCGATAAACGTACCGAAGATCGGGCCAGCGATGATGGCCGTCGGCAGCGCGACGATCAGGCCGTACAGGATGGTCTTGCCGATGTCGGCGCCAAACACACCGATGGCCAGCAGCGGGCCCGGGTGCGGCGGCACCAGGCCGTGGACTGCCGAGAGGCCGGCGAGCAGCGGGATGCCGATCTTGATCAGCGACACGCCGGTGCGGCGCGCAACGATAAACACCAGCGGGATCAGCAGTACAAAGCCGATCTCGAAGAACAACGGAATGCCCACCAGGAATGCGGCGAACATCATGGCCCACTGGACCTTGTCCTTGCCAAAGGCGCGGATCAGGGTCTGGGCGATCTGATCGGCACCGCCGGATTCGGCCATCATCTTGCCGAGCATGGTGCCCAGCGCGAGGATGATGCCGACAAAGCCAAGCACCCCGCCGAAACCGTCCTGGAACGCCTTGATGATCTTGTCCACCGGCATGCCCGAGGTCAGGCCAAGGAAGCCGGCCGCGATGATCAGCGCAATAAATGGGTGAACCTTGAAGCGGGTGATCAAGACGATCAGCCCGATGATGGTAACGACTGCATCTAACAGCAGGTACGACTCGTGGGACATGCCAAACATGGGGGGTCTCTCCTGTTTGTTGTTGTTATTAAAGCGGGTGTTGAATTTCCTGCCGGGGATAGCGCTATCTTTTCCGGCAAAAAATCAGTTGGATGGTTCAAAACCGTGTGTCAGCCACCAGGCGTTGGTCTGCCTGGCCAACTCCTCGACACTGTCTTCGCTGGCGTTGAGGGCCAGGGTCAGCGGCTCGCCCTTGGGCGATTCAAGGGTGGCGAACTGGCTGTCGATGAGGCTGGCCGGCATGAAATGGCCGGGGCGATGGGACACGCGGTCGGCGGCGACTTCGCGGGTCAACTCCAGGAATACAAAACCCAGGCCCGGCGCGGCTTCGCGCAGGTGGTCGCGGTATTTCTTTTTCAGCGCGGAGCAGGTGAGTACCGGATGTTCACCGGCTTTGAGCGAACGGCGCAGTTCATCGCACAGGATGTCGAGCCAACCGGCGCGGTCGTCGTCGTTGAGGGGGTGGCCGGCGCTCATCTTTTCGATGTTCGCGGCGGGGTGAAAGCTGTCGCCTTCAATGGCGGTGGCACCGTTCAGGCGGCACAGGGCCTCGCTGACGCTGGTTTTGCCACAGCCGGCAACACCCATGATGACCAGGGCGGTAACAGGTTGACTCATGAAACACCTCAAGACGCAGATAGCGCTACCTTTGCACGCCGTGAGGCGAGTGCAAAAACAGGCTTTTCCCGCGCCGTCTTGTCATTTTTATGGAGTGACGCGTGCATCCGCTCCAATCATTTGAACCGGATCAGGCAACCCATAGTTCAATAATTTGCAGCCTTTTGGAGACAGCGCTACCTTAGTGCCTCGATTTTTGTTTGGCAAGCCGCCTGATGACCTCCAAGAACGATAAAAATACCCGCACCACCGGTCGCCCTACCCTCAACGAAGTTGCCCGCCTGGCCGGCGTCAGCCCGATTACCGCCTCCCGCGCGTTGCGCGGCATCAGCACCGTGGCCATCGAACTGGTGGAAAAAGTCCAGCACGCCGCTGCCGAACTCAACTACGTGGTCAACCCCGCCGCCCGTGCCCTGGCTTCGGCCCAGAGCCATTCGGTGGTAGTCCTCGTGCCGTCGTTGTCCAACCTGCTGTTTATCGAAACCCTCGAAGCCATCCACCAGGTGCTGCGGCCCAAGGGCTTTGAAGTGCTGATCGGCAACTCCCACTATTCGCGCGACGAAGAGGAAAACCTGCTGCGCAACTACATGGCCTATCAGCCACGCGGGTTGCTGCTGACCGGCTTTGATCGCACCGAAAGCGCCCGACGGATGGTCGAGGCCAGCAATGTGCCGTGTGTGTACATGATGGACCTGGACCCCAATGCCGGCGTGAACTGCGTGGGCTTCTCGCAGCTGGCGGCGGGTGAAACCGCGGCCGCACATTTGATCTCCCGTGGGCGCAAGCGCCTGGCGTATATCGGCGCGCAACTGGACCAACGCACCCTGCTGCGTGGCGAAGGCTTTCGCCGTGCGCTGCAACAGACGGGCCTGTACGACCCGGCGCTGGAACTGCTGACACCACGCCCTTCCTCGGTGGGCCTGGGCGGCGAACTGTTCCTGCAACTGCTGGCCGCCCATCCGGATGTGGATGCGATCTTCTTCGGCAACGACGACCTGGCACAGGGCGCGCTGCTGGAAGCCATGCGCCACGGCATCAAAGTGCCAGAACGTGTCGCGGTGCTGGGTTTCAACGACTTGCCGGCGTCGTCCTTCATGGTGCCGCGCCTGAGCAGCATCAGTACCCCCAGGGAAGCGATCGGGCGGCGGGCGGCGGAGCATTTGTTGACGATCATGGCGGGCAACAGGATCGCCAAGCCGGTGGTGGATATGGGGTTTGAGTTGCAGGTTCGCGAGAGCACGTAGTCCCACATTTTAACCCCGCCCGCTCGGAGGCATCGCCGTAGCTTCTCCCTCCTGCTAGATTGGCTGTTCTCCATCGCAAGGAAAGCACCATGGCACATTCACTGAAAATCCTGGGTCGCACGTCCTCCATCAACGTGCGCAAAGTGCTCTGGACCTGCCAGGAACTGGGCATCGACTACGTGCGCGAAGACTGGGGCATCGGCTTCCAGCCCACCCAGTCCGCCGAATTCCTCGCCCTGAACCCCAATGCCCAGATACCCGTGCTGATCGACGACCACGGCGTGCTGTGGGAGTCCAATACCATCTGCCGCTACCTGGTGGGGCTTTACCAGCGCCACGACCTGCTGCCCATCGAGCCCGCCCCACGCGCCCGGGTCGAGCAGTGGATCGACTGGCAGGCCGTCGAGCTCAACCGTGCCTGGGGCGATGCCTTCACCGCCCTGGTACGCAATAACCCGGACGGCCTGGACGCGGCGCAGATTGAAGCCGCCGTGCAACGATGGAACGACAAGATGGGCATCCTCGAGCAACAACTGAGCAAAACCGGGGCCTTTGTTGCCGGCGATGAATTCACCCTCGCCGACATCCTGATCGGCCTCTCGGTGCACCGCTGGCAGATGACGCCCATGGCGCGCCCGGCCTACCCCGCCATTGCCGCCTACTACCAGCGCCTCGGCCAGCACCAGGGCTTCCAGCTATTCGCCCTCGACGGGCATAACTAAGGACATGCCCGTGAAAGGACTCAACGTACTGCTCACCGGCGCCTGCGGCAGAATCGGCAAGACGTTTTTCGAAGCCTCGAGAGACCGCTACCGTTTCACCCTCACCGACCGCATCGCGCCTGATTTCGACCTGGGCGAACACCGCTTCGTGCACGCCGACCTCAGCGACAAAGCCAGCCTCGCCAGCTTGCTCGAAGGCATCGATGTGATCGTGCACCTGTCGGGCATCCCCCACGCCAGCGCCACGTTCGACGAATTGCTGCCGAACAATATCCTCGCCACCACCTACCTGTTCGAAGCCGCTGTGGCGGCGGGTGTACAGCGCCTGGTGTTCGCCAGCAGCGCGCAAACCATCGAAGGCTACCCGGTAGACCGGCAGATCAGCCCAGGCATGCAGGTGATGCCGGCCAACCTGTATGGCGTGAGCAAATGCTACGGCGAAGCGCTGTGTGGCTACTACGCGGCGAAAACCCCGCTGTCGACGATTGCCCTGCGCATCGGCGCGTTCGAATTCGTTGAAACCCACGACCTGAACAACGCCCGCGACCTCAGCGCCTGGCTCAGCCCGCGGGATGCCGTGCAGCTGCTGCAGCGTGCAGTGGAGGCCGAGGGCGTGAAACACCTGATCGCCCATGGCATTTCCAATAACCGCTTCAAGCGCCTGGACCTGAGCGAAACCACACGGGTGTTGGGTTACCATCCGCTGGACGATGCATTTCAGACCTTCGATATCCCCATCACTGACTGAGTTTTTCCCGCCATGCCTGCACTCCCTGCTACAGACGGCATCGACCCGATCCGCGCCGCCCATATCAGCGCGCGTATCGACCGCCTGCCCGCCGTCGCCACGGTCTGGCGCCTGGTGGCGCTGCTGTCGATCGGCGGTTTTTTCGAGCTGTATGACTTGTTCCAGACCGCCTACATCAGCCCCGGCCTGATCAGTGACGGGATTTTCCACACCGGCAGCGAGGGCGTGTTCGGCTTCTCCGACCAGGCGGCGTTCGCCTCGGCGACCTTCCTCGGCCTGTTCCTCGGCGCCAGCCTGCTCAGCCCCATCGCCGACCGCTTCGGGCGCCGGGCGATCTTCACCTTTGCCTTGATCTGGTACACCGTCGCTACGGTGTTGATGGGCATTCAGACATCCGCGCTGGGCATCATCGGCATGCGTTTCCTGGTGGGCATCGGCCTGGGCATCGAGCTGGTGACCATCGACGCCTACCTATCGGAACTGGTGCCCAAGCGCATGCGCAGTTCGGCGTTCGCCTTTGCGTTTTTCATCCAGTTCCTGTCGGTGCCGGCCGTGGCATTGATGTCATGGTGGCTGGTGCCCCAGGCGCCGTTCGGGGTGTCGGGCTGGCGCTGGGTGGTGCTGAGCAGTGCGGTGTTTGCGCTGTTTATCTGGCAACTGCGCAAGCGCCTGCCGGAATCACCGCGCTGGCTGGCGCAGAAAGGCCGCTTCGAAGAAGCCGGCAGGATCATGGACACCCTGGAGGCACGCTGCCGGAAAGACCATGGCAAACCCCTGGATGAACCCGAACCCGAAACCGTCAGCGTGCAAGGCAGCGGCCGTTTTGCCGACATCTGGCAACCGCCATACCGCCGCCGCGCGTTGATGCTGATTGTGTTCCATGTGTTCCAGGCCATCGGCTTCTTTGGTTTCGGCAACTGGTTGCCGGCGCTGCTTTCGGGCCAGGGTGTCAGCGTGACCCACAGCTTGCTGTACGCCTTTATCATCACCCTCGCCTACCCGCTGGGGCCGTTGCTGTTTGTGAAGGTGGCCAACCGCTTCGAAAACAAATGGCAGATCGTCGGCTCCGCCATGGGTGCGGTGATCTTCGGCAGCCTGTTCGCCCTGCAAACCACGGCGGTGGGGCTGGTAATCTGCGGGGTGATGATCACCTTCTGCAACGCCTGGCTGAGCTTCAGTTACCACTCCTACCAGAGCGAGCTGTTCCCGACCAATATCCGCGCGCGGGCGGTGGGGTTCTGCTATTCGTTCAGCCGCTTGTCGACGGTGTTCAGCAGCCTGTTGATCGGTTTTATCCTCGAACACCTGGGCACACCCGGTGTGTTGGCGTTTATTGCCAGCAGCATGCTGATCGTGATGATCACCATCAGTTGGTTCGGCCCGCGTACGCGCAACCTGGCCTTGGAAAATACCGCCCATTGACGGCAACGGTTGGCCGCCTGCGGGACAATGTTTGCCGCGGCGGCCAGGCCAAATCCAGTCAAACCGGGGTTATCGGACCCGGCATGTTATTTGCTCCCGCTATGGCACCGAACATTTTCCCAGGTGACCGATCATGCTGGTTAACAACAACCCCCAAGCCGTGTCGACCCTTCAAAAGATCACGCGTCCCGACATGGACCCTGCCAACGCCGCCGCCAGCACGCTGTACAGCGGCGCCCTGCAAGCGGCGCAGCAAAGCGTGACCCTGCCGGCCGCGCAGAAGGATCTGGACAAGGCGGGCGATCGCATCGACGAAGCTTTCGCCAAGACCCGCGTGCAGTTGCAGGCCAGCACAGCGGCCACCACGGTGACGACGGATGTCCCCGCCACCAGCTCCGCCCGCACAGACTTCACCGATTACATGAGCAAAACCCCGGCCGAGCGTATCCGTGAGCAATTGCTCAAGGAACAAGGGTTGACCGAGGCGGATGTGCAGAACATGTCACAGGAAAAGCAGGACGCCATTTCCAAGCAAGTGGCCGAACGTTTGAAGCAGCAGCAAGAGCAGCAGGTAGCGGCGAAGACCACTGACCCGCAGGCGCAGGCAGTGAAGGAAACCCTGGCGGCGATCTAAGTCACAGGTGGGACGCCGAGCGTCCCTGGCGGCATTCCCACGCGGGTGCGTGGGAATGATCATTAACTCAGTGACCGAACAGGCCTGTCTCGGTTTTCTTGGCTTTCTTGTCGGCGCGTTTTTCGTCGGCGGTCTTTGCCGGTTTCTTCTTCGCGGCTTTCTTTGAATCCATACCTTTGGCCATGATGCATGCTCCACTTACAGGGGATGTAACACTGGGTATACCACCTATTGCCGCACAGAAGGCGCTTATAATCCCCGGCCCTTGATTATGTTGCCCAAACACCATGCCCGAACTGCACATCGCCCCCCTGGCTGAGCCGCTATGGCCGCTGCTGAACAAGTTTTATCGCCGTCATGACTCACCGATGAAGGCACTCAAGGGCGGGCGTTTGTGGGTAGCGCGCGACAGCGAGATTGTCGCCGGTCTGTGCCTGACACCCGTGATCGGCGGACAGTGGTTGACCGGTGTGTTTGTCGACCCGGCGTATCGCGGCCAGGGGTTGGCGGGGCGATTGATAGCCGCGGCGGCGACCGAGGTGCAAGGCACGCTGTGGTTGTTGTGCCATCCGGACCTGGAGGGTTTGTATCAGCGCATGGGTTTCACCCAGGACACGCTATTGCCGCAATCCCTCAGCGAGCGACTGGTGCGCTACAAACGTAACAAACCGATGATCGCGATGGGCTTAGATCGTTTAGTGAGGTCGTCCTCGGATAATGTGTGATCGCCCCGCATGGGCCCCATGCTAGCCTCGGCGACACAGTGGCCCACTTTTCGGATGATCATGAAAGCGACCTTTGCAGCTCTGTCCCTTACCGCCCTCCTCGTTCCCACGTTCAGCCAGGCCGCCGACGCACCGATCAGCGCCCAGCAATACGCCAGCGTGTTGGCCGGCAGCTGGCGCGACCCGGCCAACAGCGCCCGCGACGGCTATCGCCACCCGCAGCAGACCTTGGAATTCTTTGGCCTGCGCGCCAGGCAGACCGTGATCGAAATTACCCCAGGGGGCGGTTGGTACAGCGAACTGCTGGCACCGTTGCTCAAGGAGCACGGGCATTACATCGCCGCCGTACAAGCGCCGAGCAGCAGCGCCTATGCACGCACGTCCGAAGAGAACCTGAAAAACAAATTCGCCGCCGACCCTACGCGCTATGCCAAGGCAGACGTGGTCGAGTTCGACCCCAAGGCACCGGTGTTCGGCAAACCTGCTTCGGCGGACGCCGTGCTGACGTTCCGCAATGTGCATAACTGGGTGCTGGCCGATACCGCCGAGGCCACGTTCCACGCGTTCTACACGGTGTTGAAACCGGGTGGCGTGCTGGGTGTGGAAGATCACCGGGCCAAGGACGGGGCCGAGCTGGAGGCGATCAAGGACAGCGGTTACCTGACCACCGCCCAGGTGGTGAAACTGGCCACCGACGCGGGGTTCAAGCTGGCAGGCCAGAGCGAGGTCAACGCCAACCCGAAGGACACCAAGGATTATCCCGCCGGCGTGTGGACGTTGCCGCCGACGTTGAAATTGGGGGAGCAGGACAAGGCAAAATATGTGGCGATTGGCGAGTCAGACCGGATGACGTTGCGGTTCGTCAAACCGGCCAAATAACCTGGTCCCGCCCACATTTTGTTCTCAACGGGTCGGCGATTACTCGTCAGCGGTTGGGTCCATGTCGGGAAACATCACTTCAATAAAGCCGAACTTGCTGAAGTCGGTAATGCGCGAGGGGTAAAGCCGGCCGATCAGGTGATCGCATTCATGCTGCACCACCCGCGCGTGGAAGCCATCGGCAAAACGTACGATCGGCTCGCCCTTCGGATCAAACCCCTCGTAGCGAATCTGCTGGTAACGGTCCACCGCACCACGCAGTCCGGGCACCGACAGGCAGCCTTCATAGCCTTCTTCCCGCACCGGGCTGAGCGGCGTGATCAACGGGTTGATCAGGATGGTCTGCGGCACCGGCGGGGCATCCGGGTAGCGCTCGCTGGCTTCGAACCCAAAGATCACCAGTTGCAGGTCGACGCCAATCTGCGGCGCGGCCAGGCCGACGCCGCCCACGTGCTCCATGGTCTGGAACATGTCGTCGATCAATTGCCACAGCTCGGGGCTGTCGAACATTTCCGGCGGTACCGGCGGGGCGATACGCAGCAGGCGTTCATCGCCCATTTTCAGGATTTCACGGATCATCGATCAGACTTCATCGGTAGTGGGTTTGGAGTGGTCGCGGCCGAGGCCGGAGACATGTTGTTTTTCGTGCGCGGGCGCGGGCTCATCGAAATCCTTTGCGCCTGGCTCCTTGCCTTCGGCCGACATGTGCTCGATCACGGCATTCATCTCCGCCCCCAGCAACAGCACGGCGGCGGAAATGTAGAAGTACAGGAGCAACACGATGATCGCACCGATGCTGCCATACATGGCGTTGTAGTCGGCGAAGGTTTTGACGTAGTAGCCAAAACCGAGGGAGGCGACGATCCACACCACCACCGCGAGCACCGAACCCGGGGTAATAAAGCGAAACTTCTGCTCGACGTCCGGCATCACGTAATACATGAGGGCCACGGCAAACATCAGCAGGATCACGATCAGCGGCCATCGCACGATGGTCCACAAGGTCACCACGAATTCCTGCATACCGATCTGGCCGGCCAGCCATTCCATCACCTGTGGGCCGAGCACCATCAGCGCGGCGGCGGCCAGCAGCATGCCGGCGATGCCGATGGTGTAGAAAACCGACAGCGGGAAACGCTTCCAGATCGGCCGGCCTTCCACGACGTCGTACGCGGCGTTCATGGCGCTCATCATCAGGCGCACGCCAGCGGAGGCGGTCCAGAGGGCAATCACGATACCCACCGAGAGCAGGCCACCCTTGGATTGCTGCAACTGGTCGATCACCGGGTTGACCTGCTCCAGGGCCTGGGGCGGCAACACCAGCTCCGATTGCAGGCGCAGCCAGGTGAAAAAGTCCGGCAGGTGCAGGAAACCGATCAGGGCGATAAGGAACAGCAGGAAGGGAAATAACGAAAACAGCATCTGGTAGGCCAGTGCCGAGGCGTAGGTGGACATCTCGTCATCGACGAATTCCTTGACGGTGCGCACCAGCACTGTGTGGAGCTTGAGACCATCGAGAACCGGAAAAATCATAGCGTCTCCTTTCGCCGCAAAAAGGGGGTCGTGGGCGACTCAGGGGCCGTTTTCTACATCAAGGTAGCCTATTTGGCGACCTTGAAACAATTTCGAAACTTTAATCACTGCATGTGACATAAAAACGGCCATCCGTGGATGGCCGTCGGGCTGCACGATGGCAGTCTTACTTGGTCGCTTTTTTCACCGCGTCCTTGGTGTCGCCCACGGCTTTTTCAACCTGGCCTTTCTTTTCCTGCACGACGCCTTCAGCGCGTAGTTTGTCGTTGCCGGTGACTTTGCCGACGCCTTGCTTGATGTTACCGACGGCTTCGTCTTTCAAACCTTTTGCCTTATCCGCTGTGCTGCCCATGGTATTTCTCCGAAAGAACAATCAAAGGGTTTTGGTCATTACGTAGAGATTGACCCAAGGCCGTTCGGCAGAGTTTCAATTATTTTTCGGTGAACATTTCATCGCCAACGACAGGTTTGGCTTTATGTTTTGCAGCCAACCCACGAGAATGCCCGGCACATTCAGGCTCCAACGCTGAATAACAGATCCCGTAGGAAGGTTATGAAACTCAATAAAGCACAGGCCATCGCCCGCAGAAACCAGGAACTGGGCGGTGCCGTACTCGGCGTCAATAACTGCCACTTCACCGACCTGGACCGCAAACGCAACATCTGGTGGTTCGATCTGCCGGTGGGGCGTATTGCCGTCGGCCAGTACGAGTGGATTCACCTGTTGATGCACAACGCCGAGACCGACCAGCTGCTGCACCTGAAGGTGCCGACCGTGTTCCTGCGTGAAAAGCTCGAGGGACTGGTGGTGCGCAACGCAGGCAAGCGCAAGCCGGAGATTACCCTGGAGCTGAGCGCGGATAAGGATTCGTTCTTGAAGGATGTGCGGCCGGCGGGTGCGGGTGTCAGCTTCGCGCAGTTCGCCGTGTAAGAACGCGGTCAAAAAAAATGTGGGAGGGGACAAGCCCCTCCCACATTTGGATCGGATTACTTTTTAAGACCGAGTTTCTTCAACTCTTCATCGCGCAATTCGCGGCGCAGGATCTTGCCCACGTTGGTGGTCGGCAACGCATCGCGGAACTCCACGGCCTTTGGCACTTTGTAGCCGGTGACATTGGCGCGCATATGCTCCATGACCTGCTCCTTGGTCAGGGTGGCGCCCGGCTTGACCACGATGAAGAGCTTGATGTGTTCGCCGGACTTTTCATCCGGCACACCGATGGCCGCGCACTGCAGCACGCCCGGCAGGCCCGCCAGCACGTCTTCCAGCTCGTTGGGATACACGTTGAAACCGGAGACCAGGATCATGTCTTTCTTGCGATCGACGATGCGCATGTAGCCATCCGGCTGGATGATCGCGATGTCGCCGGTCTTCAGCCAGCCTTCGCTGTCGAGCATCTCGGCGGTGGCGTCTTCGCGCTGCCAGTAGCCCTTCATCACCTGCGGGCCCTTGACGCACAGTTCGCCGACTTCACCCAGGGCCAGCTCGACGCCGTCGTCGGTGATGACCTTGCACAGGGTCGACGGCACCGGAATGCCGATGGTACCGATCTGGATATGCTGGATCGGGTTCACCGTGGCCACGGGGCTGGTTTCGGTCATGCCGTAGCCTTCGCAGATGCCGCAACCGGTCACGGCTTTCCAACGCTCGGCCGCCGCCAGTTGCAGGGCCATGCCGCCCGACAGGGTGACTTTCAGCGCGGAGAAGTCCAGCTTGCGGAAGGCTTCGTTGTTGCACAGCGCCACGAACAGAGTGTTCAGGCCGACAAAGCCGCTGAACTTCCACTTCGACAGTTCCTTGACCATCGCCGGCAGGTCGCGCGGGTTGCTGATCAGGATGTTGTGGTTGCCGATCAGCATCATCGCCATGCAATGAAAGGTGAATGCATAGATGTGGTACAGCGGCAGCGGCGTGATCAGGATCTCGCAACCTTCATTGAGGTTGGAGCCCATCAGCGCCTTGCATTGCAACATGTTGGCGACCAGGTTGCGGTGGGTGAGCATCGCGCCCTTGGCCACGCCGGTGGTGCCACCGGTGTATTGCAATACGGCCACATCGCCGCTGGCCGGGCAGACTTCGTTGACCGCTTGCCCCTGGCCCTTGGCGAGTACGTCGTTGAACTTGATCGCCTTGGGCAAGTGATAGGCCGGGACCATTTTCTTCACGTACTTGATGACGCTGTTGATCAGCAGGCGCTTGAGCGGCGGCAACAGGTCGGCGACTTCGGTGACGATCACATGCTTGACGGCGGTCTTGGGCACGACCTTTTCCGCCAGGTGGGCCATGTTGGCCAGGCAGACCAGCGCCTTGGCGCCGGAATCATTGAATTGGTGTTCCATTTCCCGCGCGGTGTACAGCGGGTTGGTGTTGACCACGATCAGGCCGGCACGGATGGCACCGAACACGGCGACCGGGTATTGCAGGACATTGGGCAACTGCACGGCAATGCGATCGCCGGGCTTCAAGTCGGTATGCTGTTGCAGGTACGCGGCGAAGGCGCCGGACAGTTCGTACAATTCACCGTAGGTGATCGTCTTGCCCAGGTTGCTGAAGGCCGGTTTGTTGGCGAAGCGCTGGCAGGACTGCTTCAATACCGCCTGAATATTCGGATACTCGTCTGGATTGATTTCTGCAGCAATCCCGGCGGGGTACTTATCCTTCCAAAAGTCTTCGTGCATGGAAGCCCACTCCTCAGCGACGCGAATTCATCATCGCATTTGATGCGATTATTATTGGTGTATGTTTTTTTTGGTGAATCTGGCGCTTTCAAGCAGGCCTAGACGTCACAAAGCGCGCCGAGAGTAGCAGCTTTGCCAAGGGCCGACTAGAGCCTAAAGAGGGCCCCGCAGTCATAATCACGACTGTCCTACAATATTTGGTCACACTTTAAACAGAAGTGAAATACCTTGATGAAAGGCTCTGGAATAAGGCCTTCAGGACGACGCACGACAAATGTGGGAGGGGGCAAGTCGAATCCTCGCACCGCCCCTCCCACATTTGTACCGCATCTCACATCAGGCGATGTCGCGTAGTTCCCTGCGCAGGATCTTCCCTACCGGCGTCATCGGTAACGAGTCGCGCAACACAATGTGCTTGGGCACCTTGTAACCCGTGAAGTTGGTCTTGCAGTACGCCTTCAACTCCTCAAGGCTCACCCCTTCTGCACGCGCCACCACGAACAGCTTCACCGCCTCCCCCGTGCGCTCGTCCGGCACGCCGATCACCGCGCAGTTGGCCACGGCCGGATGGGCCATCACCACGTCCTCGATTTCGTTGGGGTACACATTGAAACCCGAGACGATGATCAAATCCTTCTTGCGGTCGACAATGCGCACAAACCCATCTTCGTCGATCACCGCGATGTCACCGGTCTTCAGCCAGCCTTCGGCGTCCAGGGCCTCAGCAGTGGCCGCCGGTTGCTGCCAGTAGCCCTTCATCACCTGCGGGCCCTTGATGCACAACTCACCGCGCTCGCCCAGGGGCAGCTCGGTGCCTTCGTCATCAATTACCTTCATCGCCGTGGCGGGCACCGGGATGCCCACGGTCCCCAGGCGTGATTTCTTGCCGTAGGGGTTGGTGCTGGCCACCGGCGAGGTTTCCGTCAGACCATAGCCCTCGCCGATCGAGCAGCCGGTGATCTGCTCCCAGCGTTCGGCCGTAGCCTTGATCAGGGCCGTACCGCCGGAGTTGGTGAGCTTGAGGTGGGAGAAATCCAGGTTCTTGAACTCCGGGTGGTCCATCAACGCCACAAACAGCGTGTTGAGTCCCAGCAGCCCGGTAAAGCGCCACTTTTTCAGCTCCTTGATAAACCCACCGATGTCCCTGGGGTTGGTGATCAGTACGTTGTGGTTACCCGAGACCATCATGCACATGCAGTTCGCGGTGAAGGCATAGATATGGTACAGCGGCAGCGGCGCGATCATCACCTCCTGCCCTTCCTTGATCAGCGGGTGGCCGTCGTCGCCCACCTGGGACATGCACGCGCGCGCCTGTTGCATGTTCGCCACCAGGTTGCCATGGGTGAGCATCGCGCCCTTGGCCAGGCCGGTGGTGCCGCCGGTGTATTGCAGCACGGCAATATCGTCCAGGTTCACCGGATGGCGCGTCACGCCGAGGCCCGCGCCCATGCGCAGGGCGCGCTTGAACGACACCGCACGCGGCAGGTGGTAGGCCGGGACCATCTTCTTGACCTTGTCGACCACGGTGTTGACCAGCCAGCCTCTGGCAGCGGGCATGAAGTCGCCCATCCTGGCTTCGATCAGGTAGTCGATCTCGGTGTCGGTGCACACGTCCTGCACCCGCGAACCGAACAGGTTGAGGTAGACCAGGGCACGCACGCCGGCGTCCTTGAACTGGTGGCGCATCTCGCGCGGGGTGTAGAGCGGGTTGGTGTTGACCACGATCAGCCCGGCGCGCAGTGCGCCGAACACGGCGATCGGGTAGTGCAGCACGTTGGGCATCTGTACGGCGATGCGCTCGCCGGGCTTGAGGTCGGTGTGCTGCTGCAGGTAGCCGGCGAACGCCGCACTCTGGCGCTCAAGCTCGGCGTAGGTCAGGGTGACGCCCATGTTGCTGAATGCCGGACGGTCGGCAAAGGCCTTGCACGAGCGCTCGAAGACTTCGATTACCGACTTGTAGGCCGACAGGTCGATGTCATTGGGAACGCCCGCCGCGCGTTTGTCATTCCAGAAATCAGGTTGCATTATTCTTGTCCCCTTACCTGAAGGTGTCCGGCCGCTTTTATAGAAAGCGGAGCTTGGGGGACGTTAGCAGCTATGGCCAAGCAGGCAAATACAGCAAATTGCGTCATTGATTGTATGAATCTTGTCCCTGATGCGCAGGCAGATACCCCGTCGCCTGACAGATGAGCTATACACTGCAACAACGTCGAGCAGACCTTGAGCAGACCTTGAGAAAGGGAACCCCATGAACCACAGCACCTTCTGGCTGACCGCGAATGACCGCAGCCGCCTGTACGTCAATCATTGGATGCCCGACGGCCCGGCCAAGGCGGTGGTCATGCTGTCCCACGGCATGGCGGAGCACAGCGGGCGCTATGCGCGGCTGGCCGAAGCCTTGTGCAGTGCAGGCTATGGCGTGTATGCGCCGGACCAGCGTGGCCACGGCCGCACCGCCGACGAAGGTACGCTGGGCCTGTATGCCGAAAAGGATGGCTGGAACAAAGTGGTCGGCGACCTGGCCAGCCTCAACCAGCACATCGGCCAGCAGCAGCCGGGGCTGCCGATCATTTTGCTGGGCCACAGCATGGGCAGCTATATCGCCCAGGCCTACCTGCTGCACCACAGCGCCAGCCTGCATGGAGCGATTCTCAGCGGTTCGAATTTCCAGCCCGTGGCGCTGTACCGCGCCGCACGGCTGATCGCTCGCGCCGAACGCCTGCGCCAGGGTGTGCGCGGGCGCAGTGCGTTGATCGAGTTCCTGTCGTTCGGCTCGTTCAACAAGGCATTCAAGCCCACTCGCACCGCGTTCGACTGGCTCAGCCGTGACCCGAACGAAGTCGACAAATACATCAACGATCCACTCTGCGGCTTCCGCTGTACCAACCAACTATGGATCGATCTGCTCGGCGGCTTGCAGCAAATCAGCAAAGCGTCCAATCTCGCCCAGATCGATCCGGGCCTGCCGATCCTGGTGATGGGCGGCGAATGTGATCCGGTCAGTGAGGGCAAGCGTCTCAAAAGCCTGGCCCATGCCCTGCGTGAGGCCGGCAGCCAGCACCTGCAACTGAATATCTACCCGCAGGCGCGTCACGAAGTGTTCAACGAAACCAATCGCGACGAAGTCACCGCCGATGTGCTGACGTGGCTCGACCAGGCCCTGACCTTGCGCAGGCCGGCCCACTGCGAATAAATTTACGTTTAAAATCAGATAGTTAAATTACCGATTAGCCACAGGATGCACCTTTAGATGACCCAGGTAACCAACACCCCGTACGAAGCCCTTGAAGTCGGCCAGACCGCCAGCTACAGCAAGACCGTCGAAGAGCGTGATATCCAGCTGTTTGCCGCCATGTCCGGCGACCACAACCCTGTACACCTGGATGCCGAATACGCCAAGGCGACCATGTTCAAGGAGCGTATCGCCCACGGTATGTTCAGCGGCGCCCTGATCAGCGCGGCTGTTGCGTGTGAGCTGCCCGGGCCGGGCACTATCTATATCGGCCAGCAGATGAGCTTCCAGAAGCCGGTGAAAATCGGCGATACCCTGACCGTGCGCCTGGAAATCCTCGAGAAGCTGCCGAAGTTTCGCGTACGCATTGCCACCCGTGTGTTCAACCAGCGCGATGAGCTGGTCGTGGATGGCGAGGCGGAAATTCTTGCACCACGCAAGCAGCAGGTCGTGACCTTGACCGAGTTGCCGCCGATCAGCATCGGCTGAGTACGGTTTTCAAGGCCAACACCCTGCAAATGTGGGAGGGGGCTGCCCCCGATGGCGGTGTGTCAGTCATTGAAATATCGACTGATCCACCGCTATCGGGAGCAAGCCCCCTCCCACATGTCTTACACAGCAGCGCTTAGGAGCGCTTACGACTGAGCGCGAGCCTGGTTACGCAGGGCTTTTACCTGGTCGTGATTGCGTTGCACGCCGTGGTACTGACGCTCAACCAGGTCACGAATGCCCAGCAGGTTGTGCTTGTTGATCTTCTCGATGGCTTCTTTATAAGCCTTCAGTGCGTGATCTTCGCCGCGCTCGGCTTCGTTCAGCACAGCCTCTTCGTCCTTACCGGTCACCATCGACTTCACGTCGACCCAGCCACGGTGCAGGGCGCCGGCTACGCTGCCGGAGTCTTCCGGATCACCGCCCAGGGCACGCACGGCGGTCTTCAATTCGGCGGCGGCGGTAGCGCAGTCAGCGGAGCGCTTGGCAAACAGCGCCTTGAGTTCCGGATGCTTGATGTCTTCTGCGCATTCCTTGAAGCCTTTCTGGCCGTCGATACTGGTCTCGATCAGGTCGTTCAGTACGGAGATCGATTCTTTGTTGATGTCAGTCATTTTTCAATTCCTTAGGCAGGTGAAGAAGGGTTGCCTTAATGATTGCAGCGCTCGTGCCAGGTTTTGAAAAATTACTTTTATGTTTATTTTCAATCACTTAAAAATATTTGAACCATCTGTATGTACGTTATTTGCATGATCTGTCATTTGGCCTTCATGCAGAATGCCTGTATTTTCGAAGACCTCGCCTCACTCAACACGAAGCCCATGAATCCCGAAAAACTCGAACTGCTGATCACCCGCGAAATGCCCTTCGGCAAGTACAAGGGCCGGATCATCGCCGACCTGCCGGGCCCCTACCTGAACTGGTTCGCCCGTGAAGGCTTTCCCCACGGCGAACTGGGCGGGTTGCTGGCATTGATGCAGGAAATCGACCACAACGGTTTGTCCGAATTGTTGGAACCGCTGCGCGTTAAACACGGCAAACCCGCCCCCCGCCATTAAGAGACTCGCCATGCCAAGGAATGCTGACAACGAACCTCACTGGCAGGCCATCGCCCAGCGCTATGCGCTGGAGCCCGGCCCGATCAACCTGGAGAACGGCTACTTCGGGCGTATGAGCCGCGAGGTGCAGGCGCAGTACCTGGAGCATGTGGCGTTTATCAACCGCAGCAACTCGCTGTATGTGCGCCAGCGCTTCGAGCAAGGTGAAAACGTCGAGATCCGTCGCCAACTCGCAGGCCTGATCGACGTCGACCCCGAGGCAGTCGCCTTTACCCGCAACGCCACCGAAGCCTTGCAGTCGCTGATCCGCAACTACAACCGCCTGCAACCCGGCGATCAGGTGCTGATCAGCGACCTGGAGTACGACACGGTCAAAGGCGCGATGCGCTGGTTGGCGGGGGTTCGCGGTGTGGAGGTGATAGAACTGTCCCACACCCACCCGGCCAGTTTCGACAGCCTGATGCAGACCTATCGCGATGCGTTCGCCCAATACCCGCGCCTGAAGCTCATGGCACTGACCCATGTGACCCACCGCACCGGCCTGGTGATGCCCGTAGAGGCCATCGCCAAGGCTGCGCGTGAGCATGCCATCGACGTGATCCTCGACGGCGCCCATGCACTGGGCCAGATCGAGCTCAACCTCGCCGAACTGGGCATTGCGTTCGCCGGCTTCAACCTGCACAAATGGATCGGCGCGCCGCTGACCCTGGGGTTCCTCTATATCGCCCCCAAACGCCTGGCTGACATTGATCCGGACATGGGCGAGTTCCACTACCCCGCCACCGACGTGCGGGCGCGTACGTCGTACAGCACGCCGAACTTTCCGGCACTGATGACCTTGCCGCTGGTACTGCAAGAACATCGCGCGCTGGGTGGCGCGGCGGCCAAGGGCGCGCGGATCAATTACCTGCGGGATTTATGGGTGAGACAGGTGCGACCGTTGCCGGGGATCGAGGTGCTGACGCCGGATGATCCACGGCTGTATTGCGGGATTACGGCGTTCAAGTTCAGCGGGCGGGATCAGCAGGTGATGGTGGATCGCATGCTCAAGGACTATGGGCTGTTCACTACTACGCGCACCGGTGCGGCGTTTGGTACCTGTATCCGCGTGACACCGGGGTTGGTGACGTCGGCGGAGGACATCAATGTCCTGGTCAATGCCATTACCGAGCTAAGCAGAGATTAAAGGTGGGCCTCAGGTTTTTACCGGCAAAAAAAAAGCGGTACACCGACCAAGTGCACCGCAAAAATGCCGTTAAGCACAGCAACAACGATTCGATGAATCAGATCAATCCAGCAGCGCCAGCGCCTGCGCGGTGACTTCCTGGATGCGGGCCCAGTCGCCGTTCTTGACCCACTCCGGGTCAAGCATCCAGCTGCCGCCCACGCACATCACGTTTTTCAACGCCATGTAGCTTTTGATATTGGCCGGGCCGACGCCGCCGGTCGGGCAGAATTTCACTTCGCCGAACGGGCCGCCCAAGGCCTTGATCGCGGCGACACCACCGCTGACTTCGGCCGGGAACAGCTTGAAGCGACGGTAGCCCAGGCCGTAGCCTTCCATGATGCCGGAGGCGTTGCTGATGCCTGGCAGCAGCGGGATCGGGCTGTGCACCGAGGCTTCCAGCAGGTCACGGGTGATGCCGGGGGTGACGATAAATTGCGAACCGGCGACTTCTGCCGCTTCAAGCATGTGGCGGTCGAGTACGGTGCCGGCGCCGGTGCACAGTTCAGGCCGCTGCTCACGCAGCACCTGAATGGCCTTGAGGCCGAACTCGGAACGCAAGGTCACTTCCAATGCGGTCAAACCACCGGCTGCCAGGGCATCGGCCAGCGGCAGGATGTCCTGCTCGCGGGCAATGGTGATCACCGGCAGGATCCGCGCCTTGGCGCAGAGGCTGTCGATCAGGGCAACTTTATCCGCCATGGACACGGTCGGTTGAGGGCTTTTCATAGCGGCTGATCCTTGGCTCATGGGCACCAGTAAATCTCTAAAGTAGGTTGCAAAAACGCGCGAATCGGCATGGCAGCGACGTCGTCACTGGCCAGCGCGGCGCTCAAGGTGGTCAATTTCGAACTGCCGGAAATCGACAGCGCGGTGTAGTGGGCCGTGGCCAGCAATGCGCGACTCATGGTCAGGCGCTGGTGCGGCACGGTCGGCGCCAGCATCGGCCAGCAACGGCGGGTACCGTCGGCCTGCAGTGCAGCGGCGAGGTTCGGGCTGTTGGGAAACAGCGATGCGGTGTGGCCGTCATCGCCCATGCCCAGCACCAGCACATCAATGGCCGGCAACTCGGCCAGCAGGCGATCGGCCTGCTCGGCAGCGTCTTCAAGGTTGGCGGCGGCGCTGTACAGGCTGAGGAACCTGGCCTTGGCCGCCGGGCCTTGCAACAGGTGCTGCTTCAACAGGCCGGCATTGCTGTCGGCGTGTTCCACCGGCACCCAGCGCTCATCGGCCAGGGTGATGGTGACCTTGGACCAGTCCAGGCCTTGCTTGGCCAGGTTCTGGAAAAACGCCACGGGGCTGCGGCCACCGGACACCACCAGGGTCGCTTCGCCACGGGCACTGATGGCCGCGCGCAGTTGTTCGGCCACGTCGTTGGCCAGGCCGTCCGCCAGCAGCACAGGCGTGCGGTACTCGTGGGCAGTCACGCCCCGAGGCAGTTTCAATTCAGATATCGCCATACCAAGACCTCCCATCCCGCGTGATCAGTGCAATCGAGCTCATCGGCCCCCAGGACCCCGCCGCATACGGCTTGGGCGCATCACCGGATTTTTTCCACCCGGCGATCAACTGGTCACACCACTTCCACGCGGCTTCGATTTCATCTTTGCGAACAAACAGGTTCTGATTGCCGCGCATCACTTCCAGCAGCAAACGCTCGTAGGCATCGGGGATGCGCGCGCTGCGATAGGTGTCGGAAAAATTCAATTGCAGTGGCCCGCTGCGCAGTTGCATGCCCTTGTCCAGGCCCTGCTCCTTGGTCATCACGCGCAGGGAAATACCTTCGTCCGGCTGCAGGCGGATGATCAGCTTGTTGCTGATCTGCAGGCGCTGTTCGGGGGCGAAGATGTAGTGGGACGGTTCCTTGAAATGGATGACGATCTGCGACAGCTTCTGCGGCATGCGCTTGCCGGTGCGCAGGTAGAACGGCACCCCGGCCCAACGCCAGTTACGAATATCGGCGCGCAGGGCGACGAAGGTTTCGGTGTCGCTCTGGGTGTTGGAGTTCTCTTCTTCCAGGTAACCGGGCACCGGCTTGCCGGCGCTGTAGCCGGCGATGTACTGGCCACGCACCACTTGAGTGGTAAGGCCATCCGGGCTGATCGGCGCCAGGGCCTTGAGCACCTTGACCTTCTCGTCACGGATGCTGTCGGCGGACAGGTCGGCCGGCGGGTCCATGGCGATCAGGCAAAGCAGTTGCAGCAGGTGGTTCTGGATCATGTCGCGCAGCTGGCCGGCCTTGTCGAAATAGCCCCAACGGCCTTCGATACCGACCTGCTCGGCCACGGTGATTTCCACGTGGGAGATGTAGTTCTGGTTCCACTGGGTTTCGAACAGACTGTTGGCGAAACGCAGGGCGATCAGGTTCTGGACGGTCTCTTTGCCCAGGTAGTGGTCGATACGGTAGGTGCGGTTTTCCGGGAAGAACTGCGCCACGGCGTCGTTGACCTTGCGCGAGGATTCCAGGTCCGAACCGATGGGTTTCTCCAGCACGACGCGGGTGTTTTCCGCCAGGCCGACCTTGGACAGGTTCTCGCAGATCGCACCGTACACCGCCGCAGGCGTGGCGAAGTAGGCAATCAGGCGTTGCTCGGTGCCGGCCTTTTCCGCCAGGGCCACGTAGTCATCGGCTTTCATGAAGTCGACGTGGACATAGGTCAGGCGCGCCAGGAAGCGCTGGGCGATGCTCTCGTCCAGTTCCTTGCCGACGTATTTACGCAATTCTTTTTCGATATGGGCCAGGTGTTGCTGCTCGGAACCGGCTTCCCGGGCCAGGGCCAGGATACGGGTATCGTCGTGCAGCAGCCCGGCGCCATCGAGTTGATAGAGGGCAGGAAATAACTTGCGCAGCGCCAGATCACCCAAGGCGCCAAACAGGGCAAAGGTGCAGGGTTCTACGGTTATCGAAGGCATGATGTTTGTTCTTTTATCAAGTTAAGCTACAAATACCTTTTTTCAAGGCATCACTCAAGGAAAAATGTAGTAATAACCACAACATTTTCCGGAAATACGCATTCCGAGTGGTGGTGTTCAGCTACCCTCAGTAGGATAGGCCACCGCAAAAGGCCACTCGTCGATTGGTTGCCACCCTTTATTTGCATCGTCGCCCGAAGGAAAGACTGAATGGACCGCGTGCGAAATCTTCTGGAACAGATCCGGAACCGCCTCGAAGAATTGAACAAGGCTGAGAAAAAAGTGGCCGAGGTCATCCTGCTCAACCCGCAGCAGGCGACCCGCTTCTCCATCGCAGCCCTTGCCCAGGCCGCCTCGGTCAGTGAACCGACGGTCAACCGTTTCTGCCGTTCGTTCGGCGTCAGCGGTTACCCTGAACTTAAATTGCAGTTGGCGCAAAGCCTGGCCAGTGGCGCAGCGTATGTCAGCCGCGCCGTGGAGGCCGATGATAACCCCGAGGCCTACACCCAGAAGATCTTTGGCAGCGCCATCGCCTCGCTGGACGCCGCCTGCCAGGCCCTGGACCCGGCCCTGATCAGCAAGGCCGTGGACCTGTTGATCCAGGCGCGGCAGATCCACTTCTTCGGCCTGGGCGCTTCGGCCCCGGTGGCCATGGACGCGCTGCACAAGTTTTTCCGCTTCAACCTGGCGGTCACCGCCCACGCCGACGTGCTGATGCAACGCATGATCGCCTCGGTGGCCCACACGGGCGAGCTGTTCGTGATTATTTCCTACACCGGGCGCACCCGTGAGCTGGTGGAAGTGGCGCGTATCGCCCGGGAAAACGGTGCGTCGGTGCTGGGCGTAACCGCCGAGAACTCGCCGCTGGCCAAGGCCAGTACCGTAAGCCTGAACATTCCGCTGCCCGAAGACACCGACATCTATATGCCGATGACCTCACGGATCATTCAGTTGACGGTGCTGGATGTGCTGGCGACCGGTATGACCTTGCGCCGTGGAGTGGATTTCCAGCCGCATTTGCGCAAGATCAAAGAGAGCTTGAATGACAGCCGGTATCCGGTGGGGGATGAGTTCAACTAAGCCCCTGCCACCGTAGCAGCTGCCGAGCGCAAGCGAGGCTGCGTCGGCCGCGACTCGGGCTTGAATCGGCAGCGCGCCTGACGCAGCCTCGCTTGCGCTCGGCAGCTGCTACGGTTTTGCGCAGTGTCGGATAAGACGGTATCTACGACAATGTGCTAGGCGCCTGCCCGCGCCTGCAAACTGAGATGCGCCCTCTCCCCCGGCGCCAGACTCGCCCCGGCCATCGCCGACTCCACGCACACAAACCCCGACGCTTCGTTGAAGCTCACCCCCAGCAGCGGCCGGCTGCCGGGATGCCATACGACGGTGTCGGCGCTGTCGCCGGTATCAATGCACAATTCACGCTGCCAGGCGTGATCCTTGAGGTGCAGTTCGCCATCGTGCTGGAACACCCGCTGGCAGCCGCCATCAACCCTTAGTTCGCCTTCCTGCTGGCACGCCTGGCGATTGAGCTGGTCGTAACCGTGCGCGCCGTCGAGCCCAGACAGCGCTATCTCATCAACGTGACCAATACGCCAGTAAGCGTGCAAAGCATGGCTCAACTGGCACGGCAACTCGTCCTGGTGCTCGGTGCTCAGGCGCAATTCCAGGGTGTCGCCCAGGTGCGCGTGCAGGTCGACCTGCCAGTCGCACAGCTGCAATTGCCAGTGCAGGCGCACGCCGTCGTCGTCGCTGCTGCTGTCGAGCAGTTTCCAGTCGATCAACCGCGCCCAACCATGGGACGGCCAAGCGTTTTCGCTCGGATGGCGGCCATACCATGGCCAGCACACCGGTATGCCGCCACGGATGGCGCCGACTTGCGGCCACTTGGCCGCACACCACAACCAGGGTTTCTGGCCACGGGGCTGAAAGTGCAACAGTTGCGCGCCCTGGCGACTGAACACCGCCTGGCACAGCGGATGGTCGATTACCAACACGTCGCGCATCTGAAAGCGCTCCCAGGCGAACACCGGACGCTCGCGCAGGGATTTGAAAAAGCGTTGCAGCGGTTGCTCATGCATGTGCCACGGTCCCAAATATCACAGTGCCACCCAAAAAAAAGCGGATAGCCATGGCTACCCGCAAAATGCGCACAGAGAGAAGGAGCTTATCGCAACAGCGTTAGAACGTAGACTGAATTTTCAGGCCCGCCACCAGCGCGTTGTCGACTTTATCCACGCCGCCCGGTTGGACAACGTATTGCAGGTTGGGACGCACGGTCAGCCAGTTGGTGACGTGGAAACCGTAGTTGATTTCGAAGTTGTACTCGGTTTCGCGGATCGGCGAGAACAGCGGGTTGTCGTAGTCGGCCACGCCGTTGGCGGCATTCAGCAGTTCGGCGTTTTTCTTCACGTCATCGTTGACGTGCAGACGCGCGGCACCAATACCGACGTCATCTTTCGGACGCGCGTCGAATGGGCCTTTGTACACCAGCATCAACGACTGGTAGTTGTCGACCAGGTTGGTTTCCTTGTCGTGGAAGGTCGCGTTGGCGGCGATGTTCAAGCCACGGGAAGCGTCGCCGTTATGGGTGGTGAGTTGCTGCTGGGCAACGAACCAGTAGCCTTTTTTGCTGCTGCGGGTACGGTAGGCCGCACCGGTGGTAGCAGCATCGTTGCCATTGACGTCTTCACGAACGTCAGCAGCATCGGCGGCGCTCTTGTAGTAACCCACACGGTATTCGCCCGGCAGGTTATTCACCTTCGGCGACCAGACCAATTCCACCGGAATCACAGTGCCCTTGGTGCCGCTGCCGCTGAGCTTGAAGCCGTTGCCGTGCTCCAGCTGCGACGGGTTCTGGTTGTACGCACCGATTTGCGCATACAGCTCAGGCGTGATGTTGTACTTCACGCGGATCGCGGCCTGGCTGACCGGCCAGTTGTACCAGGTGTTTACATAGTTGCCGACCTGGGAGCCACAGAACGACAGGTTCTGGAAGTCGCACGGGAAGGTGTTGAAGTCTTCGCCTTCACCGAAGTAGCCGAGCTTCACGTCCAGCTTGTTGTCGAACATCTGGTGCTGAATCCAGAACTGGGTCAGACGCACCATGTGGCCACGACCGTAGACTTCCATGGACGAGCTCAGCGTGCCGGCACGCGGGTCGCCAATGCGGTCGTTGGAGATGTTCTGGCCATTACGGTTAGTCAGCTGGATCTTGGCCTGGGTGTTATCCCAGCCCCACAGCTTTTGCAGGTCCAGCGCCACGCCCAACCCGAACTGGTCGGAGTAACGGCCGGTCTTGTCGTCGTTGTAGCCGCCGCGCAGGTTGGCGCCCATTTCCCCTACGTAGTCAGCCTTGATGTCGATACCTTGCTCGATCAGCTTGGTACGCTCGCCGCCCCAATCGCCGGTCATCCACTTGGAGTCGGCACTGAATGCATCGGCCGCCATCGCATTGGCGGACAGTACAAGGGCTGCTGCTGCTGACAGTTGGCAGATCAGCCGAGTGTTGTTGTGTTGCTTTTTCATCCCTACATCCTCGTCTTTATTGTTATTAAACTGTTTTTATCTAACGCGGGTTACTTTTTTTTCATCTAAAACAACAAGTTATCTACTTCAGCGGCCTTTGAATTGGGCCACGTTGTCCGCATGCCCCTGTGCGGGCAATGAAGAAGCAGTGCCGAGGCGCTCGCCCGTGTTGGCGTCGAACAGCAATACCTTGGATGGATCGAATTGCAGTGTCAGGGTCTCGCCCACCTGCGGCGCCACATCAGGCGCCAAACGGCAGCAGACCTTGGTGTCATTGAGCTGCACAAACACCAGTGTGTCCGGGCCGGTCGGCTCGGTGACCTGGACCTCGGCACGAATGCTCGATGAACCATTACCCTCACCCGCCGCCAGCACGATCTGCTCCGGGCGCAGGCCCAGAATCACATCACGGTCTTCCAGGCCGGCGTCGTTCATACCCAGCGGCAATTCGCATCGCGCCTGGCCGCTGTCAAGCAGCGCCACCAACTTCCCGTCCTTGCGTTTTAGGCGCATAGGAACGAAGTTCATCGGTGGTGAACCGATAAAGCTTGCCACAAATAGGTTAGCAGGGTCGTTGTAAATTTCTTTCGGCGTGCCGAATTGTTGGATGATGCCGTCCTTCATCACCGCCACCTTATCGCCCAGGGTCATCGCTTCGATCTGGTCGTGGGTCACGTAGACGGTGGTGGTCTTGAGGCGCTGGTGCATCAGCTTCATTTCGGTACGCATCTCGACGCGCAGCTTGGCATCGAGGTTCGACAGCGGTTCGTCGAACAGGTAGATCTTCGGCCGACGCGCCAGGGCCCGGCCCATGGCCACGCGCTGTTGCTGGCCGCCGGAGAGCTGGCCCGGCTTGCGGTTGAGCAGGTGTTCGATCTGCAGCAGCTTGGCCACGCGCGTCACTTCGGCGTCGATGTCGGCCTGGGGCATCTTGCGGATCTTGAGGCCGAACTCGATGTTCTCGCGCACGCTCATGGTCGGGTACAGCGCGTAGGACTGGAACACCATGGCGATGTCACGGTCCTTGGGGCTCATGCCGCTGACGTCCTGGTCACCGATCATGATCGCGCCGCCGGTGATGGTCTCAAGGCCGGCGATGCAGTTCATCAGCGTTGACTTACCGCAACCCGAAGGGCCGACCAGGATCAGGAACTCTCCCTCTTTGATCGACAGTTCGATGTTCTTCAAGGTGTCGGGCAGGCCGGCGCC
Source organism: Pseudomonas sp. CFBP13509 (assembly GCF_005233485.1). Taxonomy (NCBI): domain Bacteria; kingdom Pseudomonadati; phylum Pseudomonadota; class Gammaproteobacteria; order Pseudomonadales; family Pseudomonadaceae; genus Pseudomonas; species Pseudomonas sp. CFBP13509. Next base: position 58,189 of record NZ_QGAA01000013.1, read on the forward strand.
ATAGGTCTTGTTTACATTGCGAAGTTCAAGCGTAGCCATGATTACCCCTTGACCGCGCCGGCCGTCAGGCCGCGCACGAAATACTTGCCTGCGATCACATAGACCAGCAGGGTCGGCAGCCCGGCGATCATCGCCGCCGCCATATCCACGTTATATTCCTTGGCCCCGGTGCTGGTGTTGACCAGGTTGTTCAGCGCCACCGTGATGGGCTGGGAGTCGCCACTGGAGAACACCACACCGAACAGGAAGTCATTCCAGATCTGGGTGAACTGCCAGATCAGGCAGACCATGATGATCGGCGTGGACATCGGCAGAATGATCTGGCGGAAGATGGTGAAGAAACCGGCACCGTCCAGGCGTGCCGCCTTGATCAGCGCATCCGGGATGCTCACGTAGTAGTTACGGAAGAACAGCGTGGTGAACGCCAGGCCGTACACCACGTGCACAAACACCAGGCCGGTGGTGGTGCTGGCCAGGCCCATCTTGCCGAGGGTGAACGACGCGGGCAGCAGCACGGTCTGGAACGGCAGGAAGCAGCCGAACAACAGCAAGCCGAAGAACAGCTGCGAACCACGGAAGCGCCAGAACGACAGCACATAACCGTTCAACGCACCGATGGCGGTGGAAATCAGCACGGCCGGCACGGTGATCTTGAGCGAGTTCCAGAAGTAGCCATCCACGGTGGCCCAGGCCTTGACCCAGCCGATGCCGCTGACCACGGTCGGCCAGCTCAACAGGTTGCCGGTGCTGATGTCTTCCGGGGTCTTGAAGCTGGTGAGCAACATCACCACCAGCGGTACCAGGTACAGCAATACAGCGAGGATCAACACCGCGTAGATCGCGATGCGGCTCAGGCTGATGGCAGGTTTGGCAGCGAGACTAGTCATTACGCTTGGTCCTCAGCTCGGAGTAGAGGTAAGGCACGATGATCGCGAGGATCGCACCGAGCATCAGGATTGCACTGGCCGAGCCCATGCCCATCTGGCCACGGCTGAAGGTGAACGAGTACATGAACATGGCGGGCAGGTCGGACGAATAGCCCGGGCCACCGGCCGTCATGGCCGCCACCAGGTCGAAGCTCTTGATCGCAATGTGCGCCAGGATCATCACCGCACTGAAGAACACCGGACGCAGGCTCGGCAGCACCACGCTCCAGTAGATGCGCGGCAGGCTCGCGCCGTCGATCTGGGCGGCACGGATGATCGACTGATCAACGCCACGCAGGCCAGCGAGGAACATCGCCATGATGAAGCCGGAGGCTTGCCACACGGCGGCAATCACCAGGCAGTAGACCACGCGGTCCGGGTCGATCAGCCAGTCGAGACGGAAGCCTTCCCAGCCCCAGTCACGCAGGAGTTTGTCCAGGCCCATGCCCGGGTTGAGCAGCCATTTCCAGGCGGTACCGGTGACGATCATCGAGAGCGCCATCGGGTACAGGTAAATGGTGCGGATAAAACCTTCGCGGCGGATTTTCTGGTCGAGGAAAATCGCCAGCGTCACGCCGATCACCAGAGTGATGCCGATGAACATCCCGCCGAACAGCGCCAGGTTCTTGCTCGCCACCCACCAGCGGTCGTTGTCGAACAACCGCTCGTATTGCGCAAGACCCGCCCATTTGTAGCTTGGCAGGAACGTAGAGGTGGTGAACGAGAGCACAAACGTCCACAGGATGTAGCCGTAGAAACCCACCAACACGATGAACATGCTGGGCGCCAGCACCAGTTTGGGTAGCCAGCGCTGCAGTGCATCGAACGGCGAGGCTTTGCTGAACACAGCAACAGAACTCATGGGGAAATCCAATACAGGGAAAAAGGACTACAGAAGCACGCCTTGTGAGGGGTCAGGGATCCCCCTCACAAGGTCAACCGTTACTTGGCAGACTTGATCGCAGCGCCGAGTTTCTTGGCGGTGTCGGCCGGGTCGGCTTTCGGGTCGTTGATGTAGTTGGTCACGACATCGAAGAACGCACCTTGCACTGCCAGGGTGGTGGCCATGTTGTGCGCCATGCTTGGCTGCAGGCCGCCGGTCTTGGCGTCAGCCAGGAAGTCCTTGGCGGCGGTCTGGGCGCAGGAGTCGAAACCGTAGGAGTCCATTTTGTTCAGCATGTCGTTGCGAACAGGGATCGAGCCCTTGTTGATGCTGAACACCTTCTGGAAGTTTTCACCCAGCACGACTTTGGCGATGTCCTGCTGGCCAGCGGCAGTGCCTTTGTCTTTCTGCTTGAACACCGCCAGGGAGTCGATGTTGTAGGTGAAGGCTTTGTCGGTGCCCGGGAAGGCTACGCACTCGTAGTCTTTGCCGGCGACTTTCTTGGCGGCGGTCCATTCGGACTTGGCCCAGTCACCCATGATCTGCATACCGGCCTTGCCGTTGATGACCTTGCCTGCTTCGAGGTTCCAGTCCTGGCCTTTGCCGTCGACGTCCATGTAGGTCGCGACTTTCTTCAGCTCGGTCAGGGACTTGACCATTTCCGGGCCGGTCAGCGCAGCGTTATCGAGGTCGACCAGGGCTTTCTTGTAGCCATCGGCGCCCATTACCGACAGGACCACCGCTTCGAACACGGTGCTGTCCTGCCAAGGCTGACCACCGTGGGCAAGCGGGATAAAGCCCGCGGCCTTGAGCTTGTCGCCGGCGGCGTAGAATTCTTCGAGGGTGGTTGGGTTCTTGGTGATACCGGCTTTCTTGAAGACTTCCGGGTTGATCCACAGCCAGTTCACGCGGTGGATGTTGACCGGTACGGCAACGTAGTCGCCGTCGTACTTCACGGTGTCGGAGACTTTCTTGTCGAGCAGGGAATCCCATTTTTCGTCTTTGGCGACGGACTTCAGGACGTCGGTGTCGAGCAGGCCGGTAGAGGCCCACTCCTGGATGTCGGGGCCTTTGATCTGGGCAACGCCTGGCGGGTTGCCGGCGACCGCGCGGCTTTTCAGCACGGTCATGGCCGTGGCGCCACCGCCACCTGCGACGGCGCCGTCTTTCCAGGTGAAGCCGTCTTTCTCGACTTGGGCCTTCAGGACATCTACAGCCGCTTTTTCGCCACCCGAGGTCCACCAATGCACAACTTCAACCGTCCCTTTGGAGTCGGCGGCAAATGCACTGAGGGGAAACAACGAGGCAACGGAAATAGCTACGGCGAGGCGATTAATCGCGTTCATCTGAATACCTTTTCTTGTTGTTATGCATGCAAGTCTGGAGCTTGCGCTGCACGGAGTTTAAACATGGTTTTTTCGAGCACAGGTAACAAAGGGATGCACAAATGTCACCACTTGGTGACATAACACCCAGCGCCTAAAGCGCTGGCCATGCTCGGTGCCAGGGGCAGTGCAGGCAGCACGACCGCTTGCCAGGCATGGTACAGGTCCGGTTTACCGCCCCAGATGGTGCTGCTGGGCTGGTTGTGCGGGCTGAGTTCGTGGTGCCAGCTGCCGTGGAGGCGGTCGATGAAATGGGTGTCGCAAAACTCCCAGAAACGCCGGTACCAGGTTTCGTAATGCAGCTCACCCGTGCGTTTGAGCAAGGCCTGGGCAGCGGCGCTGGCTTCGGCGTGGGTCCAGTGCAGACGCTCGCGCACGACCGGGCGGTGGTTCCAGTCCAGGGTGTAGACGATACCGGGGGCGCCATCCACGGCCCAGGCATAGTCGCAGGCGCTGGCAAACAGGCCCTTGGCGGCGCTCAGCAGCCAGTCCGGCGTGGCCAGCCCGGCCTGCAGGCGCGCGGCTTCCAGGTGCAGCACCAGCCGCGCCCACTCAAAGCCATGGCCGGGAGTGATGCCATACGGGCGGAAGCCATCGGCGGGGTTGTCTTCGTTGTAATCGAGCAGGGGTTTCCATTGCGCGTCGAAATGCTCGATCACCATGAACTGGTTGGCGGCGGCGTGGGTATGAATCACTCGCTCGACGATGCGCAGGGCGCGATCCAGCCAACGAGTGTCGGCGGTGACATCGGCCAGGGCCAGGAAGGCTTCGGTGGCGTGCATGTTGCTGTTGGCGCCGCGATAGGCTTCGACGCCGCTCCAGTCCCGGGCGAAGGATTCGAGCATCACGCCCTCCTCTTCGCTCCAGAAGAACTGGTCGATGATATGGATGGCGTCGTTCAGCAGATTTTGCGCACCGGGCGCGCCTGCCACCACGGCCGAGCTGGCGGCCAGGGCGACAAAGGCATGCAGGTAGGCCGCCTTGCCGCTGTTGCCGTCCAGGGCCTGGGGCACGGCGAACCAGCCACCGTGTTCGCTGTCACGCAAAGGTCCGCCCAGGGCCGCAACACCGTGCGCCACCAATTCGGCATAACCCGGCAAGCCCATGGCATGGGCCATGGCGAAGCTGTGGGTCATGCGCGCGGTATTCATGGTTTCGGCATGGGCATCGGCCGGCAACTGGCCTTTGTCGTCGAGGTTGCCAAACCCCTCAGGCAGACGGGAGGCCTTGGCGAAGGCCAGCAGGCGCTGCCCTTCGGCGGCGAGCCAGGCGTGATGGGCAGGTGCATTCAGCCAACTGCTGGCAGGCAGTGGTCGCGTGGTCATGGGTGGCCCTTATTATTGTTTGTGGGATGACCGGAGTCTAAACAAGGGCAAGGTGGGGGCAAGTAACGAAGGGGATGGGAAATGTCACCAGATGGTGACATTCAAGCCCCTAGGCGGCCTGTGGCAAGCAAGCTTGCCACAGGCCCGATATTACTGGCCGAGCGGCGTTGCTGCCGCCGGCGCATTCAGGCGCTGATTCAGGTTCTGCACCTGGCTCTGCAAGGTGGTGATATTGCGGGTGGTCTGGATGCGGAACACGTCGAACTCCTTGTTGGTCGGCGCATCGCTGTTGGCCGGCTGGCTGTCCTGGGCGCTTTTGAGTACCACGAGGTCCTGCTCAAGACGGGCGATGGCTGCGCTCGGGTTACCTTGCTTTTTCAAGGCGGCCACATCAGCAGCCAATTCCTTTATCTCCGTATCGCGCTTGCCGGCATCGCCCTGCGCTGCCTTCAGGGTGGCCACTGCATCGGTCAAGGCTTGCACCTGGCCCTGCAGCTTGGCATTGGCGCTCGACAGCTCAGTGGTGCTGGCAGTCATTTGCGCCAGGCGCTTGTCCAGCTCGGTGGCCTGGCCGGCAACGCCGAGTTGCTGCTTGCCCTGCTCCAGCAACTGGGTTTCCAGCTGTTTGATCTGCAGTTTCAGCGCTTCGCTGCCGTTGTTCACGTTGGCTTCACTGGCTACGACCTTGCCGGAAATGTCCTGCAGGCGCCCTGCCGCTTCTTCGCTGATGCGCGCAAAGCTTTCCTGGGTGGCTACCAACTGCTGGCCCATCAGGGAAATCTGCTGGAAGCTCCACCAGGCCAGGCCGGCGAAGGCGATCAGCAGCGCGCCGATCAATGCCCACAGCGGGCCGGTGCTGGCGCCCTTGACCTTGACCACGGGCGTGTTGCGCGAACGCACCGAGGTGGCCGGGGAAGGTTCGAAATCATCGTCATCCCCAAGATCGGCCCGCAGGCTGGGAATGTTGTCGAAATCGTCTTTGGCATCGTTACGCATGAATCAACCCTGAATCAGTGAGTTAGCCGGCTGGAAAGCCGAGCGACGGGAGTATAAACCCCAACCCCGTCGCGTTGATCGACCCGGAACCTGGAATTCGGTTCCCGATGTGTTGCCTGTTGTGACCTTATTTGAACCCGGGATCCTGGGCCTTCCACCAACTGCAGAACTCGTCGAGGGCGGTCCACAGGCTGACCTTGGGCTCGTAATCCAGATAATGCCTGGCCCGGCTGATGTCGAGGGTGAAATCTTTGTTCATTACCTGCATGCCCAGGCGCGATAACGCTGGCTCCGGACGACCGGGCCACATTGCGCAAAAGGCTTCGTTAAGCGCCGCCACGCTGTAGGACAAGCCGTAGGAGCGATAACGGGTCACCTGGGGCAGCTCCATTTGGCGCATCACGTAATTGACCACATCCCACACCGGCACCGGCGTGCCGTTGCTGATGTTGTAGGCCTTGCCCAGAGCCGAACCGGTGGCCAGCAAGCTGCTGAGCAGCGCTTCGTTGAGGTTGTGCACACTGGTGAAGTCGACCTTGTTGAGACCGTCGCCGACGATAGCCAGGCGGTTCTTGCGCTGCATCTTCAACAGGCGCGGAAAAATACTCATGTCACCGGCACCGGTGACGAAACGCGGGCGCAGGGCCAGCACCTCGAGGCCGAACTCCTGGGCGCCGAACACTTTCTGTTCGGCCAGGTACTTCGTGGCCGCATAGGGATGCTTGAAGCGCTTGGGGACTTGCTCTTCGGTCAACCCGAGGTGATCGCGCCCGTCGAAGTAGATCGACGGCGACGACAGGTGCACCAGACGGCCCACGCGCTGCTTGAGGCAGGCTTCCACGACGTTTTCAGTCACCAGCACGTTGCCTTGATGGAAGTCCTGGTACCTCCCCCACAAGCCCACGGCGCCTGCACAATGCACCACGGCTTCGACATCGCGGCACAGGTCGCGCACCAGGTCGGCATCACTCAAGTCACCCTGGATAAACTCGGCACCGCGTCGAACCAGGTGCTCCACACCCTCGGCGCGCCGCCCGTTGACCCGCACGTCCAGGCCCTGCTCCAGGGCGAAACGCGCAAAGCGCCCGCCGATGAAGCCGCTTGCGCCGGTGACCAGAATCTTCATGTATTACCCCGTGTTCTTTCATTTTTCATCGCTGTTGCCTTGACGACCGCCATCAGTCCAACGGCACCAACCATTGTCCACAGGCTTGGGCCAGGTGGTCGGTCAACAGGCCCAACAGCTGCCCGCCGCTGCGCCAATGATGCCAGTACAACGGTACATCGATGGGCTTATCTGGCATCAACTCGACCAACACGCCCTTTTCCAGTTGGTCGCGCACCTGCAACTCAGGCACCAGCCCCCAGCCGAGCCCGGCTTCCGCCAGGCGGATAAAGCCTTCGGACGATGGGCATAAATGGTGTTCGAAACCGCCGTCCACGCCCAGAGACGCCAGGTAGCGGTGCTGCAGGAAATCATCCGGGCCGAACACCAGTGCCGGTGTGCGCGCCAGTTGCTCGGCACGCACACCTTGGGGGAAATGCCGTGCAACAAATGCAGGGCTGGCCAACGCCCGATAACGCATGGCGCCGAGCAACAGGCTGCGGGCTCCGGCCACCGGGCGCTCGCTGGCGCAGATACAGGCGGCTACTTCCCCGGCGCGCATGCGCTTGAGTCCCACCGTCTGGTCTTCTACGACCAGATCCAGCAGCAAATGCTGCTCGGCACAGAAGTCGCTGACCGCCTCGGCCCACCAAGTGGCCAGGCTGTCGGCATTCAGGGCGATGCGCAGGCGTTCAGGCATGCCTTCTTCGTCCAGCGCCGGCACCTGGCTTTGCAGGTCGCGCTCCAGCAGCCGCACCTGCTGCACATGGTTAAGCAAACGCCGACCGATATCGGTGGGCGCCGGCGGCGTAACCCGCACCAGCACCGGCTGGCCGATGCGTGCTTCCAATAACTTGATGCGCTGGGAAATCGCCGATTGCGAGAGCCCCAATACCTGGGCACCGCGCTCGAAGCCGGCCTGTTCCACCACCGCCGCCAGGGCGGAAAGCAATTTATAGTCGAACATCAGTTTCTCTAATGAGCGATCAGCAATATTGGTTTTTCTTATACAGCCTGGACCACGAGAATAGCCAGCATCGCTTCTCTCTTTAAAAGGAACCTTCACCATGGCTGGCGAAACCGCCCTGGCAACCCTGCTGCGCAGCATGAGCCCGCAGCTCAATGACGGTGACTACGTGTTCTGCACCCTGCCTGACCATCGTATCCCGGCCGGTTGCGAGGCCATCGGCAGCTTTCGCGAGCAGGAAGGCCTGACCCTGATCCTGGAGCGCCGGCAGGCGGAACAGGCCGGGCTGGCGTTCGACTACATCGCCGCGTGGATCACCCTGAATGTGCATTCAGCGCTGCAAGCCGTGGGCCTGACGGCCGCCTTCGCCAGCGCACTCGGCAAAGCCGGGATCAGTTGCAACGTGATCGCCGGCTACTACCACGACCACCTGTTCGTCGGCCGTGCGGATGCCGAGCGAGCCATGGACGTATTGCGGCAACTGGCAGCGACTTCGGAGTAATGGTTATGTGGCAAAGCTATCTGAACGGATTATTGGTGGCCCTGGGGCTGATCATGGCCATCGGCACGCAAAACGCATTTGTATTGGCGCAAAGCCTGCGCCGTGAACATCACCTGCCGGTGGCGGCGTTGTGCGTGGTGTGCGACGCCTTGCTCGTGGCCGCCGGGGTATTCGGCCTGGCGACGGTGCTGGCACAAAACCCGCTGCTGCTGGTGATTGCCCGCTGGGGCGGCGCCGCGTTCCTGCTGTGGTACGGCACCCTGGCGCTGCGCCGGGCGTTTTCGACACAGGGCCTGGAGCAAGGGGGCGACCTCAAGGTCCGCTCATTGCGCGCCGTATTGCTCAGCGCCCTGGCGGTCACGTTGCTCAATCCTCATGTGTACCTGGACACGGTGCTGCTGATCGGCTCACTGGGCGCGCAACAAACCGAACCCGGCGCCTACGTGGCCGGGGCCGCGAGTGCATCGTTGCTGTGGTTCGCCACCCTGGCGCTCGGCGCGGCCTGGCTGGCGCCATGGCTGGCACGCCCGGCGACATGGCGCCTGTTGGACCTGTTGGTAGCGGCGATGATGTTCAGCGTGGCCTATCAATTGATCAGCGCCTGATGAATATTCCAAAACGCTCTGGAACCTCTATCCCACACAGTTGTTGCGTGGTTTTGCCGCACCCCCGGTGCTATGATCCGGACCCTGCGCCGCAAAGAGTACAAACTCCCCGGCGCTTGTTTGGCCGCCCGTGATCGGCCTTGCGCTCACCGCAACTGACCTGATTAGGAGAATCATCATGGCTTTCGAATTGCCGCCGCTGCCCTACGCACACGATGCCCTGCAGCCGCACATCTCCAAGGAAACCTTGGAATACCACCACGACAAGCACCACAACACCTATGTCGTGAACCTGAACAACCTGGTGCCAGGCACCGAGTTCGAAGGCAAGACCCTGGAAGAAATCGTCAAATCTTCTTCGGGCGGCATCTTCAACAACGCCGCTCAGGTCTGGAACCACACCTTCTACTGGAACTGCCTGGCACCAAACGCCGGCGGCCAACCTACCGGCGCGCTGGCTGAAGCCATCAACGCCGCGTTCGGTTCGTTCGACAAGTTCAAGGAAGAATTCACCAAGACGTCCGTCGGCACCTTCGGTTCCGGTTGGGGCTGGCTGGTGAAAAAGGCTGACGGTTCCCTGGCCCTGGCCAGCACCATCGGCGCCGGCAACCCGCTGACCAGCGGCGACACCCCGCTGCTGACCTGCGACGTGTGGGAACACGCCTACTACATCGACTACCGCAACGTGCGTCCAAAGTATGTGGAAGCGTTCTGGAACCTGGTCAACTGGAAGTTCGTCGCTGAGCAGTTCGAAGGCAAGACCTTCACTGCCTAAGCAACCCTTGCAGTAGAAAGAGCCCGGCGATTGCCGGGCTTTTTTGTGGGTGCAGCATAGGCAAGCCAGAAATACTGGAACCCACCAATAGGATTCACCACACAAGGGGTAGGAGGAATAAACCTCTTAATCACGTGTGAGGAATTACGATGGATCCTATGTCGGCGGCAACGGGCGCAATCCCAATGATAACGGGACTTCTTGATAAGGGTATGGATCTGGCCAAAGGAGTAATGGACATGGCAAACGAGGAAATCGACATAGCCGGTGGCGGCGAAAAGATCGGCGGGGAAGGACAACAACCACAGGGTCCGGTTAATTACTAACACCGCCGGCTCGCAGAAGGCGGACCGGCTCCGCCTTCTCTCCAGTCAATATTTGTACCGCATGCTGATTCTTTATCCACGTCTGCCAGGCACCGATCTGCGTTGGTACCTCTCAATGCTGGTCAGCCAAAACGTCAATTGAGCTTATGCCCCAATGTCCCTTTGACTGCCAACCTCAGATTGCCAATACTCATGGCATATTGAAGGCCACCCGCATGAGACAAGGAATGCCCCTTTGAAGCTGGAACTCAAAAACAGCTTGTCGGTGAAGTTGCTACGGGTCGTGCTGCTGTCGGCGTTGATCGTGGGCGTGACGCTGAGCGTGGCGCAGATCGTTTTCGATGCCTACAAGACGCGCCAGGCCGTGGCCGGTGATGCCCAGCGCATCCTCGACATGTTTCGCGACCCCTCGACCCAGGCCGTCTATAGCCTGGACCGCGAGATGGGCATGCAGGTGATAGAGGGGCTGTTCCAGGACGAGGCGGTGCGCATGGCCTCCATCGGCCATCCCAACGAAACCATGCTGGCAGAAAAAAGCCGTGCCTTGCAGCACTCCCCCAGCCGCTGGCTCACCGACCTGATTCTTGGCCGGGAACGCACCTTCACCACTGCCTTGGTCGGCAAAGGCCCCTACAGCGAATATTACGGTGACCTGAGCATTACCCTCGACACCGCCACGTACGGCCAGGGCTTTATTGTCAGTTCGGTGATCATCTTCATTTCCGGCGTGTTACGCGCCTTGGCCATGGGCCTGGTGTTGTACCTGGTTTACCATTGGCTGCTGACCAAGCCGCTGTCGCGGATTATCGAACACCTGACATCGATCAACCCGGACCGCCCCAGCGAGCACAAGATCCCGCAACTCAAGGGCCACGAGCGCAACGAGTTGGGGTTGTGGATCAACACCGCCAACCAGTTGCTCGAATCCATCGAGCGCAACACCCACCTGCGCCATGAGGCGGAATCCAGCCTGCTGCGCATGGCCCAGTACGATTTCCTCACCGGCCTGCCCAACCGCCAGAAACTGCAGGAGCAACTGGACAAGATCCTCATCGACGCCGGTCGCCGCCAGCGCCGGGTGGCGGTGCTGTGCGTGGGACTGGATGACTTCAAAAGCGTCAACGAGCAGTTTACCTACCAGGCCGGCGACAAATTGCTGCTGGCCCTGGCCGACCGTCTGCGCGCCCACAGCGGTCGCCTCGGCGCCCTCGCCCGCCTGGGGGGCGACCAGTTCGCGCTGGTACAGGCCGATATCGACCAGCCCTACGAAGCGGCCGAACTGGCGCAAAGTATCCTCGACGACCTGGAGGCGGAGTTCGCCCTCGACCACGAGGAAATTCGCCTGCGCGCCACCATCGGCATCACCTTGTTTCCCGAAGATGGCGACAGCACCGAGAAGCTGCTGCAAAAAGCCGAACAGACCATGACCCTGGCCAAGAGCCGCTCTCGCAACCGCTATCAGTTCTATATCGCCAGCGTCGACAGCGAAATGCGCCGCCGCCGCGAGCTGGAAAAAGACCTGCGCGATGCCCTCAGCCGCGACCAGTTCCACCTGGTCTACCAGCCGCAGATCAGCTATCGCGACCAGCGTGTGGTAGGCGTGGAAGCCCTGATCCGTTGGCAGCACCCGGAACACGGGCTGGTGCCGCCGGACCTGTTCATCCCGCTGGCAGAACAGAACGGCACCATTATTCCGATTGGCGAATGGGTACTGGACCAGGCCTGTCGACAATTGCGCGAATGGCATGACCTGGGCTTCACCGAACTGCGCATGGCGGTCAACCTGTCCACCGTGCAGTTGCACCACACCGAGCTGCCACGGGTGGTCAACAACCTGATGCAGATCTACCGCCTGCCGCCGCGCAGCCTGGAACTGGAAGTCACCGAAACCGGCCTGATGGAAGACATCAGCACCGCCGCCCAACACCTGTTGAGCCTGCGCCGCTCCGGGGCATTGATCGCGATTGATGACTTCGGCACCGGCTATTCCTCCTTGAGCTATTTGAAAAGCCTGCCCCTGGACAAGATCAAGATCGACAAAAGCTTCGTCCAGGACCTGCTGGACGACGATGACGACGCCACCATCGTTCGCGCCATTATCCAACTGGGCAAAAGCCTGGGCATGCAGGTCATCGCGGAAGGCGTGGAAACCGCGGAGCAGGAGGCCTACATCATCTCCGAGGGTTGCCATGAAGGTCAGGGTTACTACTACAGTAAACCCCTGCCGGCCCGGGAGTTGGCGGCTTTTTTGAAGCAGGCGGAGCGCAATGGCGCGGCCATTCTCTGAGCGGGCAAAACGATACTGAATATTTCCCGCGTATAACCCTTTACACAAAATGCAAATCTTTCGCATTATGTCGCAGTTTTGCGCGACCCCCGCGCGCCCATCAACAACCGAAGCAGGATGTTCGCCATGATTCGTATGCCCCTGGCCACCGCCAGTCTGCTGGCCATTGCCATTTCTCTCGCCGGTTGCGGCGAAGGTAAAGACAAGCCCGCAGCAAACCAGGCGCCGACCCCGGCTGCCAGCACCACCGCTCCAGCGGCTGCCACCCCTGCCGGCCAGGTCGATGAAGCGGCCGCCAAGGCCGTGGTTGCGCATTACGCCGACATGGTCTTCGCGGTGTACAGCGATGCCGAGTCCACGGCAAAAACCCTGCAAACCGCAATCGACGCCTTCCTCGCCAAACCAAACGACGAAACCCTGAAAGCCGCCCGGGCCGCCTGGGTTGCCGCGCGCGTTCCGTACCTGCAGAGCGAAGTGTTCCGCTTCGGCAACACCATCATCGATGACTGGGAAGGTCAGGTTAACGCCTGGCCCCTGGACGAAGGCCTGATCGACTACGTCGACAAATCCTACGAACACGCCCTGGGCAACCCGGGCGCTACCGCCAACATCATCGCCAACACCGAAGTCCAGGTCGGCGAAGACAAGGTCGACGTGAAGGACATCACCCCGGAAAAACTCGCCAGCCTCAATGAGCTGGGCGGTTCCGAAGCCAACGTCGCCACCGGCTACCACGCCATCGAATTCCTGCTCTGGGGCCAGGACCTGAACGGCACCGGCCCGGGCGCGGGCAACCGCCCTGCGTCGGACTACCTGACCGGCGACGGCGCAACCGGCGGCCACAACGAGCGCCGCCGCGCCTACCTGACCGCCGTGACCCAACTGCTGGTCAGCGACCTGCAGGAAATGGTCGGCAACTGGAAACCCAACGTCGAAGACAACTACCGCGCCACCCTGGAGGCAGAACCTGCCACCGACGGCCTGCGCAAAATGTTGTTCGGCATGGGCAGCCTGTCCTTGGGCGAGCTGGCCGGTGAGCGCATGAAGGTTTCCCTGGAAGCCAACTCGCCGGAAGACGAACAGGACTGCTTCAGCGACAACACCCACTACTCGCACTTCTACGACGCCAAGGGCATCCGCAACGTCTACCTGGGCGAGTACACCCGCGTCGACGGCACCAAACTGACCGGCGCCAGCCTGTCGTCCCTGGTGGCCAAGGCCGACCCGGCTGCCGATACCGCGCTGAAAGCGGACCTGGCGGCGACCGAAGCGAAGATCCAGGTCATGGTTGATCACGCCAACAAGGGTGAGCACTACGACCAGTTGATCGCGGCCGGTAACGACGCAGGTAACCAGATCGTGCGTGACGCCATCGCCGCCCTGGTCAAGCAGACCGGCTCGATCGAAGCCGCTGCCGGCAAGCTGGGCATCAGCGACCTGAACCCGGATAACGCTGATCACGAATTCTGATCAGCGCGGTGTTGAATGAGGCGGCCTTCGGGTCGCCTTTTTTGTGCACTGTCTTTACCACCGCAAACCCATGTGGGAGGGGGCTTGCTCCCGATAGCGGTGGCTCAGTAGATACTTCCTTCACTGACACACCGACATCGGGAGCAAGCCCCCTCCCACATTTGATCCATGTTGTGCCCAAATCCGCCGGTTTACATGCCCTGCACCCCAGGTAGAATGGCGCCTCTGCCCTATTTCGAGCTTACTTCATGGCGTTGCCGACCCTACGCATCATCGGTTTCATCATCGGCATCTTCCTGATCACCCTTGCGATCGCCATGGTCGTGCCCATGGCCACCCTGGTGATTTTCGAACGGACCAGCGACCTGCCCTCGTTCCTCTGGGCCAGCCTGATCACTTTTGTCGCCGGGCTTGCCCTGGTGATTCCCGGGCGTCCCGAACACGTGCACCTGCGTCCGCGAGACATGTACCTGCTCACGGTCAGCAGCTGGGTGGTGGTATGCGTATTCGCCGCGCTGCCGTTCCTGCTGACCCAGCACATCAGCTACACCGACTCGTTTTTCGAAAGCATGTCCGGCATCACCGCCACCGGCTCCACGGTGCTGAGCGGCCTGGACACCCTGTCCCCCGGCATTTTGATATGGCGCTCGCTGCTGCACTGGCTCGGCGGCATCGGCTTTATCGGCATGGCGGTGGCGATCCTGCCGCTGCTGCGCATCGGTGGCATGCGCCTGTTCCAGACCGAATCCTCGGACCGCTCGGAGAAGGTCATGCCCCGCTCGCACATGGTGGCGCGGCTGATCGTGGCGGCCTACGTCGGCATCACCATCCTCGGCAGCCTGGCGTTCTGGTGGGCCGGCATGGGCCTGTTCGATGCGATCAACCATGCGATGTCGGCGATTTCCACCGGTGGGTTCTCCACCTCGGACGAGTCCCTGGCGCACTGGAAACAACCGGCGGTGCACTGGGTGGCGGTGGTGGTGATGATCCTCGGCAGCTTGCCGTTCACCCTGTACGTGGCCACCTTGCGGGGTAATCGCAAGGCATTGATCAAGGATCAGCAAGTACAGGGCTTGCTCGGTTTGTTGCTGGTGACCTGGCTGGTGCTCGGCACCTGGTACTGGTGGACCACCAACCTGCATTGGCTGGATGCCCTGCGCCATGTGGCGTTGAACGTTACGTCGGTAGTGACCACCACCGGTTTTGCACTGGGGGACTACAGCCTGTGGGGCAATTTCTCACTGATGCTGTTTTTCTACCTGGGCTTCATCGGTGGCTGTTCCGGCTCCACGGCGGGCGGGATCAAGATTTTCCGCTTCCAGGTCGCCTATATCCTGCTCAAGGCCAACTTGAACCAGCTGATTCACCCGCGCGCGGTAATCAAGCAGAAGTACAACGGCCACCGCCTCGACGAAGAGATCGTGCGTTCGATCCTGACCTTTTCGTTTTTCTTCGCCATCACCATCTGCGCCATCGCCCTGGCCTTGTCGCTGCTGGGCCTGGACTGGATGACCGCACTCACCGGCGCCGCCAGCACCGTGTCCGGCGTCGGCCCGGGCCTGGGGGAAACCATTGGCCCGGCCGGCAACTTCGCCAGCCTGCCGGATGCGGCCAAGTGGATCCTGTCCCTGGGCATGCTGCTGGGCCGGCTGGAAATCATCACAGTCTTTGTTCTGTGCATTCCGGCGTTCTGGCGTCACTGACCGTCGACGCGTCCTGCAGCCGCGCCCGGTATTCGCCGGGCGTGGCATCAAACCAGCGGCGAAACGCGCGAAAGAAGTTGCTCGGGTCGGCAAAGCCCAGCAGGTAGGCAATCTCCAACAGGGTCATGCGCGGCTGCGCCAGGTATTGCTCGGCCAGTTCGCGGCGGGTGTCGTCGAGCAGGGTCTGGAAACTCGTGCCTTCTTCCTGCAGGCGCCGCTGCAAGGTGCGCTGGGACAGGTGCAGGGTCTTGGCCACCACTTCGCGCTTGGGTTCGCCCTGGGGCAGCAGCCGGCACAGCACCTGCCGCGCCTTGTGGGTCACGCGGCTTTCGGAGAACCGCGCCAGGTACTCACCGGCAAATCGATCGTGCAACAGCGCCATGGCCTCGTTGGCCGTGGGCAGCGGCGCGTCCATGTCGGCGCGCTCAAAGATCAGCGCGTCATACGGCGCATCGAACTCCAGCGGGGCATGGAACGCTTGTTTATAGGGGGCCAGGTCCCCCGGTTGATCGCCCTGCAACAGCACTTTGCGGGGTTGCAGGGTCCGCCCGGTGAGCCAGCCGCACAGCGCCAACGCACAGGCCAGGGAGGCTTCGGCGCTTTGTCGGGTCGGCGGAAGATGATCGCCATGCACCGTGAGAATCAGCGCATAGCCTTCAGGTAATAGTCGAAAACTCAAGTCGGCGCTTTCGGCGATGATCCGCTGGTAACGCACCAAGCGCATGAAGCCTTCGGCCAGGGTGTTGCTGGACATCAAGGCGTAACCGGCCACATGAAACGACGCCGGGCGCACCACCTTGCCCATGTTCAGGCCAATCGCCGGGTTGCCCGACAACTCGACCGCGCGCTGCCACAGGCGGGTCATGGAGTCCTGCGGGAACCGCGCATCGGGGTCACTCAGGGCGGCGTAGTCCAGGCCCAGTTGCTTGAACAAGGCGCGGCAATCCAGGCCGTCCATTTCCAGTGCCTTGACTATCCCCATCGCCCAGCTTGCAGACGTTGTTCGTTCGCTCATGGCGTCTTCTTGAATAAAGCAGGCTCAAAACGGCAGCCAGGAAAGCCAAGGATACTAAAGTGGCATCTATTGTCACTGGCTGTTACCACTGATCACTCTAGACTCAAATAAGCTCCCCGCCGAACATCTGTTCGGCGGCACAACAATCAAAGGGCCGGCCGTAGTGGAAAACCTCAAGCGATTCAACAGCTTTGCCGAGTTTTACCCTTATTACCTGACCGAGCACGGCAACAGCACCTGCCGGCGCCTGCACTTTATCGGCACTACCCTGGTGATCGGCATCCTGGCCTATGCCATCGGCCGAGGCTCACTGGGGCTGTTATTGGCCGTGCCGATTGCCGGCTACAGTTTTGCCTGGATCGGGCATTTCTTCTTCGAAAAGAACCGTCCGGCGACTTTCCAGCACCCGTTCTACAGCTTGCTCGGGGATTTTGTGATGTACCGCGACATGATCCTCGGCAAGGTGCCGTTCTGAACGGTGTGACCTCTTGTCACTTGCGTAAAAACGATAAAAGGTTCGTACACCCGGCGATATAAAAGTCTTTTTGTCATTTACAGTGCTGTATCCTGCCAAGGCTTTTTGAGAGCGCGGAATCACCTGCGATTGAAAAAACAGACTTTGCGAGGAGCGACGACGATGCACGAGATACCTAATCTCCCCTTCCCAAGCCTGCACGAAACTGAGCAGCCAACACCGCAGCAGGCCAGCGCGAAGCAGCCTGAGGCCAAACAAGCAAAACCAGTCGACAGCAAGAGCCAGGACTGACGCCGTACCAGACCGTGTGGAAAGCGGACCTTTGAACGCTTTCCACACTGCCTGAATCACCCCGAGGTACCCGCCATGACAGACACCCTCCCGGACACCGCCGTACTCGACACCGCCCTGCAGATGGTCGACGTGTGGAACCGCCTCAGCGCGGACAAACAAGCCTTGCTGCTCAAGCGCTTCGGCACCCAGGAAAACGCCCTGGCCGCCCTGGTCACCACCCAGTTACTCGCCCCCCTTCAAGCCTGACGTCTTTTTGATCTGACGTTTTTGCGTTTTACCGCCCTGCGCACGCCCAAGCCCCGGTATCATTAGCAGCCTATCTTTACCTGCTGCGACAGTGGACCTCTCCCATGCCAGATACCCAGCGCCCCATGGCGGTCACGCTGCAAGTTGTTTCCATCGTGTTGTTCACCTTTATCGGCTACCTGAATATCGGCATTCCCCTGGCCGTGTTGCCGGGCTATGTCCACAGTGAACTGGGCTACGGCGCGGTGATCGCCGGCCTGGTGATCAGCGTGCAATACCTGGCCACGCTGTTGAGCCGCCCGTATGCAGGCAAAATCATCGACAACCTGGGCAGCAAGCGGGCGGTGCTGATCGGCCTGGTGGGCTGCGGCGCGAGCGGCGTGTTCATGTTGCTTGCGGCGTGGTTTTCGAGCGTGCCGGCCGTCAGCCTGGCCAGCCTGCTCATCGGTCGATTGGTACTGGGCAGCGCAGAAAGCCTGGTGGGCTCAGGCGCCATCGGCTGGGGCATTGGCCGGGTGGGCGCGGCCAATACCGCCAAGGTCATTTCGTGGAACGGTATCGCCAGTTACGGCGCGCTGGCGGTCGGTGCACCGTTGGGCGTGCTGCTGGTGAGGAATTTCGGGCTGTGGAGCATGGGCGTCAGCATTATCCTGCTGGCGGTCGTCGGCCTGTTGCTGGCCTGGAACAAAGTGGCTGCGCCCATCGTCGCCGGCGTGCGCCTGCCGTTCATGAATGTACTGGGCCGGGTGTTGCCCCACGGTTGCGCGTTGGCCCTGGGCTCCATCGGCTTTGGCACCATCGCCACCTTTATCACCCTGTATTACACCACTCAGCATTGGGATAATGCGGTGTGGGCATTGAGCCTGTTCGGCGCCAGCTTTATCGGTGCACGCCTGCTGTTCGGCAACTTGATCAACCGTATCGGCGGCTTTCGCGTGGCGATCGCCTGCCTGTCGGTGGAGATCCTCGGCCTGCTGCTGTTGTGGTTGGCGCCGGATGCCAACCTGGCCCTGGCCGGCGCAGCGTTGAGCGGTTTCGGCTTTTCCCTGGTGTTTCCGGCGCTGGGGGTGGAGGCGGTCAACCTGGTGCCCGCGTCCAGCCGTGGTTCGGCGGTGGGCGCCTATTCGCTGTTTATCGACCTGTCGCTGGGCATTACCGGGCCGCTGGCCGGGGCCGTGGCGGCAGGTTTCGGCTTTGCGTCGATCTTCCTGTTCGCCGCCCTCGCCGCCCTCGGTGGGCTGCTGCTGAGTGTCTACCTGTACCGGCAAGCGCCCAAGGCCCGCGAAGCGCGCGATGCCTAGAAGTCGACCTTGCCGCGCCCGGCCTTGATGCTGCCGCGCTTGGTCTTGGATTCCAGGCGCCGCTTTTTCGAGCCCAGGGTGGGCTTGGTCGGGCGGCGCTTCTTCTCGACCTTGGTGGCAGTGAGGATCAGCTCCACCAGGCGTTCCAGCGCGTCGGCGCGGTTCTGTTCCTGGGTCCGGTACTGCTGGGCCTTGAGCACCAGCACGCCTTCGCTGGTGATACGGCTGTCACGCAGTGCCAGCAGTCGCTCCTTGTAGAACGCCGGCAGCGACGACGCCGGAATATCGAACCGCAGGTGCACCGCGCTCGACACCTTGTTGACGTTCTGCCCTCCGGCGCCCTGGGCGCGGATGGCGGTCAACTCGATTTCGGCATCGGGCAGGTGCACGTTGTTGGAAATAACCAGCATCACTCAATAAACCCTAGGCAACAGACACGCCCAATCAGGACAACAACCTCAACAACAAGGACGCATGACAATGAAAAGACTATTGATCACTTTGCTCGGCACCTTATCACTCATTCAAACGTCACTGTCCTTTGCAGATAACGCCAATGGCAAAAACCTCTATTCACAGCGCTGCGCCATGTGCCACGGGCCAGACCTCAAGGCAACGGGACCGTTGGCCAGGAAAAGCAACCCGCCTACACCTGACCTGACAACCCCAGCCTTCAAAAAACGGCTGGCGGCTTACCCGGGCGTTATTGTGTCGTCGGTCATACTTCGCCCGAATGGAGACCTGATCCCAAAAACGCTGCGCGAGAATGGAGTAAAGGTCCCGCCGCATGCCTGGAACGTTAAGGACTTTCGCGACTTGAATGAATACATGAGCGGTGTGATTTCAAAAAGTTGACGGTTTCAAACCGCAAAAAACCCCGCGCCCTATGCAGGATGCGGGGTTTTCCAGGTAGGCGCCTGTTTACTTCAACGCCGCACTCGCGGTGCTCAACGCCGCTTCAGCACTGCGCTTGTTCTTGATCCAATAACACACCGCCATAAACGCCACCCACACCGGGATCGCGTACACCGACACCTGGATCCCCGGAATCATCAGCATGATCACCAGGATAAACACCACGAACGCCAGGCACACATAGTTGCCGTACGGGTACCACAGCGCCTTGAACAACGGCGCCTGGCCGGTGCGGTTCATGTGCTGGCGGAACTTGAAGTGGGAGAAGCTGATCATTGCCCAGTTGATCACCAGCGTGGCCACCACCAGTGACATCAGCAGTTCCAGCGCATGTTGCGGAATGAAGTAGTTCATCAACACCGCCACCAGCGTGACCGCCGCCGAAGCGAGGATCGAACGCACTGGCACGCCGCGCTTGTCGATCTTGGCCAGCGCCCTGGGCGCATCCCCCTGCTCGGCCATGCCCAGCAGCATGCGGCTGTTGCAGTAGGTGCCGCTGTTGTACACCGACAACGCCGCCGTCAACACCACGAAGTTGAGGATATGCGCGGCGGTGTTGCTGCCCAGCATCGAGAACACCTGCACGAACGGGCTGCCACTGTAGGCATCGCCGGAGGCGTTGAGGGTGGCCAGCAGGCTGTCCCATGGTGTCAGCGACAGCAACACCACCAGGGCGCCGATGTAGAAGATCAGGATGCGGTAGATCACCTGGTTGATCGCCTTGGGGATCACAGTGCGTGGCTGGTCGGCTTCGGCGGCGGTAAAGCCGAGCATTTCCAGGCCGCCGAAGGAGAACATGATGATCGCCATGGCCATCACCAAGCCGCTGACGCCATGGGGGAAGAAGCCGCCGTGTTCCCACAGGTTGCTCACCGAGGCTTGCGGGCCGCCGCTGCCACTGACCAGCAGGTAGCTGCCCAGGGCGATCATGCCGACAATGGCGACCACCTTGATGATGGCGAACCAGAACTCCGCTTCACCAAAGACTTTGACGTTGGCCAGGTTGATCAGGTTGATCAGCACGAAGAACGCCGCCGCCGAGACCCAGGTCGGGATCTCCGGCCACCAGTAGTGCACGTATTTGCCGACGGCTGTCAGCTCGGACATGCCCACCAGGATGTACAGGATCCAGCAGTTCCAGCCCGACAGGAAGCCGGCGAAACCGCCCCAGTACTTGTGGGCAAAGTGGCTGAAGGAACCGGCGACCGGCTCTTCGACGATCATTTCGCCGAGCTGGCGCATGATCATGAAGGCAATGAAGCCGCAGATGGCATAACCCAGGATCATCGACGGGCCGGCGGATTTGAGCACGCCGGCCGAGCCCAGGAACAGGCCGGTGCCGATGGCGCCACCAAGGGCGATCAACTGGATATGCCGATTTTTCAGGCCGCGTTTCAGCTCGCCTGAAGAGCAATGGGGTTCACTCATGAAAAGGGTCTCACGCAAGGTTTGATGATGTTGAATGCAGGTTGCTGCCTTGAATTACCGACTCAAGCAGCGCCGCTCAAACCCCAGCGCAGGCACCAGGAATACAGCGTCTTTCTAACGGTCATGCGTCACCTGTTTGTTTTTATCTGTGACGAAATCGAACCCGCCGGGCTCGTGGCCAGGCGGAGTGATCAGGGCGGGTAAACCCTGAGGTCTTGGCCTTTTGCGTGGTTACGCAAGGGGGTCACAGTAAAACGCGGCGCATTGTACACCGCTCGACAGCTTCAAGCCGCACCCGCAGAGCACGTGCGACGATCTGTCAGGTATTCCTTACAGCGGTAAATAGGCCAATCATGCCGCGAGGTACACGTAAATTAATCGTTACAGCATGGAAAATCTGCGTTACAGCTGTAAGTTTTTGAAAAAATGGCGGCAGGAAAATTCATCACCATTAGCGATGCCAGCTCACTGTATTTGCTGAAGAAAAAAAGCCGGCGAAAAAACAGAAGAAAAAATCCAAATGAGACCGTGTCAATAAAATTTTTGCATTACCAAACACTCTCACCTAGGTTCTTTCACTTGCCCAGCGAAGCCTGCTGGCAAGCCGTTCTCAAACAACGTCCTCTAGGAGATACACCATGCAAGCACTGGAAAACGACCTGGAAACCGAACTGCAGCTCGACGATTGGTTTGAAGCGCCGACCCACGAGGCCGCCGTTGAAATGATGCAAGCCGATGCCGTGGTGCCATTTGGCACGGCGATGTGGCCTTTCTGACACCCGGCACGTATTCGGCAGGTGCTGTGCACGGCACCTGCCTCCTTACCCAAGGCACACAAGGACATACGTCATGGACAAGGCCCGCGCCGTTGAACACTTTCTCTACTACCTTGCACACCATCCGGCCCTCAGCGGCCTGAACTGCCCCACCGTGCTGCTGGGCCACACCGAGCGCTACGACGCCATCGCCCAGGCGATCGCCCAGAGCAGCGCCGCCCGTTTCAACTTCCAGGTGCAGCGCCTGGACCTGGCCGACAGCGACAGCCTGGCGCAGGCCATCGAAGCCTGCGACCTGTACCTGTTCCTCTACGATTCCTCCACCCTGCCCAACCCGCGCGCCGAAGGCCCGGACTTCATCCGTGCCCTGCAAGGCGTGATGGCCGAACACTGGAAGAAATCCCTGCTGTTCAAGGATTACGGCGACTACTTCTACGACACTTTCAGCGTCGAGCCGCAGCGCATCGCCGACCTCAACGCCACGCTGATCCGGCGCATGTCCCAAGCCGCTGTGCTGAGCTTTACCGACAAACACGGCTCACGCCTGCAGGCGCCCATGAGCAGCATCAAGAAGTGGACCAATATCAACGGCATCGGCAACCACGACCTGGCCCCCGGCGAAATCGCCACCCACAGCGAGGCCATCAATGGTCAGGTGCGGTTTGTCGGCACCTTTCTCAGCACCATCCCCTTCGCACGCAAGTACGGCGTGCTGCAGTCACCACTGGAACTGTGGATCGAAAACTCGACCATCTGCAGCGTGGCCAGTGACGTGCCGGGGCTGGCCGACGACTTCAATAAATACCTGAATGCCAACCCGTCCAATCGCCGGGTGGAGGAACTGGGGATTGGCACCAATGAAGGGGTGAAGGACCTGTATGCGCGCAATGCCGGGTTCGAGGAGCGCCACTGCGGCTTGCACCTGGGCTTGGGTGGCGGGCAGAAAGGCAGCCATCACCTGGACCTGATCTTTGCCAGTGGGGTGTTGGCTCTGGATGACAAACCGGTGTTTGACGGCACTTTTGCGTTCTGAACACCGACCTTGAAAATGATGGAGATCCAACTGTGGGAGGGGGCTTGCTCCCGATAGCGGTGCGTCAGTCGCCGGATTGGCAAGCTGATACACCGCTATCGGGAGCAAGCCCCCTCCCACATGTTTTACCTCTATTCCAAGGCACACAAACGCCAACCCTAGGGTTGGCGTTTGTGTGCCGCGGTTACATCACTGCGGTTTCTTGCGACCAAAGCCTGGACGTTGACCTGAACCGGCCGGTGCGCCACGGCGCTTGCCCGATGGCTCGTCCGCGACCAGTTTCAGGCCTGGGCGCTTTTTCGGCGCTGGCTTGGCCGGGCGCTTGGTGTTGGCACTGTCGGCTGGGTGATCGGATGCTGGAGCACCGCGACCGGCGTCACCACGGTTGCTGCGACCACCGCTTGGCGCGTCACCACGACCGGCTGGGCGTGGGGTGCGTGGCGCACGTTCGCCTTCCTGGCGCGATGGCGCGGTTGGGCGACGCTCGCCTTCGATGTGCGGTTGACGTGAGATACGCCCCCCGGTAGCCGGTGCATCCAGCGCCGGGCGCAGGGTGCGGGCAACACGTTCGGTGCGGGCCACGGGGCGCGACGATTTACGCTGCATACGATCGAGCTTGTCTTTGCTCTTGGCGTTCATCTGCGGCATGGCGACCGGCGTCAGGCCGACTTCGGCGCTGAGGATGTCGACTTCGTACTGGCTCATTTCGCGCCAGCGGCCCATCGGCAGGTCGGAGTTGAGGAACACCGGGCCAAAACGCACGCGCTTCAGGCGGCTGACCACCAGGCCCTGGGATTCCCACAGGCGACGCACTTCACGGTTACGGCCTTCCATCACCACACAGTGGTACCAGTGGTTGAAACCCTCACCGCCCGGCGCCTGCTTGATGTCGGTGAACTTGGCCGGGCCGTCTTCCAGCACCACGCCGGCCTTGAGGCGTTCGATCATCTCGTCATCGACTTCACCACGCACACGCACGGCGTATTCGCGGTCCATCTCGTAGGACGGGTGCATCAGGCGGTTGGCCAGTTCACCGTCGGTGGTGAACATCAGCAAGCCGGTGGTGTTGATGTCGAGACGACCGATGTTGATCCAACGGCCTTCTTTGGGCTTGGGCATCTTGTCGAACACGGTCGGACGGCCTTCCGGGTCGTCACGGGTGCAGATCTCGCCATCGGGCTTGTTGTACATGATCACGCGGCGCACCGATTCGGCGGCCTCTTCACGCTTGATGACCTTGCCATCAATGGTGATTGCATCGTGCAGGTCGACGCGCTGGCCAAGGGTGGCCTCGACGCCGTTGACCTTGATTCGCTTCTGGGTGATCCAGGCTTCGACGTCGCGGCGCGAGCCCACGCCGATACGCGCCAGCACCTTTTGCAGCTTTTCGCCTGCTGGGCCGATTTCCTGGCTGTCGTTCTGGTCTTTATCGTTCATCTTAAGCACCTCCCGGTGGGTCGATTCAGGCGTGGCCTGAAGAGTGTTGAAAGCGGGGCTTTGGCCGAATAGGTCGGCAAAGGGTCGCGAATCATACGCCCATGGCGCGCATTGCGCATCAGAGACTAGTCGATAAGCGCCAGGCCATTGGTTTTTCCGCCGACCGGTGATGCCCCAGGCCCCACATTCGACTGCGTCAGTCTTCGAACTGGCGGCGTTCGTTCTCAATCGCCTCGGCCAGGGCCCGGGCTTCGTCTTCTTCGTCACTCAGGGGCGGTTGTTCGAGGGCGGCGACGGCGGCCAGGAGTTTTTCGCGGGCTTCGGCCACGCCGAGGATATCGTCCTCAGGTTCAGGTTCGACCTCCTCGCTCACCTGGGCTTCCGGCTCGGCCGCACCATCGCGCAGCAAGTCATCAAAGTCGGTCTTGATGCCCTGCTCCATGTCGTCCAGTTCCAGCAACAACGTGTGGAAACTGGTTTCGTCCTTGGGCTCTTCCGGCTCGGCGGTGGCGTCGGCCAGTTCCTGCAGGCTCGCCGGGACCGGGGCGTCGTCGAAGTCGAGCACCGGCTCGGCTTCCATCTCACGCAATTCGGCCAGGGGCGGCAGGTCGTCGAGGTTTTTCAGGTTGAAATGGTCGAGGAACACCTTGGTGGTGGCGAACATCGCCGGTTTGCCGGGCACGTCGCGGTAGCCGACGATGCGGATCCACTCACGCTCCAGCAGCGTCTTGACGATATGGCTGTTGACCGCCACGCCCCGCACGTCCTCGATTTCGCCACGGGTGATGGGCTGGCGATAGGCGATCAGCGCCATGGTCTCCAGCATCGCCCGTGAATAGCGCTGCGGGCGCTCTTCCCAGAGGCGGCCGACCCACGGGGAAAACTTCTCACGGATCTGCAGGCGATAACCCGACGCCACCTCACGCAGTTCAAAGGCGCGGCCGTCGCAGGATTTGCGCAGGATTTCCAGCGCCTTCTTGAACACCGGCGGTTCAGGGCGCTCGGCTTCCTCAAACAGTTCGAACAGACGCTCCAGGGATTGCGGTTTACCCGAGGCCAGGAGAAAGGCCTCCAGCAACGGGGCCAATTCGCGGGGTTCAGTCAGATTCATCGTTTCAGCTCTTTATTCGGCTCGCGCCCGCACGTGGATAGCCGCAAAAGGCTCATTCTGGACCAGCTCGACCAAGGACTCCTTGACCAGCTCGAGGACCGCCATAAAGGTCACCACCACCCCCAGGCGCCCTTCTTCCGCCGTGAACAGCTCCACAAACGGCACAAACCCGCCGCCCTTGAGGCGTTCGAGCACATCGCTCATACGCTCGCGGGTGGACAGGGCCTCGCGACTGACCTGGTGGTGTTCAAACATATCGCCACGGCGCAGCACCTCGGCCATGGACATCAGCAACTCTTCCAGGCTCACGTCCGGCAGCAGCTTGCGCGCGCGGGCTTCGGGGGCGTCGAGCTTGGGTACCACCACGTCGCGGCCGACGCGGCTCAGGCCGTCGATACCTTCGGCGGCGGCCTTGAAGCGCTCGTATTCCTGCAGCCGGCGGATCAGTTCGGCGCGCGGGTCGTCCTCTTCGGCCTCGACCGTCTCCGCGCGCGGCAACAGCATGCGCGACTTGATCTCGGCGAGCATGGCGGCCATCACCAGGTACTCGGCAGCCAGTTCCAGGCGTACCGACTGCATCAACTCGACATAGCCCATGTACTGGCGGGTGATTTCCGCCACCGGGATGTCGAGGATGTTGATGTTCTGCTTGCGGATCAGGTACAGCAGCAAGTCCAGCGGGCCCTCGAAAGCCTCAAGGAAGACCTCCAGGGCGTCCGGCGGAATGTACAGGTCCAGCGGCATTTCCAGCACCGCCTGGCCGTACACCATGGCAAACGGCAGCTCCTGCTGGGCGCCCGCCTGGCTGTCGACGGTTTCCACGGCTGACATTCAGGCCTCGGCCATAAAGGGCGCAGGATCGCCGCAACCGACACGGATCACTTCAGGTTCGCCGTCGGCCAGGTTGATCACGGTGGAGGCCTTGTTGCCGCCGAAACCGCCGTCGATGATCAGGTCCACCTGTTTTTCCAGCAATTGGCGCATCTCGTACGGGTCTTCCAGGGGCTCGGTGTCGCCGGGCATGATCAGCGACACACTCATCAACGGCTCACCCAGCTCGGCCAGCAACGCCAGGGCGATGGGATGCTCCGGCACCCGCAGGCCGATGGTGCGTTTTTTCGGGTGCAGCAGCAGGCGCGGCACTTCGCGGGTGGCGTTGAGGATAAAAGTGTAGGGCCCTGGCGTGTGGGCCTTGAGCAGGCGGAAGGTGCCGGTGTCGACCTTGGCGAACAGGCCCAGCTGGGACAAGTCGCTACAGATCAGCGCAAAGTTGTGCTTGTCATCCAGCTGGCGCAGGCGTCTGACACGCTCGACTGCGCCCTTGTCACCGATCTGGCAACCGATGGCGTATGACGAATCGGTTGGGTAGATCACCACACCGCCGGCGCGAATGATCTCTACGGCCTGCTTGATCAGGCGCGCCTGGGGGTTTTCCGGATGAATCTGGAAGAATTGACTCACGGGTTCTACCTGTTCAGACGGTGGCAATAATGGGGTCATGCTTGAATCTCCCCCACAACAGCGGCAAATCTTCCGGGACCGCGCGGTACTCGCCGATCTCGGACCAGCCGCCAGGGCCATGAAAGTCACTGCCGGCGCTGACCAGCAGACCAAATTCGCGAGCAAGGATCGACAGGCTGCCCACCTGTTCGGCGGGTTGAAAGCCGTTGACCACTTCGATCGCGTGACCGCCCGCTCCAATATAGTCGCCAATCAGCTTGCGACGCTTGCTGCGGGTGAAATCGTAATGCCAGGGATGCGCCAGGCTGACCCAGGCTCCGGAGGCCCGCAGGGTCTCGACGGTGTCTTCGAGGGTCGGCCAATGTTGCTTCACATCGCCCAACTTGCCGGCGCCCAGCCACTTGCGAAAGGCTTCGGCGCGGTCTTTGACAAAACCCTCACGCACCATCCAGTCGGCAAAGTGCGGACGGGCCGGCGCGTTGCCGCTGTCACCCAGTTCCTGCTGGAGGGCGCGGGCGCCGTCGAGGGCGTTGGGCATGCCTTTGAGGCTGAGTTTTCGGCTTATTTCTTCGGACCGCAGCCAGCGGCCATCGTGCAATTGCGCGATAGCCTCCACCAGCGGCGGCGCTTTTTGATCGAAGCCGTAGCCGAGCACATGAATGGTGGCGCCGCCCCAGGTGCAGGACAATTCCACCCCGTTGACCAGTTGCATGCCCAGGGCATGGGCCGTTGTACGCGCTTCGTCGAGGCCTTCGAGGGTGTCGTGGTCGGTCAACGAGAGGACTCGCACGCCTTTTTCAAACGCACGCGCAACCAGTACCGCGGGCGCCAGGGCGCCGTCGGAGGCCGTGCTGTGGCAGTGCAAATCAACATTCACGGGGGTGTGTAACCTCAAGTCAGCTGGCGCTATCGCAACCAAGGATGTTTGTTATTATGCCGCCACATCCAGCTTCTGGCTCTTACTGTGAAACAATTCATCGACTTCATCCCGCTGTTGCTGTTTTTCATCGTTTACAAACTCGACCCCAGGGTCATCGACCTGGCCGGCCATGAGCTGACTGTCGGCGGCATCTACAGCGCCACCGCCGTGCTCATCATCAGCTCTGTGGTGGTCTACGGCGCCATCTTCATTTCCCAGCGCAAACTGGAAAAAAGCCAGTGGCTGACCCTGGTCGCCTGCCTGGTCTTCGGCAGCCTGACCCTGGCCTTCCACAGCGAAACCTTCCTTAAATGGAAAGCGCCGGTGGTGAACTGGCTGTTCGCCCTGGCATTCATCGGCAGCCACTTCATCGGTGATCGCCTGCTGATCAAGCGGATCATGGGCCACGCACTGACCCTGCCGGAACCGGTGTGGACACGCTTGAACGTGGCCTGGATCGTGTTTTTCATCTTCTGCGGTGCCGCCAACCTGTTCGTGGCGTTTACCTTCCAGGACTACTGGGTCGACTTCAAAGTGTTCGGCAGCCTGGGCATGACCGTGCTGTTCCTGGTCGCCCAGGGCATCTACCTGTCGCGCCACCTGCATGACACCGAGCCTACTACGCCGAAAACCGAGGACTGACATGCTCTACGCCATCATTGCCACCGACGTTGCCAACTCGCTGGAAAAACGCCTGTCCGTGCGCCCGGCCCACGTCGAGCGCCTGAAAGTCCTTCAAGCCGAAGGCCGCATCGTGCTGGCCGGCCCGCACCCGGCCGTGGACAGCAACGACCCGGGCGACGCCGGTTTTACCGGTAGCCTGATCGTCGCCGAGTTCGCCTCGCTGGCCGATGCCCAGGCCTGGGCCAAGGCCGATCCCTATGTCGCCGCAGGGGTCTACGCCGACGTAGTGATCAAACCCTTCAAGCAAGTCCTGCCCTGATCCCGATTGCGCCGAACCTATTGAGTACGGCGCACTCCTAATTGCTCATTATTTTCGGCAACCTGCCGACAACGTTCTGAATATTCGTGTGGAATCAGGAGTTCCGATGCGCTTACGTCAGTTGTGTCTGTTGGCAGTGTTAATGATCGGGGCTACGGCCCACGCTGAAGAAACCTCGAGCACCGGCAGTTCCACGCCCCTGTCCTTGAGCGCCGGCGCCCAGATCACCGAGTTGCAGCAACGCTTGAAAGAAAGCGAGCGGCAGCGTGAAGAACTGAGCAAGCAACTGCAAAGCGCGGATGCCACCCGCGAAAGCGCTCAATTGAGTCGCCTTCGCCAGGAGAACCAACGCCTGGCCCAGCAACTCAAAGATGCACAGGGCGGCGCCTTGACCCGCTGGCTGACCGAGCAGCAACAATGGTTCGTCACGGGTGGGGCCGTCGCACTGATCGCCCTGTTGTGCGGGATCTTCGCCAGCGGTGGGCACCGTCGCCGTCGACAATGGCTAAATTGAGTGAGTCATGAGCGAGCTGTTACTGATAGATGATGACCAGGAGCTCTGCGAGCTGCTGAGCAGTTGGCTGAGCCAGGAAGGTTTCCAGGTGCGCGCCTGCCACGATGGCTTGAGCGCGCGCAAAGCCTTGGCCGACAGCGCCCCGGCGGCGGTGGTACTGGATGTGATGCTGCCCGACGGCAGCGGCCTGGAGCTGCTCAAGCAATTGCGCAACGACCATCCGGAGCTGCCGGTGCTGATGCTTTCGGCGCGGGGCGAACCCCTGGACCGCATCCTCGGCCTGGAATTGGGCGCCGACGACTACCTGGCCAAGCCCTGCGACCCACGCGAACTCACCGCGCGCCTGCGCGCGGTATTGCGCCGCAGCCACCCGGCCGCCGTGTCCAGCCAACTGGAACTGGGCGACCTGTGCTTCAGCCCGGTGCGCGGCGTGGTCAGCATCGATGAGCAGGAATTCACCCTCACCGTCTCCGAAAGCCGCCTGCTGGAAGCATTATTGCGCCAGCCCGGCGAACCACTGGACAAGCAGGAACTGGCGCAGATCGCCCTGGGCCGCAAGCTGACCCTTTACGATCGCAGCCTGGACATGCACGTCAGCAACCTGCGCAAGAAGATCGGCCCTCACCCCGATGGCCGGCCACGGATCGTGGCGTTGCGCAGCCGGGGCTACTATTACAGCCTCTAGAGGCAGCTATAAGTTGCAAGCTACAAGCGGCAAGTGAAAAGCTGTTACTTGCCGCTTGCAGCTAAAAACTTGCAGCTGCCGCCCCCCTTACCAAACCTTTACCCTCTCCTGACGGCGGCTGACCTTGATCTCCGTAATCTACTCACATCCGGACTCACCGGAATAGAGACAGGAGAATCACCATGCGCAAGACCCTTATCGCTTTGATGTTCGCCGCCGCCCTGCCGACCGTTGCCATGGCCGCACTGCCTGAAGGCCCGGGCCCGATGGGCGGCCCTGAAGGGCACATGATGGGTGGCCCGGGCCACGGCGGTGAACACGGTCCGCGTGGCAAAGGCGGCCCCTTCAGCCAACTGGACCTGAGCCGCGAACAGCGCGAGCAGATCGGCAAGCTGATGGGTGACCAATGGCACGCTCGCAAGGACCTGGTCAAAAAGTACCTGGACAAACTCCCGGCCGCCGACCAGAAAGCCATGCAGGATGAAATCGCCGCCGGCAAGCAGAAAACCCAGGCCGATATCCGTGCCGTGCTCAAGCCTGACCAGCAGAAGAAGTTCGACGAGATCGTCAAGAAGCAAGAACAGCGCCGTGCAGAATGGAAGGAATTCCAGGCCTGGAAAGCGCAACAGTCGCAAAAAGCGCAATAATGCACCCGCGTTAACACTCCCAGCCCAGTGGCCACCGCCACTGGGCTTTTCCTGTTTGAGGGTTTCCTGTGCGTTCATTGTTCTGGCGCATCCTGGCCAGTTTCTGGCTGGCCATCGCCCTGGTTGCCGGGTTGTCGATCCTGCTTGGGCACATGCTTAACCAGGATGCCTGGATTCTCAGCCGCCACCCCGGCCTCAATAACCTCGCGCAAGAGTGGACCCAACTCTACGAAGCCCAGGGCGAGGATGCCGCCCAGGACCTGCTGCAACAGCGCAAGCGCCAGTACCACATCGACGTGCAAGTGCTCAACGAAAGCGGCGAGCCGGTGGTGCGCGGCACTTTCCCGCGCCGCGCCGCTGCCTTTGAAGCCCGGCAGAACGACAGCAAGGAAGGCCATCTGCCCTGGCGACGCCTGACCGCCGAGTACACCAGCGAGAAGACCGGCGACACCTACCTGTTGATCTACCGCATCCCGCACCCGGAGCTGGACGAGTGGCACCGCAGCAGCCTGACATGGCCCTTGAGCGCACTGACGATTGCCCTGGTGGTACTGACCTTGTTCAGCCTGTTCGTCACCTTGTCCATCACCCGCCCACTAAGCCGCCTGCGCGGCGCCGTGCATGACCTCGGCCAGGCCACCTACCAGCAGAACAGCCTGGCGCAACTGGCTAACCGCCGCGATGAGTTCGGCGTACTCGCCACCGACTTCAACCGCATGGGCGCACGCCTGCAAAGCCTGATCGGCAGTCAACGCCAGCTGCTGCGCGACGTGTCCCATGAGCTGCGCTCGCCCCTCGCGCGCCTGCGCATCGCCCTGGCCTTGGCCGAGCGCGCCAGCCCCGAAGAACGGGAAAAACTCTGGCCACGCCTGACCCGCGAATGCGACCGCCTGGAAGCGCTGATCAGCGAGATCCTGGTGCTGGCCCGCGTCGATGCCGACAATGCCAGCGCCGAAGACATCGACCTCATCCCCCTGCTCAAAACCCTGCAAAAGGATGCCCAACTCAGCGCGCCGGACCAGGTGGTGCAACTGAGCACCGACGCAGACCTGCAACTGAAGGGCTGGCCGACCATGATCGAACGGGCTGTGGATAACCTGCTGCGCAATGCCCAGCGCTTCAACCCGCCGGGGCAACCGATCGATTTGCACGCCCAGCGCCAGGGCGAACGTATCCTGATCAGCGTGCGCGACCATGGCCCCGGCGTGGACGCCGAACACCTGAGCCAACTCGGTGAACCGTTCTACCGCGCTCCCGGCCAGACCGCCCAAGGCCACGGCCTGGGCCTGGCGATCGCGCGACGCGCGGCCGAACGCCACGGTGGCAGCCTGATCCTGGCCAATCACCCAGCCGGTGGTTTTATCGCCAGCATCGACCTGCCGTTGGAACCGGGAGTTGTCACGCCGGTGTGATGATCTTCTATAGTGGCCCCTCTCTTACGGAGGGCCTTTGATGACTGACCTGCTGACTCCCATCCAAGCCGCACTCGATCTACCCCACACCCCGCTGACCTTCACCGAGGCTGGCGCCCTGCCCTCGACCTTCGCTGTCACCGAGCTGGCCAGTGCCAGCATCGGCGCCGCCGGGCAGGCCGTCGCCCAGTTGATCCGGCAACGGACCGGGCGCCAGCCCGAGGTGAGTGTGGACCGACGCCTCGCCTCTTTCTGGTTCTCGTCCTCGATCCGCCCGCTGGGCTGGCAAGTGCCACCGTTGTGGGATCCGGTGGCCGGCGATTACGCCAGCGCCGATGGCTGGATTCGCCTGCATACCAACGCGCCTCATCACCGTGCCGCCGCCGAGCGGGTGCTGGGCAAGGTCGCCGACCGCGCCGGGATGGCCGGCAAGGTCGCGGCGTGGAACGCGGCAGAACTGGAACAGGCGATTGTCGACCAAGGTGGCTGCGCCGCGCAGATGCGTGCCTGGCAAGCCTGGCAGCAACATCCGCAGGGGTTGGCGGTGAACGCCGAGGCGCTGGTCCAACGCCAGACCTTCGAAACCACGACCGACAAACCCTGGCACGGTTCGCTGGCACGCCCGCTGGCCGGCCTCAAGGTGCTGGACCTGACCCGCGTATTGGCCGGCCCGGTGGCCAGTCGTTTCCTTGCCGGCCTCGGCGCGGATGTACTGCGCATCGACTCACCCACCTGGAACGAACCCGGTGTAGTCCCGGAAATGACCCTGGGCAAACGCTGCGCGCGCCTGGACCTGAAAACGCCCGAAGGTCGGCGGGTTTTCGAGCGTTTGCTCAGGGACGCCGACATCCTGTTCCACGGATACCGCGCTGACGCCCTGGAGCATCTGGGCTACACCGCCCCCGAACTGCAACACCTCGCCCCAGGCCTGATCGACGTCAGCCTCAACGCCTACGGCTGGAGCGGCCCGTGGCGTAATCGCCGGGGCTTCGACAGCCTGGTGCAGATGAGCAGCGGGATCGCCGAGGCCGGCATGCTCTGGAAACACGCGGATAAACCGGTGCCACTGCCGTTGCAGGCGCTGGATCACGCGACCGGGTATCTGATGGCGGCCAGTGCGATTCAGGCGCTGGGCGAACGGCTGCAGTCGGGGCGCGGTGGTTCGGCGCGGTTGTCGTTGGCACGCACCGCAACGTTACTGGTGCAAGCAGGCCAAGTGCCCGAGCAACCGTCGTTGCGCGAGGAAGAACCAGGGGATCAAGGCCTGGTCGTCGAACAGACCGCCTGGGGCCAGGCCCATCGGCTGCTGCCCCCGCTGACTATCAGCGGTACGCCATTGCAATGGGATTTGCCGGCGGGAGAATTGGGCTCCCACCGGCCTCAATGGTGACTTGACGGCCGCTATCGGCAGCAAGCCCCCCACACTTTGATGGGTGAACATATTCAAAATGTGGGAGGGGGGTTGCTCCCGATGAGGCCAGTACCGTCACCCCATCACAACGACAACACCCCGCTGTACAACCCATACGCCGCCAGCCCTGCACCGGCGATCACGCAGCTGAAAATGCCTTTCTCAACGTGGGTAAACAACGGCTGGCCCTGTTCGCGCTTGGCCAGGGCGAACAGGATCACGCCCGGCGCATACAGCAGCGCCGACAGCAGCAGGTATTTAAGGCCCCCGGCGTAGAGCAACCATACGGCGTAACCCAGGGCGATCAACCCCACCAGCAGGTCCTTGATGCGATGGCGGTGGGCACCTTCATAGGTTTCACCACGCCCGCTCAGCAACACCGCGTAAGCCGCCGACCACAGGTAAGGCACGAGGATCATCGACGACGCCAGGTAGATCAGGGTGGTGTAGGTGCTGTGGGAAAACAGCGTGATCACCAGGAAGACCTGGATCATCACATTGGTCAGCCACAAGGCGTTGACCGGCACCTGGTTGGCATTTTCCTTTTTCAGGAAGGCCGGCATGGTCTTGTCATGGGCGGTGGCATAGAGGATCTCGGCACACAGCAGCGCCCAGGACAACAAGGCCCCCAGCAGCGACACGGCCAGGCCGATACTGATCAGCAACGCGCCCCAGGGACCGACGATATGCTCGAGCACACCGGCCAGGGACGGGTTTTGCAGGCCGGCCAGCTCCGCCTGGCTCATGATGCCGAGGGACAACACATTCACCAGCACCAACAGCGCCAGCACGCCGAGAAAGCCGATCACCGTGGCCCGCCCCACGTCCGCGCGCTTCTCGGCCCGCGCCGAATACACACTGGCGCCTTCAATGCCGATAAACACAAATACCGTGACCAGCATCATATTGCGCACCTGGTCCACCACACTGCCCAATTGCGGCTTTTCCAGGCCCCAGATGTCAGCCGTGAAGATATCGGCCTTGAACGCCACGGCGGCGATCACCACGAACATCAGCAGCGGCACCAGCTTGGCCACGGTGGTGATCTGGTTGATGAACGCGGCTTCCTTGATCCCGCGCATCACCAGGAAATGCACGGCCCACAGCAGCAACGATGCGCAGCCGATGGCCACCGGCGTATTGCCTTGGCCGAACACCGGGAAAAAATAGCCGAGGGTGCTGAACAGCAACACGAAATAACCGACATTGCCCATCCACGCGCTGATCCAGTAACCCCAGGCCGACGAAAAACCCATGTAGTCGCCGAAACCCGCCTTGGCGTAGGCGTACACCCCGGAATCCAGTTCCGGCTTGCGATTGGCCAAGGTCTGGAAGACAAACGCCAGGGTCAGCATGCCCACGGCGGTGATCGCCCAACCGATCAACACCGCGCCCACCTCCGCGCGCGCGGCCATGTTCTGCGGCAACGAGAAGATCCCCCCGCCAATCATCGAGCCCACCACCAAGGCAATCAGGGCGCCAAGCCGAAGTTTCTGGGCCGGTTGAGACATGCAGACTCCTGAATAAAATTTGAGCGGACAACCATGCACTCAACTAATTAACTCAGCGAGTGTAGCGTTTATTAAAGACAGCGATAAAACCGCCACGCTCATAACTCAGCGGCATGACAGTTTGCATAGTTTAGGCTTATTTACATTTTAAATACGCCGAATACTTTGTCGCTTCCAAGCTCTTTATTGTCGCCATTGCGAAAAGTTTGCACATTCAGGAAAACGGGCTAGTTTCAAACGTCCATACGCAGCACTAAATGATTGACCAAACCGCAGAGATCGCTCTGGAAAGCGCCTTTGCGCGGAAAACTACTGCCCACGACTTTCCAGTCTAAGTCATTAATTCACAATGGAATGTGCCAATGAAGTGATCTGAGTCAGCTGTTTGATTAGCGCACGGAATTATTCTGTGGTCTCTCTTCTCCTGCATTGGAGTTATGCGATGTCTGAATCTCCCGGAAAACTTCGATTGGGTGCACTGGTTGCACTTGTCGTCGGCTCAATGATTGGCGGCGGGATCTTCTCTCTGCCGCAAAACATGGCCGCCAGTGCCGATGTTGGCGCGGTATTGATCGGTTGGGTAATTACCGCCGTGGGCATGCTGACCCTGGCCTTCGTCTTCCAGACCCTGGCCAATCGCAAACCTGATCTGGACGGCGGCGTCTACGCCTACGCCAAGGCCGGCTTCGGTGACTACATGGGCTTTTCGTCGGCCTGGGGTTACTGGATCAGCGCCTGGCTGGGCAACGTCGGTTACTTCGTCCTCCTGTTCAGCACCCTCGGTTACTTCTTCCCGATCTTTGGCGAAGGCAATACGCCTGCGGCGGTGATTGGCGCGTCGGTCTTGCTGTGGGCCGTGCACTTTCTGGTGCTGCGCGGGATAAAGGAAGCGGCGTTCATCAACCTGGTGACCACCGTCGCCAAGGTGGTGCCGCTGGTGCTGTTCGTGTTGATCGCCGTGTTCGCCTTCAAGCTGGACATCTTCACCGCTGACATCTGGGGCGTGAAGAACCCGGACCTGGGCAGCGTGATGAACCAGGTGCGCAACATGATGCTGGTCACCGTGTGGGTGTTCATCGGTATCGAAGGCGCGAGCATCTTCTCGGCACGCGCCGAAAAACGCAGCGACGTCGGCAAGGCCACCGTGATCGGTTTTATCACCGTGCTGCTGTTCCTGATGCTGGTGAACGTGCTGTCCCTGGGCATCATGACCCAACCGGAGCTGGCCAAGCTGCAGAACCCGTCGATGGCCGCCGTGCTGGAGCATGTGGTGGGCCACTGGGGTGCGGTGCTGATCAGCGTCGGCTTGATCATCTCGTTGCTGGGTGCGCTGCTGTCGTGGGTGCTGCTGTGTGCGGAGATCATGTTCGCCGCCGCCAAGGACCACACCATGCCGGAGTTCCTGCGCAAGGAAAACGCCAACCATGTGCCGGCCAACGCCCTGTGGTTGACCAACGCCATGGTCCAGATATTCCTGGTGATCACGCTGTTTTCCGCCAGTACCTACCTGTCGCTGATCTACCTCGCCACCTCGATGATCCTGGTGCCTTACCTGTGGTCGGCGGCCTACGCGCTGCTGCTGGCGGTACGCGGCGAAACCTACGAAAACGCCCTCAAGGAGCGTAGGAAGGACCTGTTTATCGGCGCGGTCGCACTGATCTACGCGGTCTGGCTGCTCTATGCCGGCGGCACCAAGTACCTGCTGTTGTCCGCCCTGCTCTATGCCCCCGGCGCGATCCTGTTCGCCAAGGCCAAGCATGAACTGGGCAAACCGATTTTCACCAACGTCGAGAAGCTGATTTTCGCCGCAGTCGTCATTGGCGCCCTGGTGGCTGCCTATGGCCTCTACGACGGCTTCCTGACTCTGTAACTGATGTTCACTGGAGGATCTGTAATGACCACGGAAAAAGTGAAGTACGGCGTACATTCCGAAGCCGGCAAACTGCGCAAAGTCATGGTGTGCTCCCCAGGCTTGGCCCACCAGCGGCTGACCCCTAACAACTGCGATGAACTGCTGTTCGATGACGTGCTCTGGGTAGCCCAGGCCAAGCGCGACCATTTCGACTTCGTGACCAAGATGCGCGAACGGGACATCGATGTGCTGGAAATGCACAACCTGCTGACCGATATCGTTGCCAACCCCGAAGCCCTGGACTGGATCCTGGAACGAAAGATCACTTCCAACACCGTGGGCCTGGGCCTGGTCGAGGAAGTCAGCTCCTGGCTGCGCAGCCTTGAGCCGCGCAAGATCGCCGAGTTCCTGATCGGTGGCGTGTCAGCCGATGACCTGCCGAGCAGCTTCGGTGGCAAGACCATCGAGATGTTCCGCGACTTCCTCGGCCACGCCAGTTTTATCCTGCCGCCGCTGCCCAACACCCAGTTCACCCGCGACACCACCTGCTGGATCTACGGCGGCGTGACGCTCAACCCGATGTACTGGCCGGCGCGACGCCAGGAAACCCTGCTGGCGAGCGCCATCTACAAATTCCACCCCGAGTTCACCAACGCGGACTTCCAGATCTGGTACGGCGACCCCGACCAGGAACACGGTGCCGCCACGCTGGAAGGCGGTGACGTCATGCCGATTGGCAATGGCGTGGTGTTGATCGGCATGGGCGAGCGTTCGTCCCACCAGGCCATCGGCCAACTGGCGCGCAACCTGTTCAAGAACAAAGCGGTGGAACGGGTGATCGTTGCCGGTCTGCCGAAGTCCCGCGCGGCGATGCACCTGGACACCGTGTTCAGCTTCTGCGACCGCGACCTGGTGACCATCTTCCCCGAAGTGGTCAACCAGATCGTGCCCTTCACCCTGCGCCCTGACGAAAGCAAACCCCACGGCATCGACATTCAGCGGGAGAAAACCAACTTCCTCGAGACCGTGGCCGCAGCGCTCAACCTCAAGGCCCTGCGCGTGGTCGAGACCGGCGGCAACAGCTTCGCCGCCGAACGCGAGCAGTGGGACGACGGCAACAACGTGGTGGCCGTGGAGCCTGGCGTAGTGATCGGCTACGACCGCAACACCTACACCAACACCCTGCTGCGCAAGGCCGGCGTGGAAGTCATCACCATCAGCGCCGGTGAACTCGGCCGTGGCCGTGGCGGCGGCCACTGCATGACCTGCCCGATCATCCGCGACCCTATCGACTATTAAGGAGATTCCATCATGGCTTTCAATATGCGCAACCGCAGCCTACTGTCGCTGATGCACCACACCACCCGCGAACTGAATTACCTGCTGGATCTGTCCCGCGACCTCAAGCGCGCCAAATACACCGGCACCGAGCGTCCGCACCTGCAAGGCAAGAACATCGCGCTGATCTTCGAAAAAACCTCGACCCGCACCCGGTGCGCCTTCGAAGTGGCGGCCCACGACCAGGGTGCCCACGTCACCTATATCGACCCGGTGTCGTCGCAGATCGGCCACAAAGAAAGCATGAAAGACACCGCCCGCGTACTCGGTCGCATGTTCGACGCCATTGAATACCGTGGCTTCGAGCAGGAAATCGTCGAAGAACTGGCCAAGTTCGCCGGCGTGCCGGTGTTCAACGGCCTCACTGCCGAATTCCACCCGACCCAAATGATCGCCGACACCCTGACCATGCGCGAGCACAGCGACAAGCCGCTGCATGACATCAGCTACGCCTACCTGGGCGACGCGCGCTACAACATGGGTAACTCGCTGCTGATGATCGGCGCCAAGCTCGGCATGGACGTGCGCATCGGCGCGCCGAAAGCCCTGTGGCCCCATGAAGACTTCATCAAACAGTGCCAGGCCTTCGCCGAGGAAAGCGGCGCGCGCATTACCATCACCGAAGACCCGAAAGAAGCCGTCAAGGGCGTGGACTTCATCCACACCGATATCTGGGTGTCCATGGGTGAGCCGGTGGAAGCGTGGGACGAACGCATCGAGCAACTGCTGCCGTACCAGGTCAACGCCAAGATGATGAAAGCCTCGGGCAACCCTCGGGTGAAATTCATGCACTGCCTGCCGGCGTTCCACAACAGCGAAACCAAGGTCGGCAAGGACATCGCCGCACGTTATCCGAACCTGGCCAATGGTGTGGAAGTGACCGAGGAAGTCTTCGAGTCACCGGCCAACATCGCCTTTGAGCAGGCGGAAAACCGCATGCACACCATCAAGGCGATCCTGGTGTCGGCACTCGCGGATATCTAAACCCTGCTGCGATCCCACTGTAGGAGCGAGCTTGCTCGCGAAAAATTCAAGGGCACCGCGTTCATTCAGGATGGGCGCGTTATCGTTGACCTCCTTCGCGAGCAAGCTCGCTCCTACAAAGGATTACGAGCTCTAGAAGGATTGCAATATGCGCATCGTCGTAGCCCTGGGCGGCAACGCCCTCCTGCGCCGTGGTGAACCCATGACCGCAGACAACCAACGCGCCAATATCCGCATCGCCACCGAACAGATCGCCAAGATCCATGCCGGCAACGAACTGGTCATCGCCCACGGCAATGGCCCGCAGGTCGGCCTGCTGTCGTTGCAGGCGGCGGCCTACACCAGCGTTTCGCCGTACCCGCTGGACGTGCTCGGTGCCGAGACCGAAGGCATGATCGGCTACATCATCGAACAGGAACTGGGCAACCTGCTGGACTTCGAAGTGCCGTTCGCCACCCTGCTCACCCAGGTGGAAGTGGACGCCAAGGACCCTGCCTTCCAGAACCCGACCAAGCCCATCGGCCCGGTGTACTCCAAGGCCGAAGCGGAAAAACTCGCCGCCGAGAAAGGCTGGGCCATCGCCCCGGATGGCGATAAATATCGCCGCGTCGTGGCCAGCCCACGGCCCAAACGTATTTTCGAGATTCGCCCGATCAAGTGGCTGCTGGAAAAAAGCGCCATCGTGATCTGCGCCGGTGGTGGCGGTATCCCGACCCTGTACGGTGAAGACGGCAAGCTCAAAGGCATCGAAGCCGTGATCGACAAAGACCTGTGCTCCTCGTTGCTGGCCACGCAACTGGACGCCGATTTGCTGGTGATCGCCACCGACGTCAACGCCGCTTTTATCGACTTCGGCAAGCCGACCCAGAAAGCCATCGGCCAGGCCCACCCCGACGACATGGAAAAACTCGGCTTCGCCGCCGGTTCCATGGGCCCCAAGGTGCAAGCCGCCTGCGAGTTCGCCCGCCAGACTGGCAAAACCGCGGTGATCGGTTCACTCTCCGACATCGAAGCCATCGTCCAGGGCAGCGCCGGCACACGCATCAGCACGGCGACACCTGGCATCACCTATCTGTGAAGTAGAGGAGATACGCCTATGGCCACCTTTGAACCCGGTCACCTGCACGTCGAACGTCACGCACTGAACAAGGACGACTACAGCTACAACCTGTGTATCGACTACGAAGTCAGCC
Organism: Pseudomonas sp. CFBP13509; assembly: GCF_005233485.1. Lineage (NCBI taxonomy): Bacteria > Pseudomonadati > Pseudomonadota > Gammaproteobacteria > Pseudomonadales > Pseudomonadaceae > Pseudomonas > Pseudomonas sp. CFBP13509. The sequence continues at coordinate 98,345 of NZ_QGAA01000013.1, forward strand.
AGGACCCAAAGGAAGGCAAGGGCATGCTGTTCAAGCTGCACGGCTCGGTGCAGGGCAAGGACCTCAAGGAAGAGTTCTTCTTGCCCAAGGACCAGGCATTCGACTTTGCCCGGCATGCGATGAACATCGCGCAGAAGTATGGGATGCCGAAAATGGCAGTGCTCAATGGCTCGATGCACAAACAGTACGACCTGATGTTCGAGGATGTACGGCATCAACTGGATGTGAAATCCGGGGACCCGATCAAACCTGAACACTTGGAATAACCCGGTAGGACTGACACAACACTGTGCAAAATGTGGGAGGGGGCTTGCTCCCGATAGCAGGTTGTCAGTCAGCTTATTTTCAGCTGACACACCGCCATCGGGAGCAAGCCCCCTCCCACATTTTGATCTCCATTATTTGTCAGATTTCACCTGTGCCCCGCTCCAAGGCATACTTGCCGCCTCCCACTCTCCAGAACTGCTAAGCGCCCCATGCGTATCCACGTCAGCTTCATCGACCGCGTCGGCATTACCCAGGAAGTCCTGGCCTTGCTTGGTGGGCGCAATCTCAACCTGGATGCGGTGGAAATGGTGCCGCCCAACGTCTATATCGATGCGCCGACCCTCAGCGCCGACGTGCTCGAAGAGCTGCGTGACGCGCTGTTCAGCGTGCACGGCGTACAAGCGGTGACGGTGGTGGACATCCTTCCCGGCCAACGCCGCCACCTGCAACTCGACGCCCTGCTGGCGGCCATGACCGACCCGGTGCTGGCCCTGGACAGCGCGGGCAAGATCCTGCTGGCCAACCCGGCGCTGATCGCGCTGTACGGTCGCGAACCGGCCGGGGAAAGTATCGCCGAGCTGTTCAATGACTCGGCCTTGCTGGACACCTTGCTGGAAAACGGCTTTCGCCTGCCCTTGCGTGAAATCAGCGTCAACGGCCAGACGCTTTTGCTCGACGCCACGCCGATCACCGATGCCGGCGCCCTGCTCACCCTGTACCAACCCAACCGCATCGGCGAACAACTGTCGGCGCTGCACCACGATCATGCCGAAGGCTTTGATGCGCTGCTGGGCGAATCCCCGGTGATCCGCACCCTCAAGGCACGCGCACAACGGGTGGCCGCGCTCGATGCGCCGCTGTTGATCCAGGGCGAAACCGGCACCGGCAAGGAGTTGGTGGCGCGGGCCTGCCATGCCATCAGCGCGCGCCACAGTGCGCCGTTTTTGGCGCTGAACTGCGCGGCGCTGCCGGAGAATCTCGCCGAGAGTGAATTGTTCGGCTACGCCCCCGGCGCCTTTACCGGCGCCCAACGCGGCGGCAAGCCGGGGCTGATGGAGCTGGCCAACCAGGGCACGGTGTTTCTCGATGAAATCGGCGAAATGTCGCCCTATTTGCAAGCCAAGCTGCTGCGTTTTCTCAACGACGGCAGCTTCCGCCGGGTCGGCGGCGACCGCGAAGTGAAGGTCAATGTGCGCATCCTCAGCGCCACCCACCGCGACCTGGAAAAAATGGTCAGCGAAGGTACCTTCCGCGAAGACCTGTTCTACCGCCTCAACGTGCTCAACGTCGAAGTGCCGCCCCTGCGTGAGCGCGGCCAGGACATCCTGCTGTTGGCCCGCTACTTCATGCAGCAGGCCTGTGCACAGATCCAGCGTCCGGTATGCCGCCTGGCGCCCGGCACCTACCCGGCGCTGTTGGGCAACCGCTGGCCGGGCAATGTGCGCCAGTTGCAGAACGTGATCTTCCGCGCCGCCGCCATCTGCGAAAGCAGCCTGGTGGACATCGGTGACCTGGACATCGCCGGCACCTCCGTGGCCCGCCAGAACGACGGCGAAGTCGATAGCCTGGAACAGGCCGTCGAGGACTTCGAACGCAGCCTGCTGGAGAAACTCTACGTCAGTTACCCCTCGACCCGGCAGTTGGCCAGCCGCCTGCAAACCTCACACACCGCCATCGCCCACCGCTTGCGCAAGTACGGCATTCCAAACAAGCCCTGACTCGCTGCATGGAATGCATTTCCAAGTTTTGGTCTGAGAACGACATCCGCTGTACTGAAAGCGCTACAGTGGAACGATTTCGCTACAGCCCTGCTTTTTGCGCGCCATGCAAGGCTTTGATCCACATAGGCTTTTTTTCCCCGGCCTGACTGTAGCGAAATCGCTACAGCCAAACCGCATAAGCCTATACCCATATTTATTAAATTATTGATTTATAACGGATTAATAAGGTTGGCCGCGATATTGCTAAGCAACTCCCCATTATTCCAATCCCGCCCACCAGACGATTCTGGCCCTGAGGAGTTTCCATGAGCGAGTTGCGTTTCACTGAAGATCACGAATGGCTGCGCGCCGAAGCTGACGGCAGCGTCACCGTGGGTATCACCGCTTTCGCGCAGAACGCGCTCGGTGATGTGGTTTTCGTGCAACTGCCGGAGTTGCAGGCCTATGACAAGGGCGCTGAAGCGTCCACGGTTGAATCGGTCAAGGCCGCCAGCGGCGTGTACATGCCGTTGGACGGTGAAGTGCTGGAAGTGAACGCCAAGCTCGATGGCAGCCCGGAACTGGTCAACGAAGACCCGCTGGGCGAAGGCTGGTTCTTCCGCTTTAAACCGGCCGATGCCGGTGCGGTAGCTAAACTGTTGGATCAGGACGCGTACGACCGCCTGATCAAAGCCAACGCCGAAGCCTGAGGAGCGCGCCATGACCATCAATCTCAGCACCGCCAATGAGTTCATCGCCCGCCACATCGGCCCGCGCCAGGAAGATGAGCAGCGGATGCTCGCCAGCCTGGGCTTCGATTCCCTGGAAGCCCTGAGCGCCAGCGTGATCCCGGAAAGCATCAAGGGCACCAGCGTGCTCGGCCTGGAAGACGGCCTGGGCGAAGCCGAGGCCCTGGCCAGGATCAAGGCCATTGCCAGCCAGAACCAACTGTTCAAGACCTACATCGGCCAGGGCTACTACAACTGCCATACGCCGTCGCCGATCCTGCGCAACCTCCTGGAAAACCCGGCCTGGTACACCGCCTACACCCCCTACCAGCCAGAAATTTCCCAAGGCCGCCTGGAAGCGCTGCTGAACTTCCAGACCCTGATCAGCGACCTCACCGGCCTGCCGATCGCCAACGCCTCGCTGCTCGATGAAGCCACCGCCGCCGCCGAAGCCATGACCTTCTGCAAGCGCCTGAGCAAGAACAAGGGCAGCAACGCCTTCTTCGCCTCGGTCCACAGCCACCCGCAAACCCTCGACGTACTGCGCACCCGTGCCGAGCCGCTGGGCATCGACGTGGTGGTCGGCGATGAGCGCGAACTGACCGATGTCAGCCGGTTCTTCGGCGCCCTGCTGCAATACCCGGCCAGCAACGGTGACGTGTTCGACTACCGCGCGCTGACCGAGCGTTTCCATACCGCCAACGCCCTGGTGGCCGTGGCTGCCGATCTGTTGGCCCTGACCCTGCTGGCCCCGCCGGGTGAGTTCGGCGCCGATGTGGCAATCGGCAGCGCGCAACGCTTCGGCGTGCCGCTGGGCTTCGGTGGCCCGCACGCGGCGTACTTCTCCACCAAGGATGCGTTCAAGCGCGACATGCCGGGGCGTCTGGTCGGTGTGTCGGTAGACCGCTTCGGCAAGCCGGCCCTGCGCCTGGCCATGCAGACCCGCGAGCAACATATCCGCCGCGAGAAAGCCACCAGCAACATCTGCACCGCGCAAGTGCTGCTCGCCAACATCGCCAGCATGTATGCCGTGTACCACGGGCCCAAGGGCCTGACCCAGATCGCCAAGCGCATTCACCAGCTGACCGCGATGCTCGCCAAGGGCTTGACCGCGCTGGGCCTCAAGGTCGAGCAGGCACACTTCTTCGACACCCTGACCCTGCACACCGGCGCCGACACCGCTGCGCTGCACGACAAGGCCCGCGCCCAGCGCATCAACCTGCGCGTGGTGGACGCCGAGCGGGTTGGCCTTTCGGTCGACGAAACCACCACCCAAGGCGATATCGAAACCCTGTGGACGATCTTTGCCAATGGCAAAGCCCTGCCGGACGTCAACGCCACGGTGGACAGCCGCCTGCCCGACGCATTGCTGCGCCAGTCACCGATCCTCAGCCATCCGGTGTTCAACCGTTATCACTCGGAAACCGAGCTGATGCGCTACCTGCGCAAGCTGGCGGACAAGGACCTGGCCCTGGACCGCACCATGATCCCGCTGGGCTCGTGCACCATGAAGCTCAACGCCGCCAGTGAAATGATCCCGGTGACCTGGGCCGAGTTCGGTGCCCTGCACCCGTTCGCCCCGGCCGAGCAAAGCGCCGGCTACCTGCAACTGACCTCCGACCTGGAGGCCATGCTCTGCGCGGCCACCGGGTATGACGCGATCTCCCTGCAGCCGAACGCCGGTTCCCAGGGCGAGTACGCCGGCCTGTTGGCCATCCGTGCCTATCACCAGAGCCGTGGCGAAGCACGTCGCGACATCTGCCTGATCCCATCGTCGGCCCACGGCACCAACCCGGCCACCGCCAACATGGCCGGCATGCGTGTGGTGGTTACCGCCTGCGACGCCCGTGGCAACGTCGACATCGAAGACCTGCGCGCCAAGGCCATCGAGCACCGTGAGCACCTCGCCGCGCTGATGATTACCTACCCGTCCACCCACGGCGTGTTCGAAGAAGGTATCCGCGAAATCTGCGGGATCATCCACGACAACGGCGGCCAGGTGTACATCGACGGCGCCAACATGAACGCGATGGTTGGCCTGTGCGCACCGGGTAAGTTCGGCGGCGACGTGTCCCACCTGAATTTGCACAAGACCTTCTGCATCCCCCACGGCGGTGGCGGCCCGGGCGTTGGCCCGATTGGCGTCAAGTCCCACCTCACGCCCTTCCTGCCCGGCCACGCGGCCATGGCGCGCAAGGAAGGCGCGGTGTGTGCGGCACCGTTCGGCAGTGCAAGCATCCTGCCGATCACCTGGATGTACATCAGCATGATGGGCGGCGCAGGCCTCAAGCGCGCGTCGCAGCTGGCGATCCTGAATGCCAACTACATTTCCCGTCGGCTCGAAGAGCACTACCCCGTGCTGTACACCGGCAGCAACGGCCTGGTGGCGCACGAATGCATCCTCGACCTGCGCCCGCTGAAGGACAGCAGCGGCATCAGCGTGGATGACGTGGCCAAGCGCCTGATCGACTTTGGCTTCCACGCCCCGACCATGTCGTTCCCGGTGGCGGGTACGCTGATGATCGAGCCGACCGAAAGCGAGTCCAAGGAAGAACTGGACCGCTTCTGCGACGCGATGATCGCCATCCGCGAAGAAATCCGCGCGGTGGAAAACGGCACCCTGGACAAGGACGACAACCCGCTGAAAAACGCACCACACACCGCGGCGGAACTGGTTGGCGAATGGAGCCACCCATACAGCCGTGAACAAGCGGTGTACCCGGTCGCTTCGTTGATCGAAGGCAAGTACTGGCCACCGGTTGGCCGGGTTGACAATGTGTTTGGTGATCGCAATCTCGTATGCGCATGCCCTTCAATCGAGAGCTACGCGTAACCTGAGGCTGAACTCAATCAAATGTGGGAGGGGGCTTGCTCCCGATGGCGGTTTTACATTCAACATCTCTGTTGACTGACACACTGCCATCGGGAGCAAGCCCCCTCCCACATTGACCGAGTACCACCCAATACATAACAAGAAACCGGAGAACAACTCATGTCTTTAAGCGTGTTCGACCTGTTCAAGATTGGCATCGGCCCCTCCAGTTCCCACACCGTCGGCCCCATGCGTGCGGCCGCTCGGTTCGTCGAGGGCCTCAAGCGTGACAACCTGCTGAGCGCCACCACCGGCATCAAGGTGGAACTCTATGGCTCCCTCGGCGCCACCGGCAAAGGCCACGGCAGCGACAAGGCCGTGCTGCTGGGCCTGGAAGGCGAACACCCGGACACCGTGAACACCGAAACCGTGGCCGCACGCCTGGCGCAGATGCGCGGCGACGGTCGCTTGAACCTGCTCGGCGAACACAGCATTGCGTTCAACGAGAAAGAACACCTGGCGATGATTCGCAAACCCCTGGCCTACCACCCCAACGGCATGATTTTTCGTGCCTTTGATGCGGCGGGTATCCAGATCCGCAGCCGCGAGTACTACTCGGTGGGCGGCGGTTTTGTGGTGGATGAAGACGCCGCCGGTGCGGACCGGATCGTCGAAGACGCCACCCCACTGACGTTCCCGTTCAAGCATGCCAAGGACTTGCTCGGCCATTGCACCACCTACGGTCTGTCCATCAGCCAGGTGATGCTGACCAATGAAAGTGCCTGGCGCCCGGAAGCGCAAACCCGTGCCGGCCTGTTGAAGATCTGGCAGGTGATGCAGGACTGCGTGGCAGCCGGCTGTCGCAACGAAGGCATCTTGCCCGGCGGCCTGAAGGTCAAGCGTCGTGCCGCCGCCTTGCATCGCCAGTTGTGCAAGAACCCGGAGTCGGCCCTGCGCGACCCGTTGTCGGTGCTGGACTGGGTCAACCTGTACGCCCTGGCCGTCAACGAAGAAAACGCCAACGGCGGGCGCGTGGTCACGGCGCCCACCAACGGCGCGGCCGGGATTGTGCCGGCGGTGCTGCATTACTACATGCGCTTTATCCCCGGCGCGAATGAAGACGGCGTGGTGCGCTTTCTGCTCACCGCCGCCGCCATCGGGATTCTGTACAAGGAAAACGCGTCGATCTCCGGGGCCGAAGTCGGTTGCCAGGGTGAAGTCGGCGTGGCCTGCTCCATGGCCGCTGGCGCGTTGTGCGAAGTATTGGGCGGTACGGTTTCCCAGGTGGAAAACGCCGCCGAGATCGGCATGGAACACAACCTCGGCCTGACCTGCGACCCGATTGGCGGGCTGGTGCAGGTGCCCTGCATCGAGCGCAATGCCATGGGCTCGGTGAAGGCCATCAATGCGGTGCGCATGGCCTTGCGTGGCGACGGGCAACACTTCGTCTCGCTGGACAAGGTCATCCGCACCATGCGCCAGACCGGCGCCGACATGAAAAGCAAATACAAGGAAACCGCCCGTGGCGGTTTAGCGGTCAACATTATCGAGTGCTGACGCCTAAAGGCGCGCCGGCACGTTTTTCAGGAGCTGAACATGTCCACCGAAACCCTGTTGAAAACCCCATTGCACGCCCTGCACCTCGAGCTGGGTGCACGCATGGTGCCCTTCGCCGGCTACGACATGCCGGTGCAATACCCACTGGGCGTGATGAAGGAGCACCTGCACACCCGTGAACAGGCCGGGCTGTTCGACGTGTCCCACATGGGCCAGATCCGCCTGACCGGCGCCAATGCCGCAAAGGCCCTGGAAACCCTGGTGCCGGTCGACATCATCGACCTGCCGGTCGGCATGCAGCGCTACGCCATGTTCACCAATGACCAGGGCGGCATCCTCGACGACCTGATGGTGGCGAACCTGGGTAACGACGAACTGTTCCTGGTAGTCAACGCGGCCTGCAAGGACCAGGACCTGGCGCACCTGCGCCAGCATATCGGCGAGCAGTGCCGCATCGAGCCGCTGTTCGAAGAACGCGCGCTGCTGGCCCTGCAAGGCCCGGCCGCAGTGAAGGTATTGGCGCGCCTGGCCCCGGAAGTCACCCGGATGACCTTCATGCAATTCGCCCCGGTGCGCCTGCTGGGCGTGGACTGCTACGTCAGCCGCTCGGGCTACACCGGTGAAGACGGTTTTGAAATCTCCGTGCCTGCCGCCAGCGCCGAAAGCCTGGCGCGCAGCCTGCTGGCCGAGGACGAAGTGCAGGCCATCGGCCTGGGCGCCCGTGACTCGCTGCGCCTGGAAGCCGGCCTGTGCCTGTACGGCCACGACATGAACACTGAGACCACCCCGATCGAAGCCAGCCTCTTGTGGGCAATCTCCAAGGCCCGACGCACCGACGGTGCGCGTGCCGGTGGCTTCCCGGGTGCCGACCGCATCTTCACCCAGCAGCAAACCGGTGTAAGCCGCAAGCGCGTAGGCCTGCTGCCCCAGGAACGCACACCCGTACGTGAAGGCGCAGAGATCGTCGACGAACACGGCAGCGTGATCGGCAGCGTGTGCAGCGGTGGCTTTGGCCCGAGCCTGGGTGGCCCACTGGCCATGGGTTACCTGGACAGCGCATTCACCGCACTGGACACCGAAGTCTCTGCGTTGGTGCGTGGGAAAAAAGTGCCACTTCGTGTAAGCAAAATGCCATTTGTGCCGCAACGTTACTATCGTGGCTGATTGACTGTTCCTATAAGTAACGCGGTTGCGTTAACGTGCACTAATCTGTAACGCAACCGCCATAAAACAGTGCAGCAACGATAGGCATTATTATAGGAATTAACCTATAACAAGTGACCCATTCTATCGAATAAGTCGGTTCCACATTATTCAACGAAGTGTCATGAGGCCGAGCAAAACCTGGGCTTTTGCCAGGGCTTGTTTTTTCTCCATTAGTTGGCGTAGAGTTTGCCCACTGTGTTTGCATGGGTCGCTTGGAACCTGGACCTGGGCAGTAGCTGAAGTAGTTGTGCTACAACCCGTTCGACGTCTCTTACTTTCCTGCAACCCAGCCCAGTACTCTTTCATGTGAAAGGGGCTGTCATTAATTTTTAGCGTCAAGGAAATAAGAAAATGGCTGATCGTCAGAGCGGTACCGTCAAGTGGTTTAACGACGAGAAAGGGTTTGGTTTTATCACTCCAGAAAGCGGTCCGGATCTGTTCGTGCATTTCCGCGCTATTCAAGGCAACGGCTTCAAAAGCCTGAAGGAAGGCCAGAAGGTCACCTTCGTTGCAGTTCAAGGCCAGAAAGGCATGCAGGCTGACGAAGTACAAGCAGAAGGCTGATCCTTCCTGCGACAAAAAGCCCCTGACATGACATCAGGGGCTTTTTTATGGGCGCTATTCCGTAAAATGATTTTTTTCCTCTGAGAGCCCTGCCATGTCCAAACCCTTGCTGAGTCCCCAAGGCGAGTTCCCCGCCGTTGGCCTGGGCCGTCGCCTGGCAGCGATGTTCTATGACTTCCTGTTGTGCACCGCGCTGCTGATCGTCACCGCGTTTATCTACAAGCTGGTATGGATCGCGTTCGTGGGCGAAGCCAGGATGCGCACCCTCACCGAATCCGGCGCACTGGACGGTGACCCGCTGCTGTCGACGATTCTGTTCTTTGTGCTGTTTGGTTTCTTTGCCAAGTTCTGGACCCATTCCGGGCAAACCCTGGGCATGCAGGTCTGGGGCGTGCGCGTGCAAAACGCCGACGGCTCGCGGATCAGCCTGTGGCAGGCGCTGTTGCGCTTTGTGGTGTCGATTGCGTCATGGTTGTGCGTGGGGCTGGGGTTTGTCTGGTCGTTGTTCGACAAGCACAAACGCAGCTGGCATGACATCTACTCGGATACGCAGTTGGTGCGCATCCCGAAGCAAAAGAAATAATACCCTTCTTATTGGAGATCAAAATGTGGGAAGGGGCTTGCCCCCTCCCACATTTTCAACCGAGCTCGCCTCGATTCAGGCGTTACCGGCCAGCCTCAGGCGCGCAGCCTGGGTGAAATCCAGCATGCGCTTGAGCGGTCGCACGGCGTGAGGAATCACCGACGGCTCGACGAAGATCTCGTTACTGCCCTCACGCAGGCACTGCAGCGTGCGCTCCAGCGTATTCATCGCCATCCACGGGCAGTGTGCGCAACTGCGGCACGCGGCGCCGTTACCGGCCGTGGGCGCTTCGACGAAGACCTTGTCCGGGCACAGCTGCTGCATCTTGTAGAAGATGCCGCGGTCGGTCGCCACGATGAAGGTCTTGTTCGGCAGCCGCTGTGCCGCCGCAATCAATTGGCTGGTGGAGCCCACCGCGTCGGCCAGTTCGATCACCGAGGTCGGCGATTCCGGGTGCACCAGGATCGCTGCGTCCGGGTACAGCGCCTTCATGTCTTCCAACTGCTTGGACTTGAACTCCTCGTGGACGATGCACGCACCGTCCCACAGCAGCATGTCGGCGCCGGTCTGGCGCTGGATGTAGGTACCCAGGTGCTTGTCCGGGCCCCAGATGATGGTCTCGCCGTTGTCCATCAGGCTTTCGACGATTTCCAGCGCACAGCTGGAGGTCACCACCCAATCGGCCCGGGCCTTGACCGCCGCCGAGGTGTTGGCATACACCACCACGGTGCGTTCGGGATGCTGGTCGCAGAACGCCGAAAACTCATCCACCGGACACCCCAGGTCCAGGGAGCAGGTGGCTTCCAGGGTCGGCATGAGGATGCGTTTTTCGGGGGTGAGGATTTTGGCGGTCTCGCCCATGAAACGTACACCGGCGACCAGTACGGTCTTGGCCGGGTGGGCTGCGCCGAAGCGGGCCATTTCCAGGGAGTCGGAGACACAGCCGCCGGTTTCTTCGGCCAGGGCCTGGATCACCGGATCGCAATAGAAGTGGGCAACCAGCACCGCGTCCTGAGCCTTGAGCTCGGCAGCAATGGCGGCACGCAGGCTCGCCTCTTCCTCGGCGCTGAGGGCCTTGGGCTGCTTGGCGTCGAGGTGGGCTTGAACCAGTAGGCGTTCGGAAATGTGCGTCATGTTCGCAAGACCTGCAGGCGCAGTAGCGCGAAAGTCGAGTGTACCACCGGCTCTGGAGCCCTTCGGGCGCCGCCGGACGAAGTGATTGTGTTCATCAAGCACGGGTAAAGGTGAAGCTGCGCAAGGCTACAGAATATCCAATGGTTTCAAAAGCCTAATCTGGCTTTGACGCGTGTGCCTGTCGATTAAAAAACCGCAATGGTACCTTGGGTCTCCCCCGCCTTCAGACATCACCTCAAGCACATAGCCGTCAGCGGGCAGTGTTCATGCAGCAAGTTCGTTCAGACCGTTTTGGAAAGAGGCTCAAACTGGCATTGGTACCGGGCGTCCTTGAGGTTGCTTTCGAACTGCTCAAGACCGTCGTAGATGTTTTGCAGCCCTTCGATCTGGGCTTTCAGCTCGAGCTTTTTATCCGCAATCGCCTGGTTGGCCAAATCCCACGGCAGCTCCTGGCCCCGGTGATCCTGAAGGATCGCCTGCATTTCCTTGAGCTTGAAGCCCAACTGCTGAGCGCATTTGATAAACGTCAGCAGCTCGACGCTTTGCTGGCTATAGACCCGATACTTCCCTTCGCGCACCGGCGGCGGCAGCAAACCAATGTCTTCATAGTGGCGGATCGTCTTGACTGTCGTGCCCGACAACTGGGCAGCTTTGCCGATATACATGTAAAAGTCCTTTTTTATGGCGCAGAAGAGGCGCGTACTTTGGCGCGCCGCATCTTCACACATGTCTACGGGGTCGGAAACCCGAAGGTGGCAAAAGGCAGTGTAATTGGCAGGGATAAAGCCGGCATCGCCTGCTGCAAGGCGATGCTGTGCAACGGCTATGTCAGCGGCAAGCAATAGCCTGGGCTTGCTTGAGCCAGGCTTCGCGCTGGGAGTCGCCGGAACCGAGGATCGGCCCGAACGTGAGGGTCTTCAATGGTTTGATGCCGCAGAACTCCAGGGTAGTCTTGCGCATCTGGTGCAGGCCCGGCATGCAGTAGACCCACTTGTAGTACCACGGCGGGGTATCCATCGTGACCAGCAGGTGGGCCGTGCGCCCCTTCAAAAGCTTGTCGGGAAAGGCTTTGCCTTCGCGATACTTGAAGGCAAATCCGGGAAGGAATATTCGATCGAAGAAGCCTTTCATCAGGGCCGGAATTCCGCCCCACCAGATGGGATAGACAAACGCCAGGTGCTCAGCCCACGTGATATCGGCCTGGGCCTTGAGCAGATCGGGCTCCAGCAACTGAACCTGTTTGTAGCCATCGTGCAGCACTGGATCAAACCGCAGTGCATCCAGGCGTAACAGACGCACATCGTGCCCGGCCTCTGTGGCCGCCTTCACATAGGTGTCGGTCAATGCCCCACAGAAACTGTCGGTTGAGGGGTGCCCCAGAATCACCAGTACTCGCTTGCTCATCATCACTTCATCCTGAAAAGTCGAGCGGGCAGGATAGGGTGTGCCCGTAACAGGAGAGTCAACAGGGAGGTTTGCCAAATGCTGGTATAGCTTGGGTGCATTGCGCACCGGCAGGTAAGCACCAAATCGCAGGCAAAAAAAAACCCGGAAATCCTCACTTGCGTGGGCCTTCCGGATTTTCTAAACCGCCAAAAATGGTGGGTCGTGTGGGATTCGAACCTACGACCAATTGGTTAAAAGCCAACTGCTCTACCAACTGAGCTAACGACCCGCTGTGTGGTGGCGCGTATAATACTGATTTCTAAGGATTATTCAACACCTTATTTGAAATAAATCAGAAATAACGCGTCGGGTCCGTAATTCCGGCCATTTGGAAGCCCTCTACACGCAGCCGGCAGCTGTCGCATTTCCCACAGGCACGGCCGTCATCGTCTGCCTGATAGCAGGAAACTGTCAGCGAGTAATCGACACCGAGTCCTACGCCAGCCTTCACGATAGCGGCCTTGCTCAGGTTTTGCAGCGGTGCCTGGATCCGGAAACCCTGCCCTTCTACCCCGGCTTTTGTCGCCAAATTGGCCATACGCTCGAACGACTCGACGTATTCGGGGCGGCAGTCCGGGTAGCCGTTGTAATCAAGCGCGTTAACCCCGATGAAGATGTCACGGGCACTCAGAACCTCCGCCCAGCCCAGGGCCAGGGACAGGAACACGGTGTTGCGTGCCGGTACGTAGGTAACCGGGATGCCTTGGGTGGGGGCCTCTGGGACGTCGATAGTGCTGTCGGTCAAGGCCGAGCCACCCATGCCGTCGAGGTTCAGGCCAATCACCTTGTGTTCGACCACGCCCAAGTCTCGGGCCACACGGGCGGCTGCATCCAGCTCGGCGCGGTGGCGCTGACCGTAGTCGAAGCTCATGGTGTAACAGCTGTAACCTTCGGCGCGAACCATGGCCACTAGCGTTGCGGAATCGAGGCCACCTGACAGCAGGATGACCGCGCGCTTTTGATCAGTCATCTCAGCGCCCCGGTTCGTCGTTCCACAGGTATTTATGCAGCTGCAATTGCAGGCGTACGGGCAGGTTATCGGCAACCACCCAGTCGGCCAGATCGCGCGCGTTCAGGTCGTGGTGGCTGGGAGAGAACAATACCTCACCGGCACGGCGGTCAAGGCCGTACTGGATCAGCTTGGAATTGGCCCAGTCGTAGTCTTCACGGGAACAAATCACGAACTTGACCTGATCGTTGGGCGTCAGCAGTTCGATGTTCTCGTAGCGGTTGCGGTGCACTTCCTTGGAGCCCGGCGTCTTGAGGTCAACCACTCGGCTGACACGCGGGTCTACAGCGGAAATATCCAGGGCCCCACTGGTTTCCAGGGAGACCTCGTAACCGGCATCACACAGCTGTTTGAGCAAGGGGATGGCGTTGGGCTGGGCCAGGGGCTCGCCACCCGTTACACAGACGTAGCGGGGCCGGTAGCCGGCAACCTGCTCCAGGATGTCTTCGAGGGTGCGCACAGTGCCGCCACTGAAGGCGTAGGCGCTGTCACAGTATTGGCAACGCAAGGGGCAACCGGTCAGGCGCACAAAAACCGTGGGCAGGCCAGCGGTTCGCGTTTCACCCTGTAACGAGTAAAAAACTTCGGTGATGCGTAATGTGTCTTGCATAGTCGCCACGGGCGTAACAGCTAAACAGGCTGTCCGCCTCCGTCAGGCACTTCAAGGAACCCCGCCAACGCGTAGGCCCCAGGAAGCGTGTGTCATAAAAGGGCGTGGATTCTAACGAAAAAACCCGCGCCAGGCGCGGGTTTCTTCTAAACGGCTGCATCGCTTACAAGCGTTGCAGATCCCGTTGGGCCAACTGTGCAGCGGAGGTACCCGGATATTGGGCTACGACCTGCTGCAGAATGCCTTTGACCTTGTCGGTATGACCCAGGCGGCGTTCTACGTCAGCGAGTTTATACAGCGAGTCGGGCACCTTGGCGTGCTTGGGGTACAGCTGGCTGACCTTGGCAAATGCCTGGCCCGCCCCCTGCAGATCACCCTTTGCCAGATTCACCTCGCCCAACCAGTATTGGGCGTTGCCCGCGTACTGGCTGTTTGGGTAGCGGCCCAGGAAGGCGGTAAAGGCTTTGCTGGCCTTATCGAAATCCTTGGCCTTGATCAGGTCGAAGGCTGCATCGTAATACAGCTTTTCCTTCGCCGGATCACCCGGTTCACTGCTGGCGGCAGGGGCTTGGCTCGCAGCGGCGGCCCCTGCTGCTGCACCACCGATAGCCGCGCTGGGCGCGCCACCGGCAGAAGAATTATCAGGAGTAGCGGCAGGTGTAACACCGGCTCCTATACGTCGATCAAGATCCTGGTAACGCTCCAGGCCTTCCTGCTTCAGCTGACGCACCTCATTTTGCAGAACTTCAATGGTGCCTTGTTGCTGCGCCAATTGATCCTGCATGCGTTGCAGCTGGTTGAACAGTTCGCCCTGTGCCGAGGGAGCGGACGTAGCCGCCCCCCCAGCATAGGCGCCATTCGTGCCATAACCCGCTGGCGGATAACTGCTCCCGCTATTGTTATAGCCAGAGTTGCTATCTTCCACAGGAACCGCAGCCCACACCGCAAGCGGGGCGAGGCTGAGAGCCAATACAGTTAGAGCACGACGGCACGTTCGCATGACGAATTACTTACGCAGTTCGACGCGACGGTTTTGAGCCCAGGACTGCTCGTCGTGGCCAGTAGCAACTGGACGCTCTTTACCGTAGGAAACCAGTTCCAGTTGGCCTGGAGCAACACCTTGCAGTACCAGGTAGCGCTGAACGGCTTTCGCACGACGCTCGCCCAGTGCCATGTTGTACTCACGAGTACCACGTTCGTCAGTGTTACCTTCCAGAACAACGCGAGCGCCGTTAGCTTTCAGGTCCTTCGCGTGAACGTCCAGAGCGCGCATGGCTTCTGGTTTCAGGTCCGAACTGTCGTATTCGAAGTAGAAAGTGGTGATAGCGCGCAGAGCAGCTTCTTCGCTCAGGGAGCCGTCAACTGCACCAGTGTTAGCGCCGTAACCAGCGTTTGGATCAACAGCTGCGCCTTCACCGGCATTGTCGCCGCCTTTAGACGAGCAACCAACGGCTACGGACAGAGCCAGAGCCAGAGCAGCAAACTTACCAAACTTCAGCATTTCCATCGTGAAACTCCTAATGAACCCCAGTGTGTTAAGTACTTCTTTTTGTAGCGCCGCGTCAGTTCAGGTAAGGGGACCAGGACGGTTCTCTGACTTCGCCTTGTGCGGTAGGAAGCGGGAGCCTTACGCGTCCATTAATGGACACGAGCATCAAGACTCCCCGGCCCTGCTGGCGGGTGGCGTAGATTACCATGGTGCCGTTGGGCGCAACAGTAGCTGACTCATCAAGGTTGGTATCTGTGAGGATTTTTACCGTTCCACGCTGCAAATCCTGGGCCGCAACCCGGAAATTAGTGAAACCATCCTGACGGTGAATCATCACCAACGTCTTTTCATCAGCCGAAAGCTTAGGATTGGCGTTGTAGTTACCGATAAAGGTCACGCGTTCCGCGCCCCCACCGCCAACGCTGGTCTTGTAGATCTGTGGCTTGCCGCCGCGGTCCGAGGTGAAGTAGATGGTCGAACCATCCTTGCCCCAGAACGGTTCGGTGTTGATACCAGGACCGCTGGTCACGCGGCTGATCTGGCGCGAAGCCATGTTCATCACGTAGATGTCCGGGTTGCCGTCCTTGGACAGTACGAATGCCAGGCGCGAACCATCCGGCGACCAGGCCGGTGCACCGTTGAGGCCTTCAAAGTTGGTGATCTGCTCACGACGGCCAGTATCGATGTGCTGGACGAAGATACGCGGACGCTTCTGTTCGAAAGACACGTAGGCAATACGCTTGCCGTCCGGCGCGAAGCGCGGCGACAGGATTGGCTCACGGGATTGCAGCAAGGTCACTGCCCGCGCACCGTCGTAGTCCGAACGCTGCAGGGTGTAGCGAGTGTTGTCTACGGAGAAACGCTCGGCCGTTACATAAAGCAGGCGTGTCGAGAACGCCCCCTTGATACCGGTGAGTTTTTCAAACGACTGGTCCGAGATGTAGTGGGCCATGTCGCGCAGTTGTTCGGCGGTACCCGATACGCTGCCGGTCAGGACCTGCTGCTCAGTGGCCACGTTGAACAAGGTGTACTGGATCTGCAGGCGACCGCCGGCCGGCGTGATGCTGCCGACCATCAGGTACTGCGCGCCCACCGCTTTCCAATCACGGAAGATGACTTCGCTGGCCTGGGTCGGCTGGCTGATCATGTTGCCTTTCGGAATCGGTGCGTAGTAACCGGAATTGCGCAGGTCGTCGCTGACGATCTGGGCCATGTCGTCCGGCAGCACGCTGCCGCCCTGCCAGCCAAACGGCACTACCGCGATCGGGGTGGCCCGATCGCTGCCGCTGGTGACCAGGATGTTCTTTTCATCCGCCGCCGCTATCCCTGCCATACAGCAAATAACGACAAGCATTCCTCGAAGAAGGTTTCTCACAAGGCTAGATCCTCAGGTGTGAATGTCATCTTGAATGAACGATAGGGAGCGAAGTCGCTTGGTTTCATTCCCTGCATCTCGGTCAACCGGCCAATATTCTTGACCGCGGCAACCGCCGAACTGTCGAACGAACCGTCACCACTGGACTTGGCCACGCTGACCGAAGTCACCGTACCGTCCGGCAACATGCCGATCTGCAGCACTACTGTCATGCCTTTGCGTGCCGAAGGTGGACGTGTCCAGCCTTCTGCTGCCCGCGCCCGAATCAGGTCGTCGAAACTGCCCGCGACTTCATCACCACGCTCATCGGCCAAGGCTTGCTGACGCTGCGGCGTGTCGGAGAGCAAATCTGCCAAGGCCTGGGCCTTTTTCTCTTCGGCGGATTTACGCGCTGCTTCCTGGGCCTTTTTCTTGCTGGCATCGGCGGCAGCTTTCTTCTTCGCGTCGTCGGCGATTTTCTTCTTCGCCTCGTCTGCTTCAGCTTTTTTCTTGGCGTCTTCGGCGGCTTTCTTCTTCGCGTCTTCGACTATTTTCTTCTTGGCGTCTTCAGCGGCCTTTTTCTTGGCCTCTTCTTCGGCAGCCTTCTTGGCTTCTTCTTCAGATTTCTTCTTGGCTATATCAGCCAATTGTTTCTCTTCAGCTTTTTTAGCTTCGGCAGCTTTCTCGGCTTTCTTGGCTTCATCAGCCTTTTTCGCCTCGTCGGCCTTCTTGGCTTCGTCAGCTTTTTTCGATTCCTCGGCCTTTTGAGCCGCCTCTTCTTTCTTTTGTTCCGCAGCAGCCTTCACCGCTTCCTGCTCGACCTTCTTCTGTTCCATCTGTTCGACTTCAGTCTGGCGCGCAGCCGACTTCTGGGCCTCACCCGCAATCTTCTGATTGGTCTGGGTGGTGGCCTGGCTTTTCGATTTCAGCTGATACAGGGTCGCCTGCACGATCGGCTTGGCTGGCGGCAGGTCCGGAGTCATGGCAAAGCTGACGAACAGCATGCCAAAGACCAGGACGTGCAGGGCAATTGCCCAGACGCTAGGCCAGAAGAAGCTTTCCGAGGCGGACGGCTCTCGCTGTTGGTGCATCAGGGCGCCTCGGTAATCAAGCCAACGTTACCGACGCCGGCCTTCTGCAGCCCGCCCATGGCGCCCATGACGGAACCGTAGTCGACCGACTTGTCGCCGCGGATGAACACCTGGGTGTGCTTGCCGCCTTCGTTGCCGGAGCGAATGATCTTGGTCACCGCATCGGTCATCGCCGGCAGGGTCAAGGCCTTGTCCTGTTGCTTCTGGGTGTCGACTTCGCTGCCAAGGTTCCAGTAATAGGTCTTGTCAGCCTTGATCGAAATGGTCAGGACCTGAGTGTTGTTGTCCTGCGGCAAGGCTTCACTGGAAACCTTGGGCAGATCAACCTTCACGCCCTGGTTGAGCATCGGCGCGGTCACCATGAAGATCACCAGCAGCACCAGCATCACGTCGATGTAGGGTACTACGTTCATCTCGGCGACCGGCTTGCGCTTTTTGCGAGCTCGAGCGATTAAAGCCATTGGGAATTACCTGCTTATTCTTCGCTGGTGTGCACTTTACGGTGCAGGATCGCCTGGAACTCATCGGCGAAGGTGTAGTAACGGCTGATCAACGTTTCGCTGGTTGCAGCAAAGCGGTTGTAGGCAATTACTGCGGGGATAGCGGCGAACAGGCCGATCGCGGTGGCGATCAGGGCTTCGGCAATACCCGGGGCCACAGTGGCCAAGGTAGCTTGCTGGGCCTGGGCCAGGCCGCGGAAGGAGTTCATGATCCCCCAAACGGTACCGAACAGGCCGATATACGGGCTGACGGAGCCTACGGTGGCAAGGAACGGCAGGCTTTGCTCAAGCTTCTCTTCTTCGCGGGAGATGGCGACGCGCATGGCGCGGGCCACGCCTTCCATCACCGCTTCCGGATCAACACCCGGTTGTTGGCGCAGACGGGAGAACTCCTTGAAGCCGGCACGGAAGATCTGCTCGACGCCCGAGTCCGGGTCCGGGTTGCTGCCGGCCTGGCGATACAGCTTGGACAGGTCGATACCGGACCAGAAGCGCTCTTCAAAGCTCTCCAGGGCACGTCGACCGGCACGCAGCAGGTTGCTGCGCTGAAAAATCATGACCCAAGAGGTAACCGATGCGGCTACCAGGATCAGCATCACCAGTTGAACCACAACACTGGCATTGCTGACCAGGCTCCACATGGAGGAATGGTCGACGACGGTAGGTTCCACGCTAAATCTCCTGCTTTGATTGTTTACCCGCGCCGCTCACGGCGGCAAAGGCCGCACGTAGAGTTTCGGGAATGGCCCGAGGTTTCAAACTATTGGTGCGCACACACGCCACCAGGAACTGCCCCTCACAGAGCAGCGTTGCATCCGTTGCCCGCCTGACCTGCTGCTTGAAACGCAGGCTGGCACGGTTCAATTCGATTACTTCAGCGCTGACCAGCAGCTCGTCGTCCAGTCGCGCCGGTGCGTGGTAACGCGCCTCGCTGGAATGCACGACGAATAACAGGTCCTCCCCTGCCAGCTGGGATTGGGCAAAGCCCAGCTCCCGTAGCCGCTCGGTACGAGCCCGCTCCATGAACTTGAGATAATTGACGTAATACACGATGCCGCCGGCATCGGTGTCCTCGTAATAAACGCGACAGCGATGTGCGAACGACTGATCCCCGTTTTGCGCGCGCATACTCTAGTGCTTACTCCTCAGGTTGCCAATCCGGTGGGGCAACTGTTTTTTCATTCTCGAAAAACATATCCAGTGACTGAATGACGACGCCAGCCACTAGGACAGCACAAACATCGAATAAATCGACTGGCGTGAAGCTTTTAATCGTCCACTGCATCAAGGAATTCGTCTACCACGGGCATCTCCCCCAATCGTGACGGAATGTTTAACCCGAAGTGCAGATAGGCATGGCGCGTCACCACCCGCCCCCTTGGCGTACGCATGATATAGCCCTGCTGGATCAGGTACGGCTCCAGCACATCTTCGATGGTATGGCGCTCTTCACTGATGGCCGCCGCCAGGCTGTCGACACCCACCGGGCCGCCGTCGAACTTCTCGATCATGGTCAAGAGCAGGCGTCGATCCTGATGATCGAAGCCGTGCTCGTCCACATCCAGCAGGTTCAAGGCCAGGTCCGCCACGGCCTTGGTGATATGCCCCTTGGCCCGTACTTCGGCAAAGTCACGCACACGACGCAACAAGCGGTTGGCAATCCGTGGCGTGCCCCGGGCCCGACGAGCGATTTCAAACGCGCCCTCCGGGTCCAGGGGCAGGCCGAGAATACTGGCCGAACGGCTGACAATGGTCGCCAGATCGGTAGTGCTATAAAACTCCAGACGTTGAACGATGCCGAAACGGTCTCGCAGCGGGTTGGTCAGCATGCCCGCACGGGTCGTCGCGCCCACCAGCGTGAACGGTGGCAAGTCGAGCTTGATCGAGCGGGCCGCCGGGCCTTCGCCGATCATGATGTCGAGCTGGAAATCTTCCATCGCCGGGTACAGCACTTCCTCGACGATAGGCGAGAGCCGGTGGATCTCGTCGATGAACAGCACGTCATGGGGCTCGAGGTTGGTGAGCAACGCCGCCAAATCACCTGGCCGCTCCAGCACCGGGCCGGAGGTGGACTTGATCGACACGCCCATTTCCTGGGCAATGATGTTGGCCAGGGTGGTTTTACCCAGCCCCGGCGGGCCGAAGATCAAGGTATGGTCCAAGGACTCACTGCGCCCGCGCGCGGCCTGGATAAACAACTCCATCTGCTCGCGCACGGTGGGCTGGCCGATGTAGTCGGCAAGGCTCAAGGGCCGGATGGCGCGGTCCTGGACTTCTTCACGGTCACGAGGCCCGGTGGCCGCGATCAGACGATCAGCTTCAATCACTTAAATCATTCCCTTCAGGGCTCGGCGGATCATGTCTTCGCTGCTCAGGTTCTTGTCCTTGATGGCCGAGACGGCCTTGCTGGCCTCCTGGGGTTTGTAGCCCAGGGAGATCAGCGCACTGACGGCGTCGCTTTCAGCACTCGCGACCTGGCCCGCCGGCATATCCGGCTGGTTCGGCACCAGGGCGAACATGCTCGGCACCACTTCCCAGGCCTTGAAGCGGTCCTTGAGTTCGACCAACAGGCGCTCGGCGGTTTTCTTGCCCACGCCCGGTACCTTGGTCAGCGCTGAGGTGTCCTGGGCCGAAACGGCTCGTACCAGCTCATCCACTTCCAGGCTCGACATCAACGCCAGGGCCAATTTAGGCCCCACGCCATTAAGGCGAATCAGTTCGCGGAAGAAGTCGCGGTCGCGCTTGCCAATGAAACCATAGAGTAGTTGCGCGTCTTCGCGCACCACCAGATGGGTATGCAGCGTTATAGGTTCACCGACCGACGGCAGGCGGTACAGGGTGGTCATGGGCACTTCCAGCTCATACCCCAGCCCGTTTACATCCAGAATCAGGTGCGGCGGCTGTTTCTCAGCCAGGGTGCCGCGCAAGCGTCCAATCACGGTTCAGATCCTTAAAGCTTGGGGTCAGAGCGAGGCCTGACCGGAAATAACGATTGCGCTGATGCTATCAGAGACGCAGGCGCCCGCCACGACTGCGTGCCATGCCCAGGCCGTGAGGCAGCAGGCTGGAGCGCGTGTGTGCATGGCAAATGGCAATGGCCAGGGCGTCGGAGGCATCGATCTGCGGCTTTGAGGTGAGCTTGAGCATGTGCATGACCATCATCTGCACCTGCTCTTTATTGGCCGCACCGGTGCCGACCACGGCCTGCTTGACCTGGGTCGCGGTGTATTCGGCGATTTCCATGCCCTCTTCGGCCCCTGCCACGATGGCGGCGCCACGGGCTTGTCCGAGTTTAAGGGCTGAGTCGGCGTTTTTTGCCATGAACACTTTTTCGATGCCCATGGTGACCGGTCCGTAGGTCTGGATCACTTCACGCACGCCGCGATAGACGATCTGCAGGCGCTCAGCCAACTCGCCTGCGCCGGTACGGATACAGCCCGAAGCGACGTAGACGCAGCCGCGCGGGGTGTGTTGCACCACACCAAAACCGGTGATGCGCGAACCGGGGTCGATACCTAGGATTAAAGTCATAACGCCTGCAGGTCGGATAAACACATTTTTTGATACATCGTAGTTCTAATGTGGGAGGGGGCTTGCTCCCGATGGCGATCGTCCAGTTAGACATAGGCTGACTGATACACCGCCATCGGGAGCAAGCCCCCTCCCACATTTGGATCTACGTCATTCTTCAGCCTAGCTGTTCGGCCACGGATTCCGGGATGTCGGCGTTGGAATACACGTTCTGTACATCATCCAGGTCTTCGAGCATATCGAGCATCTTCAGCACTTTCTGCGCACCGTCCAGGTCCAGCTCGGCACTGGTGGTCGGCAGCATCACGATCTCGGCGTCGGAGCCTTTGAAACCGGCCGCTTCCAGGGCATTACGCACGGCGTAGAAGCCGGCGAACGAGGTAAACACGTCGATGGAGCCATCTTCATTGGTCACCACGTCGTCGGCATCCGCCTCCATCGCCGCTTCCATCAGCGCATCTTCATCCACACCCGGCGCGAAGGAGATCTGCCCCTTGCGTTCGAACAGGTAGGCCACCGAACCGTCAGTCCCCAGGTTGCCGCCACACTTGCTGAACGCATGACGCACGGCGGCGGCAGTACGGTTGCGGTTATCGGTCATGCATTCGACCATCACCGCCACGCCACCCGGGCCGTAGCCTTCGTAGGTCAACTCGACCATGTCGTCGGTGTCGGCAGCGCCGGCCCCACGGGCCACGGCACGGTCGATAATGTCACGACTCATATTGGCGCCGAGGGCCTTGTCCAGGGCCAGGCGCAGACGCGGGTTGGAGCCCGGGTCACCCCCGCCCTGGCGGGCAGCGACCGTCAGCTCACGGATCCACTTGGTAAAAATCTTGCCTTTCTTGGCATCCTGACGCTCTTTGCGGTGCTTGATGTTCGCCCACTTGGAATGGCCAGCCATAACACAACTCCGAAATTCTCTAGAAACCTTATCAACCCCACCCCGGGTGGGATACACCCCTTGTAACGCAAAGGCGCATCCGAAGATGCGCCTTTTTAGACTGCGTAAACCTCAGTGCGCTTTCACGCAGCAGCCTTACTCAGCCTTCGGCGTCTCGCGCAGGCGGATATGCAGCTCGCGCAATGCCTTGGCATCTACTACGCCCGGAGCCTGGGTCATGACGTCCGCAGCACTCTGGGTTTTCGGGAATGCGATCACTTCACGGATCGACTGGGCACCGGTCATCAGCATCACCAGGCGGTCGAGGCCGAAAGCCAGGCCACCGTGGGGCGGCGCACCGTATTTCAAGGCGTCGAGCAGGAAGCCGAACTTCTCTTCCTGTTCCGCTTCGTTGATGCCCAGCAGGCGGAAGACCGCTTGTTGCATCTCTTTGCGGTGGATACGGATCGAACCGCCACCCAGCTCAGTACCGTTCAACACCATGTCATACGCGCGGGACAGCGCGCCTGCCGGGTTGGCTTCCAGCTCTTCGGGCGAGCACTTCGGCGCGGTGAACGGGTGGTGCAAGGCGCTGAAGCTGCCGTCATCGTTCTCTTCGAACATCGGGAAGTCGACGACCCACATCGGTGCCCACTTGCAGGTCAGCAGGTCCAGGTCGTGGCCCAGCTTGATCCGCAGCGCGCCCAGGGCTTCGCTGACGATCTTGGCTTTGTCGGCGCCGAAGAACACGATGTCGCCGTCGACCGCGCCCACGCGATCCAGGATCACATTGAGGTTGGCTTCCGGGATGTTCTTCACGATTGGCGACTGCAGGCCTTCAACACCCTTGGCGCGCTCGTTGACCTTGATATACGCCAGGCCCTTGGCACCGTAGATGCCGACGAACTTGGTGTAGTCGTCGATCTGCTTGCGCGGCATGCTCGCGCCGCCAGGCACGCGCAGGGCGGCGATGCGGCATTTCGGGTCGTTGGCGGGGCCGCTGAACACCTTGAAATCAACTTCGGTGAGCTGGTCGGCCACGTCCACCAGTTCCAGCGGGTTACGCAGGTCTGGCTTGTCCGAACCGTAGCGGCGCATGGCTTCTTCGAAGGTCATGTGCGGGAATTCGCCGAACTCCAGGTCCAGCACTTCCTTGAACAGGTTGCGGATCATCTGCTCGGTGATGCCCATGATCTCTTTTTCATCGAGGAAGCTGGTCTCGATGTCGATCTGGGTGAATTCCGGCTGGCGGTCGGCGCGCAGGTCTTCGTCGCGGAAGCACTTGGCGATCTGGTAGTAACGGTCGAAACCGGCCACCATCAGCAGCTGCTTGAACAGCTGCGGCGACTGCGGCAAGGCGAAGAAACTGCCGGCGTGGGTACGGCTAGGCACCAGGTAGTCACGCGCGCCTTCCGGGGTGGCCCGGGTCAGGATAGGCGTTTCGACGTCAAGGAAGCCGTTCTCGTCGAGGAAGCGGCGGATGCTGGTGGTCATGCGCGAACGCAGGCGCAGCTTCTCGGCCATTTCCGGACGACGCAGATCCAGGAAGCGGTAGCGCAGGCGGGTTTCTTCGCCGACGTCGGAGTATTCGTTCAACGGGAACGGCGGGGTTTCCGATTCGTTCAGTACTTCCAGCTCGTAGCCCAGCACTTCGATCGCACCGGACGCCATGTTCGCGTTCACGGCACCGGCCGGACGCAGGCGAACCTTGCCGGTGATCTTCACGACGTACTCGCTGCGCACACGGTCAGCGGCGGCGAAGCTTTCGGCGCGATCCGGATCGAATACCACCTGGGCCAGGCCATCACGATCACGGATATCGAGGAAGATCACCCCGCCGTGGTCGCGGCGACGGTGAACCCATCCGCAAAGGGTGATTTCCTGACCATCCAGGGTCTCGTTCAGTTGGCCGCAATAGTGGCTGCGCATCATGGTAGTGGTTTCACTTCTCGTAATTCGAAATTCGGTGGAGGCCTGCCTCGTCACCGTACATTAAAGCAGGGGACGGATAATGCAGGAGCCTGCGCATGGAGTTCAACTCAGTCTGCTTTGTCGCCGCCCGCCAGGTTCTTCTTCGAACCGGTCTTGAAATCGGTCTCGTACCAGCCGCTGCCGCTCAGGCGGAAGCCCGGCATGGACAACATCTTCTTGAGCTCGGGTGCCTGGCAGGCCGGGCAATCGACCAGCGGCGCTGCGCTGATCTTCTGGATGGCTTCCAACTGATGTCCACAGGAAGCACATTGATAGTCATACATGGGCATGGCGATGTCTCGGCGGTCGATCGTTACTGTGCCGCGCCCGCTCCTGATAAAGAGCAGAGGGAGAAAGCCCCGGCAGCAGCAAAGCGCGGGATTATATCTGGTAAATCAAGGCAGCGCAGCCGGCTTTCTGCCCGGGGCAGGCCCACCTCGACAGCGGACCGGCCCCGAGGCCTGCCGATTACTCATGGCTTGGCGAGGCAGCACGGCCCTTTAACAGATGAACCACACACACTACCCTGACCAACCCACTGAAGTTCTTCACTCCTCCATACCGCAAGTGCACTTCCCGATCGACATAGGACAGCAATGCACTGACAGAGCAGGCATTGATCCTGGCTATTTCCGTGAGGATATTCCAATAGATCTGCTCAAGCCGAAGACAAGTAGAAAATCCGTTGAGCCTTACCGATCGGGACAATGGCTTGGCCAGCCCCATATCGAACCCCTTGGCGAAGGGGTCGACGCTTATCTTGTGGAAACCACCGGTTTCCATCACTCCCACATCCACTCCACGTGACATACACCTGACACTCCATTGCCAAACAACAGCCCATGGGTTCTCCCATTGGACAGTGGCCCTATAAGACAGCAGGACGAGGCAGGCAGCCAGAAGACGGGGCGTTGATAGGCGTAGGACAACGCCAGGAAATGCGTGGAAACAAGCAAGTGGCGCCACAACGGCGCCACTGTGGCTGTCGTTTACTGGCTTTCGAGCAGGGAACGCAGCATCCACGCGGTTTTCTCGTGAACCTGCATGCGCTGGGTCAGCAGGTCCGCGGTCGGCTCATCGCTGACCTTGTCGAGCAACGGGAAAATACCACGTGCGGTACGCGTGACCGCCTCCTGGCCCGCCACCAGTTGCTTGATCATCTCTTCTGCGCTGGGAACACCCTCTTCTTCCTTGATGGAGGAAAGGCGGGCGTAGATCGAATAGGCGCCCGGTGCCGGGAAACCCAGGGCACGGATACGCTCGGCTATGGCGTCCACCGCCAGCGCCAGTTCGTTGTACTGCTCTTCGAACATCAGGTGCAGCGTACGGAACATGGGGCCCGTGACGTTCCAATGGAAGTTGTGGGTCTTCAGGTACAGTACATAGGTATCGGAAAGCAGCCGTGAAAGCCCATCGACGATGGATTTACGATCTTCTTCACTGATACCGATATCGATTGCCATGTTTATCCCCTTCAATTGACAAGCATTCATTGATCAGGTGCACGACTACTCTAGCAAGAGCGCCGCAGAGACGCAGCCCGACACCCTCGGGCGACATGCGGCAAATCGCCCCTGCACGACCTGTCAGCCCGTGCAGTACAAGCCTTTGGGCATGTCGGAAATTTTCTTTAAGGCCGCCAGAAACCCCTGCACATGTCTAGGACAAGCGTTTCACGCAGAAATGCCACGCCCCTTTCAACCACGGAAAATGCTCGATTTGAGTAGGCACGGCCTTTGCTGTTAAATAGGCAGCGTGTCGCCGTCGTTAATTTCCACGGCAAGCGGCATAGGCTGATACCCGCGCACGTGCCCAACGCCTCCCATTGTTCAGAAGCGAACCGTGCCAGTCAGCTCTTCCTTGTGATCCGTCTTAACGTGAGTTAATCAAAATGTTGAAAATCGTCCACCTGCTAACGGGCGTTGCAGCGTTGCTGCTGTCCTTTATCCCGAGCCTGCAGCCTGAAAGCCTGCCCTACCTGCAACAACACGACGCTCTGTACCTGGCCTTGTTCGGCCTTCTTAACCTGACGCTCGCTCCCGTAATCCCTTACTGGAACAAAGGCACACGTCATCAACTGCAAAACCTGGTCAGCGCGCTGCTGGTACTGACCGTTGTCGTACAAACCCTCACCCTCCTGGCACCTATGCCTGAAGTGGGCGGCCATCCGGCCATCCTGCTCAGCCTGGTGATTGCTGTGGTCGCTATCGTTCTTCACCTGGCCATCAGCTTCTACCGTTCGTCCCCGGCGGCCGCGTCGCAAAACTACGACATGACCAATCGGGATACCGGTACCGTCAAGTGGTTCAACACCTCCAAAGGCTTCGGCTTTATTTCCCGCGATTCGGGCGACGACATCTTCGTCCACTTCCGGGCTATCCGTGGCGAAGGTCATCGCGTCCTGGTGGAAGGCCAGCGCGTGGAGTTCTCCGTGATGAATCGCGACAAAGGCCTGCAAGCCGAAGACGTGATCGCAGCCCTGCCGCGTCGCTGATTCCAGCCGTCGCAGCAAAAAAACCGCGATCCAGCCTTGGCTGGGTCGCGGTTTTTTATTGCACTCGGATTAATAGTGCGGTGGCGGCGCCTCTTCTTCGGACGTCTCGAACTGGCCGCCCATTTCTTCCTGACGCTTGAGCAGCGCGGTCATCTGCAGCTGCAGGCGTTCAACCGCGCGCTGCTGGACGACCAGGATGTCATTGAGGGTCTCGATGGTGTCGTCCTGAAAGGCCAGGCGGCTCTCCAGATCGGTAACGCGGTCTTGCAAGTCCATGGTTCAACCCTGGGTAAAGATAAAGTCGGCAGGCAGCAACGCGTGCAGGCGCACACGAATGGCCGCCACTTGTTCTTCAGTGTACGGCTGGGCCGGATGCTTGCCCCAAACCGGCGCAGGCCACGCGGCGTCATCACGCTTACGTACGATCACATGCACGTGCAATTGGCTGACGACATTGCCCAGCGCACCGATATTCATCTTGTCGGCGCCCAGGCCTTCGTTGAGTAACTGCGCCAGCAACGTAGTTTCCTTCCAGAGGATCTGTTGATCTGCGACATCCAGCTGAAACACTTCGCTGATACCGTTGATGCGTGGCACCAGGATGAACCAGGGGTAATTCGAGTCATTGGACAGCAGCAGGCGGCACAACGGGAAGTCCCCGATCACCAGTGTGTCTTGTTGCAGGCGTTGGTCTAAGGCGAACACCACGGGCACTCCGTTTGGCAGGTCAAGTTCCGGCGCCCAGCATACCTTTGAATGCAGGCGGCTTCACGGCGAATACGGGAGAGCCCCGGCGCATCCGGAGAAAAAAACCGCACCCTTTCGATGCAGGCGAATAATTGAGCTACGCTAACTCGGGCCTCACCGGGATGCACCAAAATGACCCACTTGTGCCTCAAAGAGATCCGCCAACTACCCACTCATGGGGGTGGACCGGTAACGTTTTCCTCGGGCAACGTTTTTTTTGCCCCCCCAACAGCGGTAACACACGGGCGTCAAGCCCAAACCAAACGGCGTAAAAAGCCCGTACTTATGCGGTTTTTACACCGTCGTAACGTTTTTCACGAAAAAATGACATTCAGTTACCAGTTTGGGCGCGCTTGTTGCATTCACCCCCCTATCGTCGACAACGGCACCTGCAGGGAAGTGAGTGTTTCGCGATAAAAAACAGTGGCGTTTCAATGCATACCAAGGAAGACGACAAACTCTGAAAGACGTTTGAAAACAGCATTGAAGTTGTCAGTCCCGTTACATTCGGACTGTGAATTTGCGACATGGAACTAGCAATTTACGACAGCCTCGTAAAGAAGCTGAAAGGAAAGATGGGTAAGTATCGTCAATAGAGTCTGCGTGATATAACTTTGCGCCGACACAAAAAAGAAAGAGCCGCCCAGATAAAAATACAGGTGGGACGGCAGTACTCTTCCTAAAACCAAAGGAGCAAATCACGATGCGCGTGATGAAGTGGAGCATGATCGCCCTGGCTGTTTCAGCAGGCACCTCGCAGTTCGCAATGGCGTCCGCCCAGGACGATTCCAAGGGCTTTATCGAGGACAGTACAGCCAGCATTCTGACGCGGGCCCTGTATTTCAGCCGTGACCGCCGTAACCACGGTGCAGAACAAAGCCGTATCGAAGAAACAGGCCTTGGCTTCCACGGCCTCTTCAGCTCGGGTTACACCCAAGGCACCATCGGTGTCGGTGTCGACGTGATCGGCCTGCTGGGCGTCAAGCTGGACAGCGGCAAAGGCCGTGCCGGCACCGGTCTGTTCCCAGAGGGTTCCGACGGCCGTTCGCAGGATGACTACTCCAAAGGCGGCGCAGCCATCAAGTTCCGTATGTCCAATACGGTCCTGAAGATCGGTGATCAGTACACCACCGCTCCAGTGTTCGCTTCCGATGACAGCCGTTTGCTGCCGGAACTGCCGCAAGGCATCTCCATCACCAGCAACGAAATCAAAGATCTGAAACTGGAAGCCGGTCACTTCACCTCGATCGTTGCCCAGGATCAAACCTACCGCGACAGTATCGCCAGCTCCGAACCAGGCTCGAGCCGTGGCCTGCGAGACGCCAACTTCGTGGGCGGCGTGTACTCCTGGACCCCAGAGTTCACCACCAGCCTCTACTACTCGAAAGTGGAAGACTACTGGAAGAAGATCTACGCCAACGTCAACTGGACCCACGCGCTCAGCGATGACCAGTCCGTGGCTGTCGACTTCAACATCTACGACACCAAGAGCGACGGCGCCGGCCTGGTCCGTGCTGACAAAGACAGCACCACCAAGCTCGACAACCGTGCGTTCAGCCTGCAAGGCGCGTACACCATTGGCGCTCACACCTTCACCCTGGCAGCACAGAAGGTCAGCGGCGACGGCCAGTACGGCTACGGCGTAGACGGCGGCGGCACGATTTTCCTGGCCAACTCCATCGCCCGCTCCGACTTCAACGCTGAAGACGAGAAGTCCTACCAGGCTCGCTATGACCTGAACATGGCGACCTTTGGCATCCCAGGCCTGAGCTTCATGACTCGTTATGTGAAAGGTACCGGCGCCAACACCTCGACCACTAACAATGGTAAAGAGTGGGAACGCGACATCGAAGCCAAATACGTGATCCAGAGCGGTCCAGCCAAAGACCTGAGCCTGCGCGTACGTCAGGCGACCTATCGCTCATCTGATCAGGTTTACTCGGGTTCCCTTGACGAACTGCGTCTGATCGCGCAATACCCGCTGAACATCTTGTAATTGCCGGTTCAATTACAACGATGACTTAAGGCCCCGGCCTTAAACAAAAAAGCCGCTCCCCTGTTTACAAGGGAGCGGCTTTTTCATTGCAGTTTTATTTCAGTAAATAACTAGCAAGCTAACTAACGAGATTCAAGTGACACGTTTAACCTGACCTTTCGGCCAAGTTAAACGCGCTTCTTTCACTTACTTCGAAGCTGCTTCCTGCATCACTCGAATAACGCGCTGCGGAAATGGAATATCAATCCCCGCAGCCTTTAAACGATCACGCGCCAGTTCATTCAACATGAACACTACATCCCAATAATCCGGGGTATTGGTCCAGCAGCGCAGGGAAACAGTGATCGAGCTATCGCCCAAGGTCGACACCACGGCCACCGCAGCAGGATCCGTCAGTACACGCGGATCTTTTGACAGCTCCAGCAGCACTTCACGAGCCTTTTGCAGATCCGCCTCGTAGTCCACACCCACATCAAAGACCACCTTGCGGGTCGGCTGACGGTTGGTGTTGGTGATGATGCCGTTGGACAGGATGCCGTTGGGCACGATGACGGTCTTGTTGTCACCGGTACGCAGCACGGTGTGGAAGATTTGGATGCTATCGACGGTCCCGGAGGTGCCCTGGGCCTCGATCCAGTCACCAATGCGGAACGGGCGGAACAACAGAATCAGCACACCACCGGCAAAGTTCGCCAGGCTGCCTTGCAACGCCAGGCCGATGGCCAGGGTAGCGGCACCGATGGCGGCGACGAACGACGTGGTCGCCACGCCGATCATCGAGGCCACACTGACAATCAGCATGACTTTCAGCGCGATGTTCGCCAGGCTGGTGATGAAGTGCTGCAGCGCCAGGTCCGCGTTACGCATGGCCAGCAGGCGGCCCACGCGGTGGGTCAATACGTTGATCAGCCACCAGCCAATGGCCAGGGTGATCACCGCCAGCAACACCCGGCTGCCGTATTCCATGATCATCGGGATCCATGACTGTGAGGTCTTGATCAAGTGATCCATTTCAGCGTTTAAATCCATGTAGCTTCTCCTGTATGGCGAATGTGCGGCTTATTGACTGCCTGAAAACGCAAATGAGCCCCGTAGGGCTCAAGAGCAGGCGCTGGCTCTGGGGCGTGGGACGCCGAAAACGCCCGCAGGTTCCCCAATGTGCCATCAGTCGCGGAAGTTATTGAACTGCAGCGGCATGTCGAAGGTCTTGGCGCGCAGGGCGGCAATGGCATCCTGCAGGTCATCACGCTTCTTGCCGGTGACACGAACCTGCTCACCCTGGATGGCCGCCTGGACTTTCAGCTTGGCATCCTTGATATGGGCAACGATCTTCTTTGCCAGCTCCTTGTCGATACCTTCCTTGAGTACGGCTTCCTGCTTCATCAGCTTGCCGGAGGCGTAGGCGTCCTTGATTTCAAGGCACTGCGCGTCGATCTTGCGCTTGACCAACGACAGCTTGAGGATCTCGATCATCGCTTCCAGCTGGAAATCGGCTTCAGCGGTCAGGTTGACGGTCAGTTCCTTTTCCTTGAATTCGAAGCTGCCCTTGCCTTTCAAGTCATAGCGGCGGTCCAGCTCCTTGACGGCGTTCTCGACGGCGTTGGTGACTTCGTGTTTGTCCAGTTCAGATACCACGTCGAACGAAGGCATGTGATTTCTCCAATATAAGGGGCGGGCTCAGTAGAGATGGAGCGCGCCAGAGCTAAAATGCCGGGGCATTATAGCGGTTCTTTCGTCCCGTTCACTGTGAGCGACCCTACGGAGCAGAAACTGATGTCGACCACCTGGCATATTCTTGGCGCGGGCAGCCTGGGCACACTGTGGGCCACCCGCCTGGCTCGTGCCGGCTTACCCGTCAGGTTGATCCTGCGCGATGCCACGCGCCTGGCCAGCTACCGGGCTTCACCCGGCTTGACCCTGGTGGAACACGGCGTCGCCCATACCTACCCGGTGTTCGCTGAAACGCCCTACAGCCCCGAGCCGATTCATCGCCTGCTGGTAGCGTGCAAGGCCTACGACGCCCAGGGCGCTGTCGCACAACTGCAACACCGCCTCGCACCGGACGCCGAGCTGATCCTGCTGCAGAACGGCCTCGGCAGCCAAGACGCGGTGGCCGCGCAACTGCCCCAGGCGCGCTGCATTTTTGCCTCCAGCACCGAAGGCGCGTTTCGCGACGGTGACTGGCGCGTGGTGTTCGCCGGCCATGGCTACACCTGGCTGGGGGACGCGAGCCACCCTACTCCGCCGCTGTGGCTGGATGACCTGCACGCTGCGGGCATCCCCCACGAATGGAGTACCGACATCCTGACGCGCCTGTGGCGCAAACTGGCGCTCAATTGCGCGATCAACCCGCTGACGGTGCTTTACCAGTGCCGCAATGGCGAACTGCAGAGCCATCAATGTGAAGTCGCGACCCTGTGTGCCGAGCTTGGCGAACTGTTGGAATGCTGCGGCCAACCCGCCGCCGCGCGGGATCTGCACCAGGAAGTGGAACGGGTTATCCAGGCCACGGCCGCCAATTATTCCTCCATGTACCAGGACGTGGCCAACGCCCGCCGCACCGAAATCAGCTACTTGTTGGGCTATGCTTGCCAGGCGGCCGCCCGTCACCAATTGAGCCTGCCCCATGTGCAACAACTGCAAGTGCGCCTGGTCGAGCAGTTACTTGCACGCGGATTGCCCCGCGACTGAGGCACGCGCTACCCTGCCCGCCTGTCTATCACCTGGGAAAACCCTGATGCCGCTGCGCCAGCGTCTAGAAAACCTACCGGTCGGGCAGAAACTGCTGGCCGCCCTGCTGGTGCTGCTGACCACCGTCCTGCTGGTGGCCAACCTGACCTTTATCAGCGCCGCCTACTGGATCTCCCAGGAAAGCATGGCGCCCCAGGCCTTGCAGGCCATCGGCCGGCTGGTATCCAACCCGGCTCTAGCCGCCGAAGCCCTTGAATCCCCGGCCAAGGCCGATGCGCTGCTCAATGAACTGACCAGCTATTCGCCCCTGCGCGCCGCCGCCCTGTACGACGGCGAAGGCAATCGCCTGGCGCAGATGCAACACGGCGATCGCCTGCACCTGCCGGACAACTACCGGCATATCGAAGCCTGGCGCGTGACCGAATTTCGCAGTAACCAGGTCATCACCCTGCCCCGTCCCGGCCAACCGTCCGGCCACCTGCTGCTGGTGGCCAGCAGTGAGCTGCCGGTGGCCTTCTATACCGGCACATTGACGGCGAGCCTGGGCATCCTGATTTTCAGTGTGCTGCTGTGGTTGATCATCGCCCGGCAGATCAAACGCCTGATCACCCGGCCGATCCATGAACTCGAAGAGCTGTCACGCCAGGTCACCCGCGAAGAGAACTACGCCCTGCGTGCCGGCCGGGGCAACCGCGATGAAATCGGCAGCCTCGCCGAAGCCTTCAACACCATGCTGTCGCGCATCGAAGCCCGGGAGCAGCAGCTCAAGCGCGCGCGGGATGACTCACAAGCGGCCTACGACCAGGCACAAGGCCTGGCCGAAGAGACACGCCACACCAACCGCAAGCTGGAGCTGGAAGTCCAGGTGCGCAGCAAGATCGAGAAAAAGCTCACCGGTTTCCAGAACTACCTGAACAGCATCATCGACTCGATGCCTTCGGCACTGATCGCCCTGGACGAACAGCTCTACGTCACCCAATGGAATCAGGAGGCCACGGCCCTGTCCGGCACGCGCCTGGATGAAGCGCTGAATCAACCGATCTACCTCGCCTTCCAGCCGCTCAAGCCGTACCTGCCGCAGATCAAGGCCACGGTGGAACAACACACGGTGGAACGCATCGAGCGCGTCACCTGGATCAAGGACGACGAACCCAAGCATTACGCCCTGACCTTCTACCCGCTGATGGGCGGTGCCGGGCGCGGTGTAGTGATCCGTATCGACGACATCACCCAGCGCCTGTCACTGGAAGAGATGATGGTGCAGTCGGAAAAAATGCTCTCCGTCGGCGGACTCGCCGCCGGCATGGCCCACGAGATCAACAACCCGCTGGGGGCGATCCTGCATAACGTGCAGAACATTCGCCGGCGCCTGTCCCCCGACTTGCCCAAGAACCTGGAACACGCCGAACAGGTGGGGGTTGAGCTGGACACCGTTAACCGCTACCTGCAAAGCCGCGAAGTGCCGCAACTGCTCGACGGTATCCAGCAGGCGGGGGCACGGGCGGCGAAAATCGTCACCCACATGCTCAGCTTCAGCCGCCGCAGCAACCGGCAGATGGCGCCTTGCGACCTGCCGGCGCTGATCGACCAGGCGGTAGAAATCGCCGGTAACGACTTTGACCTGGCCATTGGCTTCGATTTCAAGGGCCAGGCAATCATCCGTCAGTTCGACCCGCAACTGGGCCCCGTGCCCGGCACGGCCAACGAACTGGAACAGGTGCTGCTCAACCTGCTGAAAAACGCCGCCCAGGCCATTCACCTGCGCGAGGACGACAGCGAACCGGGGCGCATCATCCTGCGCACGCGCCTTAACCCGCCGTGGGCGGAAATCCAGGTGGAAGACAATGGCATCGGCATGAGCGAAAACGTGCGTAAACGCACCTTCGAGCCGTTCTTTACCACCAAGGAAATCGGCCAGGGCACCGGGCTTGGGCTGTCGGTGTCGTACTTCATCATCACCAACAACCACAAGGGCCAGATGGAGGTGCATTCCACCCTCGGCCAAGGCACCTGCTTCACCTTGCGCCTGCCCCTGGCGGGCCAACTGCCACCTTACGAACTCACCCAACTGGAGCACTGACCATGGGCTTTCGC
Organism: Pseudomonas sp. CFBP13509; assembly: GCF_005233485.1. NCBI lineage: Bacteria > Pseudomonadati > Pseudomonadota > Gammaproteobacteria > Pseudomonadales > Pseudomonadaceae > Pseudomonas > Pseudomonas sp. CFBP13509. The sequence continues at coordinate 132,802 of NZ_QGAA01000013.1, forward strand.
CTGTCGAAGATTTACACCCGCACCGGCGATAAAGGCGAAACCGGCCTCGGCGACGGCCGCCGCGTGCCCAAGGACCATCCCCGGGTGGAAGCCATCGGCGAGGTCGATACGCTGAATAGCCAGTTGGGGTTACTGCTGGCGTATCTCGAAGCCCTCGGCGGGCAGCATCCAGGCTTACAGAACGTGATCGAGGTGCTTACGCCTTGCCAGCATCGATTGTTCGATCTGGGTGGGGAGTTGGCAATGCCGGAGTACAAGGCATTGAACGCGGCGGAAGTGGATCGGCTGGAAGCGGCGATCGATCGCTGGAACGAAGAACTCGGGCCCCTGGAGAATTTCATCTTGCCCGGTGGTTCAGCGCTGATTGCCCAGGCCCATGTGTGCCGCAGCCTGGCGCGCAGTGCCGAGCGGCGCTGTCAGCATTTGAATGCGGTCGAGCCGTTGGAAGGGGTGGGGTTGGCGTATATCAATCGGCTGTCGGATTTGCTGTTTGTGGCGGCGCGGGTGATTGCCAAGCGCCAGGGTGTTGCAGAAGTGTTGTGGCAGGCGGCGGCGAAGCCACACTGATGATGATTCGGTGACTGATAGGGCCTCATCGGGGTGTAGCCCCCTCCCACACTTTGATCACATTCCAAAGTTGGAACCCGGTCGAATGTGGGAGGGGGCTTGCTCCCGATAGGGCCCTTCAGAACAGCATCAAACCTCAGGCCAGAACGCCCGAATTCCTGCGACACCTTGAGCGCCGGCTTCCCACGCCTGCTCCCGCTGCGCAGGCTCAACCCCACCCAACAGAAACACCGGTTTGCTGAACCCACGGATCAACTCTGCCGCCTGCTCCCAGCCCAACGGCTGCGCATCGGGATGGGTCTGGGTCGGCTGCACCGGCGACAGCGTGACAAAATCCACGTCCATCAACTCCGCCAACGCCAGTTCTTCCGCGTTATGGCATGACGCCGCCAACCAGCGATCCTTCGGCAACGGCCGGCCCTTGCTCGCATATTTGCGCAGTTGGGCCGAGGTCATATGCCAGCCGGCCGCCGGGAAGTCCCCGAGCCATTCAAACGGTCCCTTGAGCATCAACTGCGCCTTACCGGCGCACAGGCCCACCGCATCTACCGCAAGGTCGCGGTACTTGGGGTCGTAACCGTTGGGCGCCCGCAGCTGGATCAGCTTGATGCCACCGGCAATAGCCTTCTGGATCCCGCGCAAGAGCGTGGGCGTTTCCAGCTCGCCCGGCGTGATCAGGTAGTCGGCCGGCAAGCGCGCAGCCGCCACGATCGGCGCATTGGCCGCCGGGAACTCATAGTGGGGCAGATCGCGCGGGGCCACCCATTCCAGCGGTTGTCCCTCGGCACCGTGGGGCTCGCCGGTAAAGGCCGAGACTTCCCAGACATCCAGCAACACCTGCTTGTCCGGGTAGTCATGTTGCACCTTGATCAGCGGTCGCGCCGTGGTGACCTGGATACCCAGCTCTTCCTGCAACTCACGGGACAGGGCCGTGGCGACCGACTCATCGGCCTCCACCTTGCCACCGGGAAACTCCCACAGGCCGCCCTGATGCTGGGTATCGGCACGGCGCGCCAGCAGGATCCTGCCGTCGACACCGCGGATCACCGCTGCTGCTACATGCACTCGTTTCACCGCGCTTATCCTCTTCTATCAGGTGCGGTATTCCGCATTGATCTTCACGTACTCGTGGGACAGGTCGGTGGTCCAGATGGTTTCGCTGCACTCACCGCGACCAAGCTCGATGCGGATGGTGATTTCTTCCTGCTGCATCACCGCCGAACCCTGGGCTTCGGTGTAGGTCTCGGCACGGGCGCCACGGCTGGCGATGCATACGTCACCCAGGAACACGTCGATCTTGCTCACGTCCAGGTCCGGCACGCCGGCACGGCCGACGGCAGCCAGAATACGGCCCCAGTTCGGGTCGGAGGCGAACAGCGCGGTCTTGATCAGCGGCGAGTGGGCCACGGTGTAGCCGACATCCAGGCACTCCTGGTGGTTGGCGCCGCCGTTGACTTCAACGGTCACGAACTTGGTCGCGCCTTCACCGTCACGCACGATGGCCTGGGCCACGTCCATGCACACGTCGAACACTGCCTGCTTCAGCGCCGCGAACAGCGGGCCGCTGGCCTCGGTGATTTCCGGCAGGTTGGCCTGGCCGGTGGCGATCAGCATGCAGCAGTCATTGGTGGACGTATCGCCATCAATGGTGATGCGGTTGAACGACTTGTTGGCGCCGTCCAGGATCAGGCTGTGCAGCACATCGCGGGAAACCTTGGCGTCGGTGGCGATATAGCCAAGCATGGTGGCCATGTTCGGGCGAATCATGCCCGCGCCCTTGCTGATACCGGTCACGGTAACCGTCACACCGTCGTGCACGAACTGGCGGCTCGCGCCTTTTGGCAGGGTGTCGGTGGTCATGATGCCGGTGGCGGCTGCCGCCCAGTTATCCACGGACAGGTCGTCCAGCGCGGCTTGCAGGGCGCCTTCGATTTTTTCGACCGGCAACGGCTCACCGATGACGCCGGTGGAGTATGGCAGCACTTGGCTGGCGTCCACGCCGGCCAGTTGGGCCAGCTTGGCACAGGTGCGCGCAGCGGCGACCAGCCCCGGCTCGCCGGTACCGGCGTTGGCATTGCCGGTGTTGGTCAGCAGGTAACGAATCGAGCCGGCAACACGCTGCTTGGCCAGGATCACCGGCGCGGCGCAGAAGGCGTTGAGGGTGAACACGCCCGCAACGGTCGAGCCTTCGGCACAGCGCATCACCACCACATCCTTGCGCCCTGGGCGCTTGATGCCGGCCGAAGCGATACCGAGCTCAAAACCGGCAACCGGGTGCAATGTGGGCAAAGGACCAAGACCAACAGCCATGAATGCGCTCCTTAAAAATAGGTGATGTCTGTGCCGTCGTGATCGACGGTGAAATTAATGGCAAAACGCCGCGACGGCAGGGGCCGGTCGCGGCGCGGGGTGTAGCAGCGTCAGGCAAAAATCTTAGTTGATTTCGCCGTGGCAGTGTTTGTACTTCTTGCCCGAACCGCACCAGCACAGTTCGTTGCGGCCCAGCTTCTGCTCGTTACGAACCGGGGTCTGGGCCAGGGCCACATCGACCTCTTCACCCAATACTTCAGGCGCTTCCAGACCGGGTGCCTCGTCGTGCTGGAACTGCATGCGCGCAGCCAGTGCCTCGGCCTCCTGGCGCAGGCGCGCTTCTTCCTCGATCGGGTCTTCGCGACGCACCTGAACGTGGGACAGCACGCGAATCGAATCGCGCTTGATCGAATCCAGCAACTCGGAGAACAGCGTGAACGACTCGCGCTTGTACTCCTGCTTCGGGTTCTTCTGGGCATAGCCACGCAGGTGGATGCCGTGACGCAGGTGATCCATGGTCGACAGGTGGTCTTTCCACAGGTCGTCCAGCACGCGCAGTACGATTTGCTTCTCGAAGGTGCGCAGTGCTTCGGCACTCGCCTGCTCTTCTTTCTCGTTGTACGCGGCCAGCAGCTCGGTCATGAGCTTCTCGCGCAGGGTTTCCTCGTACAGGTGGTCGTCTTCGTCGAGCCATTGCTGGACCGGCAAGTCGACACCGAAGTCGCTCTTCAACGCAGCTTCCAGACCGGCGACATCCCACTGTTCAGGCAGCGATTGTGGCGGGATATGTGCGCTGACAGTGGCGTTGAGCACGTCCTGACGGAAATCGGCGATGGTTTCGCCAATATTGTCGGCGGCCAGCAACGTGTTACGCATGTGATAGATCACTTTACGCTGTTCGTTGTTGACGTCATCGAACTCGAGCAGTTGCTTACGAATGTCGAAGTTACGGCCTTCTACCTTGCGCTGGGCCTTCTCGATGGCGTTGGTCACCATGCGGTGCTCGATCGCTTCACCGGACTGCATGCCCAGGGCCTTCATGAAGTTCTTCACCCGATCCGAGGCGAAGATGCGCATCAGGCTGTCTTCCAGGGACAGGTAGAAACGGCTGGAACCGGCGTCACCCTGGCGGCCGGCACGACCGCGCAGCTGGTTGTCGATACGACGGGATTCGTGGCGCTCGGATGCGATCACCTGCAAGCCACCGGATTCCAGCACGGCCTGGTGGCGTTTCTGCCAGTCAGCCTTGATCTGGGCGATCTGCTCAGGGGTCGGATCGTCCAGCGAAGCCACTTCCACTTCCCAGTTGCCGCCCAGCAGGATGTCGGTACCACGACCGGCCATGTTGGTGGCGATGGTCAGCGCACCCGGGCGACCGGCCTGGGCGATGATCTCGGCTTCTTTTTCGTGGAACTTGGCGTTGAGGACCTTGTGCTCGATACCTTCCTTGTTGAGCAGGTTGGACACGTGCTCGGAAGTCTCGATGGTGGCGGTACCTACCAGGATCGGACGACCCTGGGCCATGCCGTCCTTGATATCGTTGATGATCGCCGCGTATTTCTCTTCGGCGGTCAGGAACACCAGGTCGTTGAAATCTTTACGGGCCAGCGGCTTGTTCGGCGGGATGACCACCACCGACAGGCCGTAGATCTGGTGGAATTCGAACGCTTCGGTGTCGGCGGTACCGGTCATGCCGGACAGCTTGTTGTACAGGCGGAAGTAGTTCTGGAAGGTGGTGGACGCCAACGTCTGGCTTTCGGCCTGGATGTTGAGCATTTCCTTGGCTTCGATGGCCTGGTGCAGGCCTTCGGACAGACGACGGCCCGGCATGGTACGGCCGGTGTGTTCGTCGACCAGTACGACCTGGCCATCCTGCACGATGTATTCGACGTTGCGATGGAACAGCTTGTGGGCACGCAGGCCGGCATACACGTGGGTCAGCAGGCCCAGGTTATGGGCCGAGTACAGGCTCTCGCCTTCGGCCAGCAGGCCGATCTGGGTCAGCATGTCTTCGACGAACTGGTGACCGGCTTCGTTGAGTTCGACCTGGCGGGTCTTCTCGTCGATGGTGAAGTGACCTTCTTTGGTCACCACGCCTTCCACTTCCTCGATGTGCTGCTCAAGGCGCGGGATCAACTTGTTGATCTCGGTGTAAAGGCGCGAGCTGTCTTCGGCCTGGCCGGAGATGATCAGCGGGGTACGGGCTTCATCGATGAGGATGGAGTCGACTTCGTCGATCACGGCAAAGTTGAGTTCGCGCTGGAATTTTTCTTCCATGCTGAACGCCATGTTGTCGCGCAGGTAGTCGAAACCGAATTCGTTGTTGGTACCGTAGGTGATGTCGGCGGCGTAGGCGGCGCGCTTCTCTTCCGGCGGCTGGAACGGCGTTACCACGCCTACGGTCAGGCCGAGGAACTCATACAGCGGGCGCATCCAGTTGGCGTCCCGGCGAGCCAGGTAGTCGTTCACCGTCACAACGTGCACGCCCTTGCCGGACAGTGCGTTGAGGTAAACACCCAGGGTTGCTACCAGGGTCTTGCCTTCACCGGTACGCATTTCGGCAATCATGCCTTCATGCAAGGTCATGCCGCCGATCAACTGGACGTCGAAGTGGCGCATGCCCATGACACGCTTACCGGCTTCACGGGCAACCGCAAAGGCTTCGGGAAGCAGCTTGTCGAGGGTTTCACCTTTGGCTATGCGGGCCTTGAACTCTTCGGTCTTGGCGCGCAATTGCTCGTCCGAAAGGGCAACCATCTGCTCTTCGAAGGCATTGACCAGCTGCACCGTCTTGAGCATGCGTTTGACTTCGCGCTCATTCTTGCTTCCAAAAAGTTTCTTTAACAAAGGCGCAAACATATCGGCAGGTTCTTCCACACATAGGGATGGAGGGCGCACCGTGAGTGGCCCGAGCAGCCCTCACGGCCGCATGCGAACGCGCATTCTACCCGGAATCGTGGGTGAGGAAAGTGGCGTTGTTCCCCGAGGCGGGCAAGGGGCTGTGAGAGGGCTTGTTTAAAATAAGGGCTTTTGCGCGAACTTCAACCCGTGGAGCTCATTGATTTTGTGGATAAAGCCCCGGCAATGCATTGCCCGGGGCCGCGTAGACGCTTTCTGCTAAGATGGCCGCTCTGTTACTTAAGGTGTCCAATCATGGCATTTCGCCCTCTTACAGCCCGCGCGCCCAGCGTGTTGCTTCGCGAAGCCAAGCCGTTGAAAGCCATCTTTGGCCATGCGCAACGCTTGGGCCATTTGCAACGCCTGCTCGAAAGCCAACTTCAACCGGCCGCCCGTGAGCATTGCCACGTGGCGTCCTGGCGTGAAGGCAACCTGCTGCTGATTGTCACAGATGGTCACTGGGCGACCCGCCTGCGCTATCAGCAAAAACGCCTGCAGCGTCAATTGATGGCATTCGATGAGTTCGCCAGCTTGACGCGCATCCAGTTCAAGGTGCAGCCGCCGACCGTGCAGCAAGGCGCGGCGGGCCACACGATGGACTTGTCGGAGACGGCGGCCGAGACGATTCAGGCCACGGCCGACGGCATCAGCGATCCAGGCTTGCGCGCGGCACTTGAGCGGCTGGCCGCCCATGGCAAGCCCAAACCTTGAACCGCTACTTGCGCTTACTGCCGCCCAGCAAAGACCCCAGCAAACCACGCACCAGTTGGCGCCCCATCTGATTGGCGGCCTGCTGCATCGCGGATTTCAGCGCCTTGCCTGCGGTGGTTCCCAGAAACGCCCCGGCCTTGTCAGTGAAACTGGGCTCCTCGTCGGCCTGCCTGGCCTCTTCGGTCGGTCCAAGCGCCTTGCGCGCCATCAACACTTCATAGGCCGACTCGCGATCAATCGGCTTGTCATAGCGCCCCTGCAAGGGCGAACTGGCCACCAATGCAGCGCGTTCAGCCGAACTGAGCGGCCCGATTCGCGATTGCGGCGGCGCGACCAGTACGCGTTGGACGACTTCCGGCGTACCTTTTTCCTGCAAGGTGCCCACCAATGCCTCACCCGTGCCCAGCTCGGTCAACACCGATAACGCATCAAACGCCGGGTTCGGCCGGAACCCGTCTGCAACCGCTCGCAAGGATTTCTGTTCTTTCGTGGTGAACGCCCGCAGGCCATGCTGGATGCGCAAACCCAGTTGCGCCAGCACGGAGTCCGGCAGGTCGCCCGGCGATTGGGTGACGAAATACACCCCCACGCCCTTGGAACGGATCAGCCGCACCACTTGTTCCAAGCGCTCTTGCAAAGCCTTGGGCGTGTCGGCAAACAACAAATGCGCCTCGTCGAAAAACAGCGCGAGCAACGGTTTGTCGGCGTCGCCGCGCTCGGGCAGTTGCTCGAACAATTCCGCCAACAACCACAACAGGAAGGTCGCGTACACCTTCGGCGCTTCATGCACCAGGCGGCTGGCGTCCAGCAGATGGATACGCCCGCGTCCCTCGCGGGTGGGCTGCAAGATGTCTTCAAGCTGCAGGGCCGGCTCGCCAAACAACGCCTCGGCGCCCTGCTGCTCCAATACTGCCAGACGCCGCAACAGCGCCTGGCTGGAGCCGGTGGTCATCAGCGCCGCATCCTCGCCGAGCAACTCCGGGTGATAACGCAGGTGGTTGAGCAGGGCCTTGAGGTCCTTGAGATCCAGCAGCAACAGGCCTTCGCGATCAGCCACCTTGAACGCCGCGTAAAGGGCCGACTGCTGGCTGTCCGTGAGCTCCAGCAAACTGCCGAGCAACAACGGCCCCATTTCGCTGATGGTGGTGCGCAATGGATGACCGGACTGCCCGTGGATATCCCACAGCGTGACGGGATACGCCTTGGCCGTGTAATTAAGGAACGGCATGCCGGCGATGCGCTCTGCGACTTTGCCCTGAGGGTTGGCGGCGGCACCCAGGCCACAGAGGTCACCTTTGATATCTGCGGCAAATACCGCGACGCCCGCATCACTGAACGCTTCGGCCAGACGTTGCAACGTGACCGTCTTGCCTGTGCCCGTGGCGCCGGCGATCAAACCGTGACGGTTGGCCAGGCGCATGGCCTGGGCAATGGGCTGGCCGTCAAGACCGGCACCGATAAGGAGTTGCGTGGAGTCAGGCATTTCGTCACCCATGGTTAATCTTTAATGTCGCCAGGTCGATAAGACAGATGTGAGACCTACAAAGTCTAAAAAACGCTCAGATAGTTCCTACAGGGACCAACGGAAATATCAACCTTTTTTGACGCTACCCTCCCGCGTGTTCCACAAGGACGCGCTTCGGATATTAAGACCTTAGCGGACCCTTCAAGCTATGAATAAAAATCTGCGTTTCAGCCATAAAATCCTGCTTGCAGCCTCCCTTATCGTCATCGCGGCCTTCGCACTGTTCACCCTCTACAACGACTACCTGCAACGCAATGCCATTCGCGACGACCTTAACAATTACCTGCATGAAATGGGCGATGTCACCGCCAGCAACATTCAGACCTGGCTCACCGGGCGCATTGCGCTGGTGGAAAACGCGGCGCAAAACATCGCCATCAACCCTGAGCCTTCGACCGTTGCCAGCCTGCTGGAACAGAAAGCCCTGACGTCGTCCTTCATGGCTACCTACGTGGGCGATAGCAAAGGGGCCTTCACCATCCGCCCCGACACGAAGATGCCAGATGGCTTCGACCCACGCGTTCGGCCTTGGTACAAGGGCGCCCAAAGCAGCAACGGCTCGACGCTGACCGAACCGTATATCGATGCCGCTACGGGGCAGTTGATCATCTCCATCGCCACCCCCAGCGCTAAAGGCGGCCAGAGCATTGGCGTGGTGGGCGGCGACCTGAGCCTGCAAACCCTGGTGGATAACATCGGCGCGCTGAACTTCGGCGGCATGGGCTACGCGTTCCTGGTCAGCGCCGACGGCAAGGTGCTGGTACACCCGGACAAAAGCCTGGTGATGAAAACCCTGGCCGACATGTATCCAAAAAACACGCCGAAGATCAGCGGCGACTTCAGTGAAGTCCAAGCCAATGGCAAGGACAACATCGTGACCTTCACACCAATCAAGGGCCTGCCGTCGGTGAACTGGTACCTGGGCATTTCGGTGGATAAAGACAAATCCTTCGCCATGCTCAGCGAATTTCGCACCTCGGCGGTGATCGCCACGCTCATTGCGGTGGTGATCATCATTGCCTTGTTGGGCATGCTGATTCGCGTGCTGTTGCAACCGCTGCACCTCATGACCCGTGCCATGCAAGACATCGCCGACGGCGAAGGTGACCTGACTCGCCGCCTGACCATCCAGAATCACGATGAGTTCGGCACCCTGGGCACTGCATTCAACCGCTTCGTGGAGCGGATTCATACGTCCATCCGCGAAGTGTCCTCGGCCACCCAACAGGTGAATGAAGTCGCACTGCGGGTTGTCAGTGCGTCCAACTCGTCGATGGTCAATTCCGACGAACAGGCCAACCGCACCAACAGCGTTGCCGCCGCGATCAACGAACTGGGCGCCGCCGCACAGGAAATCGCGCGTAACGCCGCACAAGCCTCCAACCAGGCCAGTGACGCACGGCAATTGGCCGAAGACGGTCAACAGGTAGTTGAACGCAATATCAAGGCGATGACTCAGCTGTCTGCAATGATCAGTGCCTCAAGCAGCAATATCGAAGCACTTAACAGCAAGACGGTGAATATCGGCCAGATTCTTGAGGTAATCACCAGTATTTCCCAGCAAACCAACCTGCTGGCACTGAATGCCGCCATCGAAGCCGCACGCGCCGGGGAAGCCGGGCGCGGGTTTGCGGTGGTCGCCGATGAAGTGCGCAACCTGGCCCATCGCACCCAGGAGTCGGCACAGCAGGTACAAAAGATGATCGAGGAACTGCAAATCGGTGCCCGTGACTCGGTCAGCACCATGAGCGACAGCCAGCGCCACAGTCATGACAGCGTGGAAATCGCCAACCTGGCCGGCGAACGCTTGAACAGCGTGACCCAGCGCATTGGCGAGATCGACGGCATGAACCAGTCGGTGGCCACCGCGACCGAAGAGCAGACCTCGGTCGTGGAGTCGATCAACATGGACATCACCGAGATCAACACCCTCAATCAGGAAGGCGTGGAAAACCTGCAATCGACGCTGCGCGCCTGCGCCGACCTGGAACAGCAGGCGGCACGGTTGAAACAGCTGGTGGGCAGCTTCCGGATCTGAACTACCGCAGGAGCCGGTCAGGCTCCTGCACTGTTTTCACGATGAACGCCAACCGAACATCTATCCTTAGCTCAGGTCCACGTTAGGAGAGCAATGGATCGGAGGGATGTTCATCGTGCATATCGCTGACATAACCATGTTCTACGCCCCGACAAGCGGCGGCGTGCGCACTTACCTGGACGCCAAGCACCGACGCCTGGGGCTCAAGCCCGGCATTCGCCATAGCCTGTTGATTCCCGGCGCGCAATGGAGCAATCAGGATGGCATCTTCAAGGTACCGGCTCCCGCGCTGCCCTTCGGCAAAGGCTACCGCTTCCCCCTTCGCCTCTCCCCCTGGCGAAATGTCCTGCACGATTTACAGCCCGATCTGATCGAGGTAGGTGATCCCTATCTCACCGCCTGGGCCGCGCTGGATGCCCGGCGCCAGCTGGATGTGCCGGTGATCGGCTTTTACCACTCCGACTTACCGTTACTGGTGAGCAACCGCATGGGGTCTTGGTTTGCCCCGAACGTTGAAGCCTATGTCAGCAAACTCTATGGAAGTTTCGACCGGGTACTGGCGCCCAGCCAGGTAATGGCCGACAAGCTCATGGGGCTCGGCGTGAAGAATGTGTTCGTCCAACCACTGGGCGTCGACCTGCAAACCTTTACCCCTGACGCCCGCGACCCAGGCCTGCGCGCCGAGCTGGGGATCGGCGCAGACACCCGCCTGCTGATCTTTGCGGGGCGCGGTTCCAAGGAAAAAAACCTGCCGATCCTGCTTCGCTGCATGAAACGGCTGGGGGACGGCTATCACTTGGTGCTGGTGGGCTCCGGCATGCCGACCAGCGTGCCGGCCAACGTCACCGTCATCGAGGGGTTTCGCCCGGCACAGCATGTCGCCCGGCTGATGGCCAGTGCCGATGCCTTGCTGCATGGCGGCGACCAGGAAACCTTTGGCCTGGTCATCCTCGAAGCCATGGCTTGCGGCATACCGGTAATCGCGGTGGCGGCTGGCGCGTTCACGGAGATAGTCGACGAACGCTGCGGCCTGCTGTGCGCGCCAAACAATCCAAGGGCGATGGCCGATACGGTGCGCGAGCTGTTCAACCTCGGCAGCAGGCGCCTGGGCGCTCAGGCTCGGCGTCATGTAGAACAACATTACGCCTGGTATAAGGTGGTCGACAGCCTGCTCGGCCACTACCACGCGGTACTGGGCAGTCACAAGCCGATGCCTTCCCATGCATGAGCGCTCGGTATTACTGGTGCTGCACGATGTGGCGCCGCACAACTGGGCCGACTATCGGCCCTTTGTCGAAGCCGTCGATGCCCTGGGTGCCGTACCAATCACATGGTTGGTGGTGCCGGACTTCCATCATCGCGACGCCTTGACTGCCCACGGCGATTTTCAACGCCTGCTGGATCGCCGCGTGATCAAGGGCGATGAACTTGCCTTGCACGGTTACTACCATTGCGATGATCAACCGGCACCGCGCACACCCAAAGACTGGTTAATGCGCCGCCTCTACACCCATGAGGCTGAGTTCTATCAACTGTCTCAAGCCCAGGCTCTTGATCGTCTTCAGGATGGCATTGAAGTATTCCGGCGTCATGACTGGCCGTTGCACGGCTTCGTCGCACCCGCCTGGTTAATGAGCCAGGGCACTCGCGAGGCCCTGCGCCAACTACCGCTGAGCTACACCAGCAGCCCGCAGCATCTGTATCGACTGCCCGATTTCACGCCGATCGACGCCCCGGGCCTGACCTGGAGTGCGCGCAGTGCATGGCGCCGGGGGGTGTCCAGAGTCATCAGCGATCGTCGCGAACAGCGCTGGCACGCCGCCCCGGTGATTCGCCTGGGCGTGCACCCGGTGGACATGCGCCACGCATTCTCTCGCTGCTATTGGCTTGAAACCGTACAACGCCTACTCAACGCAGGGCGAACACCGCTGACCAAGGCTGCCTGGCTGGCTGAACAGGTGGTCGCTCAAGCACCTCGGCCAGGGGAAACGGGCAATTCATCGGCCTCGTGCAATTGCTCCCACAGCTCGGCTGCTCCCGGAAAGTCCGTACCGTCTTCCGGCTCCAGCGCCTCCGGGTCGTAACGACTCAGGCAGCCCTCACCCAACGTAGCAGGCGCCTTGGACGTGGCTTTATCAAGTGGGTCGGTCATGGCCTGGTCCTGAAAAGTGCGGGGAATGAAAAAGGGCCTGCAGCGATTTAACGCCCAGGCCCTTCTTTGTTCAACCAAGACGCTTGAATCAGAATACGACCGTCTTGTTGCCGTGCACCAGCACGCGGTCTTCCAAGTGATAGCGCAGGCCACGGGCCAGCACCATCTTCTCGACATCACGGCCAAACCGCACCATGTCCTCAATGCTGTCACTGTGGCTGACACGCACCACGTCCTGCTCGATGATCGGACCGGCATCCAGCTCTTCAGTGACGTAATGGCAGGTTGCGCCAATCAACTTCACGCCACGCAGGGAAGCCTGGTGGTAAGGCTTGGCCCCCACGAACGAAGGCAGGAAGCTGTGGTGAATGTTGATCACCTTGCCTGCGTATTCGCGGCACAGCTCAGGCGGCAGGATTTGCATGTAGCGCGCCAGCACAACCACGTCGGCCTCATGCTGCTTGACCAGGCGAGAGACCTCGGCGAATGCCGGCTCCTTGTCCTGCGGGTTGACCGGCACATGGTAATAGGGAATGCCATGCCACTCGACCATGCTGCGCAGGTCGTCATGGTTGGAGATCACGCACGCGATCTCGCAGTCCAGCTCGTCGCTGTGCCAGCGGTGCAGCAAGTCGGCCAGGCAGTGGGATTCGCGGCTGGCCATCAACACCACGCGCTTTTTCTGCTCGGTGTCGGTGATGTGCCAGGTCATCGAAAACTCTTCTGCGATGGGCGCAAATGCCTCGCGGAACGCTTCAAGACCAAAGGGCAGCGTGTCGGCACGGATTTCGTGACGCATGAAGAACCAACCGCTGAGGTTGTCCGAGTGATGGCTCGCCTCGGTGATCCAGCCGTTGTGGGAGGCCAGAAAGTTACTGACTTTGGCAACGATGCCGACCCGGTCCGGGCAAGCAATCACCAGCCGAAAAGTGCGCATTAGGGGGGAACTCCAGAACTTCGCAAAGGCCGCCATTCTAGCGATTGTGCAGAAAAACTGCAGTATTCGATGAGCCTTATTCTGATCCGTTGCCCTGGCCACGTCCCTTAATAGCGCATGGTTTTACCATCGCTATATGAATGAACAGCGCACGCTGCAGCAATTATGCAAATTTCAAGGAGATTATTTTCGGGGTAGCCCCCTACTAATTAACTCGATTGCATAGCGTCTTCACAAACATTCAAAGTAATTCACCTGAATACGCGCTTAAATGTTTACTTGGGGAAACCGCCTGACTATTATTGGACCACTATCCCTGTCAATCAGCGTTCTACATAAGGTAGTCCACATGTCTCTGATCAACGAATACCGTGCCACCGAAGAAGCTATCAAAGAGCTGCAAGCTCGTTTGAAGAACCTGTCCCAAGATGACAAACTGAAAACCGAGCTGGAATTCGAAGGCAAACTGCGCACCCTCATGGGTGAATACTCCAAATCCCTGCGTGACATCATCGCGCTGCTGGATCCAGAGTCGAAAGTTAAAGCACCCCGTGGCGCCGTGAAAACTACCGGTACCAAGCGTGCTCGCAAGGTCAAGCAATACAAGAACCCGCACAACGGCGAAGTGATTGAAACCAAAGGCGGTAACCACAAAACCCTGAAAGAGTGGAAAGCCAAGTGGGGCGGTGACGTGGTTGAAGGCTGGGCTACCCTGCTGGGCTAAGCCTCACCCGGTCTGCGCTTGATACGCGACCCATTAAAAACGCCAGCTTGCTGGCGTTTTTTATTGACCGTCTTTTCTACAAACCGCTACTACCGATTCACACGAGCGGCTAAAGAGTCAGCATATCTCTGCCATTGCTCCAGCACCTGCTGCTGAAACGGCGTCGCACTAACGGCCAACTCCTGCCGAGCGTGATTAAATGCCTCCAAGGTATTCGGCGCGCCGAATTCAGGATTTGCCAAACGTTGCTGACAGAAAAGTTTCCAGCGTTGTAGCTCCTCGCTGTTCAGCGTATCGGGGAAGTTACGCGCCCGGTAGCGAAACAATAATTCAGGCAAACGGTGATCATCAAAAGGCCACTGCTGGCTGGCTAATTGCGCAGGCTCAGCCGCCCGGACTTGCTCGCATAAGCGTCGATCACGATCCCCGATAAAACCCTCGTAAAGCTGCTGTTCCGGGTCTGAACTCGGTGCAAAATCTTCCTCGGCGTAAATGACTGCCAACTTATCGCGCCAAAGTGCCTGTGCGTCAGTTAGCCGCAGCGCCCGCGCCTGGCAAATATCCATATCCAATTGCAGGCGTTCACGATCCTCGGCCCGCAGTACGTTCAAGGGCGCGACCACGGGGCAACGGTTGATATGCACCAACTTGAGCGGCACCGGCAGCTCGCCCTCGGCAAGGTCCTCACGACGGGTGTACAGGCGTTGGCGCAAGGCAGCGGCATCCAGGTCCAGCAGCCCCTGGGGATCAAGCCCAAGGTCGCAGACAATCAGCGCATTGCGGTTGCGCGGGTGCCAGGCCAGGGGCAGCACGACCCCCAGGTAATGACGCTCGGCAGAAAAACGTCCGGAGATATGCACCATGGGTTGCAGCAAGCGCACCTGGTCCATCACCCGTTGCTTGCTGCGCAGTTGAAACAGCCAGTCGTACAGCTTGGGCTGCTTCTCGCGCACCAGGCGAGCCAGGGCGATGGTGGCACGCACGTCGGATAACGCATCGTGGGCCTGGCCGTGGTCAATCCCGTTGGCGGCGGTCAGGCGCTCGAGCTTGAGGGTCACGCGCCCGTCCTGCTGGGGCCACTCGATGCCTTCCGGGCGCAGGGCGTAGGCAGTGCGAACCACGTCGATCAGGTCCCAGCGGCTGTTACCGCCCTGCCACTCCCGCGCGTAGGGGTCGAAAAAATTGCGATACAGGCTGTAGCGCGTCATTTCATCGTCAAACCGCAAGGTGTTGTAGCCTGCGCCGCACGTCCCCGGGGCCGCCAGTTCGGCATGTACACGGGTCATGAAATCGGCCTCGGCCAGGCCTTTTTCCGCCAGTGTTACAGGGGTGATGCCGGTAATGGCACAGGCGGCGGGATGGGGCAGGATGTCGTCGCTGGGCTTGCAGTAAAGATTGACCGGCGGGCCGACCTCGTTGAGATCGAGGTCCGTACGAATGCCGGCAACCTGCAGTGGGCGATCGCTGCGCGGGTTGATGCCGGTGGTTTCATAGTCGTACCAGAAAATGGAGGTCACGGGCTATTCCTGTGCTGAAGATCGACGAAGTCTAGGCGTTCAGCCGTGTTCGGGGCCAGCACCAATTCTACTGTACAAACATCCAGCAAAACCTTGAGTAGTTGCTTCCATCACCGACACTGTTAGCATCCGTGTCTCCAGCCGCTCTGCACTGCCAAGGATCGCGATGCCATCAGCCCCATTGGACACCCTCTACCAGATCGAGACCCCGGAGGGCATCGACCTGCCGCTGCGCCCAGCCGGCCTGGTGCCACGGGCGCTGGCATTTGCCTTCGACCTCGGCGCACGTGCAGTGATCATGGGCGTGCTGCTGGTGCCATTGGCGTTGCTCGGCAATATAGGTGTTGGCCTGGGGTCGCTTCTGCTGTTCCTGGTCAGTTGGTGGTACATGGTGCTGTTCGAGGTACTCAACCAGGGCTGCTCACCGGGCAAACAGGTCATGGGCTTGCGGGTCGTGCAGGACGACGGTACCCCCATAGGCTGGTCGGCGTCGCTGATCCGCAACCTCCTGCGGTTTGTCGACATGCTGCCTTTCGGCTACTTTCTCGGCGCAATCAGTTGCCTGCAACATCCTCATTTCAAACGCCTTGGCGACCTGGCCGCTGGCACCTTGGTGGTCTACCGCGAACAGCCTCTGGCACGTCCCCAGGTGCCCCAAGCTGCAGCCCTGCGCTTGTCGTTTGCCCTGGACCTGAGTGAACAGCGAGCGATTCTTGGCTTCGCCGAACGCCAGGGCGAACTGTCCCCTGAACGGGTACACGAACTCGCCTCGATCCTCGCGACGCCGCTGCAGGTGTCCCCGGCCCGCGCCGTGGAGCAACTCAACGGTGTGGCCCGCGGCCTGCTGGGGCCGACATGAAGCAGAGTCTTTTCGAAAGCCGTTACCAACACCAATGGCAAGCTTTTGCCGAACAACTGAAGCAGTTGGAACACGGCAAGGCCAAGGCCAGTGATATGGCCGATTTCCCTCATCAATACCGGCGTCTATGTCAGCTCCTGGCCCTCGCCCAGGAGCGCGGCTACAGCAGTTACCTGGTGGATCCCCTGCAACAACTGGCATTGCGCGGCCATCAACAACTGTATCGCCACCGCAGCCAATTGGCCGCGAACGTGCTGAGTTTCGTCCTGGCCGATTTTCCGCGTCTGGTGCGAGAACAGTGGCGTTTCGTGTTGATTGCCAGCCTGCTGTTCTTTGGCAGCCTGCTGGGCATTGCCCTGCTGGTCTACCTGTTCCCCGACCTGATCTACAGCATTGTCAGCCCCCAGCAGGTGGCAGAGATGCAGGGCATGTATGACCCCGAGGCCAGCCGGCTGGGGCGCGCCGCCGAACGTGCGTCGAGCGAAGACTGGATGATGTTTGGCTACTACGTCATGCACAACATCGGTATCGCCTTTCAGACATTTGCCGCCGGCTTGCTGTTCGGCCTGGGCAGTGTGTTTTTCCTGATATTCAACGGGCTGATCATCGGCGCGGTTTCCGGGCACCTGACCGAAATCGGCTATGGGCAGACCTTCTGGTCATTTGTCATCGGCCATGGGGCCTTTGAGTTGACGGCCATAGCACTCGCCGGTGCCGCAGGCTTGCAACTGGGCTGGGCGTTGATCGCCCCGGGGCAACTGACCCGTGGCGAATCCCTGCGGCTCGCAGCGCGCAAGAGTGTGCAATTGCTGTGCGGTGTCATGGTGTTCCTGCTGATCGCAGCATTTATCGAGGCCTACTGGTCTTCCACCACCCAGATCGCCCCTTGGATCAAATACCTGGTGGGTGCTGCACTCTGGCTGCTGGTGGCGGCTTACCTGACCCTTGCCGGACGGACTCGCCATGCGCCTGAGTAATGCCAGCGTGGCGATTCGCCCGCGTACCGCATGGGAGGCCATGGACCTTGGGGTATTAATGGCCCGGGAACATCGCCTGCTATTGATGAGCAGTTGGGCGCTGGTGACCCTGCCGGTTTTTGCCCTGCTTACCGCGTTGCTATGGAAATACCCGTCCACAGCCATGTTCCTGTTCTGGTGGCTCAAACCGGCGTTCGACCGCTTGCCTTTATATATCCTCTCCAAAGCCCTGTTCGGCGAAACACCCAGCCTTAAGCAGGCCGTGCGCGAATGGCCAAGACTGCTTAACCACCAACTGCTGGCCAGCCTGACCTGGCGCCGACTTAGCCTCAGCCGCAGTTTTGTAATGCCGGTCAGCCAGCTCGAAGGCCTGGACGGCCAGGCGCGCCAGAAACGCCTGGGCGTGCTGCTGCAGCGCAATGCAGGAGCCGCGCGCTGGTTGACCACCGTTGGGGTGCACCTGGAAATCGGCCTGTTGTTCGGCTGCATGGCGCTGTTCTATCTATTCATTCCGCAACAGCTTGAACTGGATTGGGATTGGCAACGGCTGGCGCTGGCGACGGGCTCCGAGGGGGTCTGGCTGGAACACTTGAGCAACGCCTTCTACGCCTTGATCCTGGTGTTTTGGGAGCCCATCTATGTTGCCTGTGGTTTCAGCCTTTATCTCAATCGCCGCACCCTGCTGGAGGCGTGGGACCTGGAGCTGGTATTCCGCCGCCTGCGCCAGCGTCTGAGCAGTGTGGCGCCACTGTTAGTGCTGGTGATCGGGCTGACCTTGCTGCCATTCAACCTGCCCGCCATGGCGGATGACGCCAAGCCACTACCTCCCCAAAGCGCAAGCCAGTCCATCAAGTCGCTGCTGGACAAGCCGCCCTTCAAAAATCCGGAAACCGTCACCCGCTATCGCTTTGGCGAAGAAAAGCCCGTCGTTAAAAACAAGGCACACAGTGACGGCAAACTTCCGGCGTGGCTGCAAGCGCTGCTGGACAACCTCAACAGCAACACGTTCAAGCCTGTCGCCCAAGGCCTGGAAGTGCTGTTATGGAGCCTGCTGATCGGTGGTGTGGCCCTGCTGGCCTGGCGTTATCGGGACTGGTTGCACACCTTTGTCAGCCTGCGCGGGGCACGTACACCCAAAGCAGCGAAACCACCACCCGCGCAATTGTTCGGCCTGGAACTGGGCGCCGAGACCCTGCCCGAGGATATCGCCAGCGCCGCCGAGCAACTCTGGTCTACCCAGCCACGGGAGGCCCTCGGCCTTTTGTATCGTGGCCTGCTGAGCAGGTTGCTGCATGACTTCAACCTGCCCCTTAAAAGTGCTGACACCGAAGGCCAGATCCTGCAACGGGTTCACCAATTGCAGCATCCGCAGTTGCTGGCCTTCAGTGATGAATTGACGCGGCACTGGCAAAACCTCGCCTATGGCCATCACCTGCCCCCGGTCTCAGTCCAGCAGACATTGTGCAACGATTGGCGTGCCCTGTTCAGTGCGGGAGGCGTCCGATGAACCGGCCATTACTGTGGGTGGGGCTGCTGTTGGCGTGCCTGCTTGGAGCGGGCGGTTTTTACGCATGGAGCAAAGCGATCCCCTATGAAGAAGTGGTGGACCGCGGCCCCTCCCCGGAAGCCCAGGCCAATCCTTACCTGGCAGCCGAACACTTTCTGCGCCTGCAAGGCTTGGCCATGGAGCGCGCCAATGGCCTGGAACGCCTGGCGAGCCTGCCCGCCAAGGGCAACAGCCTGCTGTTGCTGGGCGAACGCGGCAACATGTCGCCACGCCAGGCAGGGCAACTCCTGGACTGGGCCAGGTCCGGCGGCCATCTACTGGTAGTCGCCGAGGCCCTGTGGGACGACGAAACCGGCAAGAGCGGCGACCTGCTGCTCGATCGCCTGCCTATCCACCAAGTCCTCAGCGATGAACCCGACGCCCCCGCCCCGGCCCCGACCCGCAAAAATAAAGCACCGGACCTGACCAAACTGTATGTCGACAACGACACAGCCCCGGTCTATTTCAGTTTCGACACCGACTTCAATCTCATCGACCCCAAGCACCTGGCACAATTTTCAGCCAATAGCGCGCGGTCGAGCCACTTGATGCAACTCGACCTCGGGCAAGGCCGCGTAACGGTGATCACCGACAGCGAGCTGTGGAAAACGCCGGACATTGGCAAACACGACAATGCCTGGCTGCTGTGGCATCTGACCCAGGGCACTGCCGTAACCTTGTTGTTCAACGGCGACGTAGATGACCTGTTCACCCTGCTGCTGCGTTATTTCCCCCAGGCGTTGGTGGCGCTCATTGCCCTGATTGCCCTGGCACTCTGGCAGGCAGGTATGCGCCAGGGCCCAATCCAGGCGCCCGCCCCCAAGGCACGCCGGCAATTGCAGGAGCATCTGAAAGCCAGCGCCGACTTCCTGCTGCGTCGCAGCGGCCAAGGCACACTGTTGCAGGCCTTGCAGCGCGACATCCTGCGCGCCGCACGGCGGCGTCATCCTGGCTTTGAACATCTCGACAATACGGAACAGGGGCGAGTACTTGCCCACCTGACGCGCCAACCCTCCCACGTCATCAGCCAGGCCCTCGGCCCACTCCCGACGAAACGGCTTTCCAGTGCCGATTTCAGCCGGCAGGTGGCGTGCCTGCAAACCCTCAGGAATGCCCTATGAGCGAATTTCCCAGCGCTAACACCCTGCCCGGCGACTCTCTGCAACGCGCCAGCCAGCAGGCCCAGGCCCTGCGCATTGAACTGCGCAAGGCGGTGATCGGGCAGGATCAGGTAATCGATGATGTACTCACCGCGCTGATCGCCGGCGGCCACGTATTGCTCGAGGGTGTCCCCGGGCTGGGCAAGACCTTGCTGGTACGTGCCCTGGCCCGTTGCTTTGACGGCGAATTCGCGCGGATCCAGTTCACACCGGACCTGATGCCGAGCGATGTCACCGGCCACGCGGTGTACGACCTGCACACCGAACAGTTCAAGCTGCGCAAGGGGCCCGTATTCACCCACTTGTTGCTGGCCGACGAAATCAACCGCGCTCCGGCCAAGACCCAGGCAGCCCTGCTCGAAGCCATGCAGGAACGGCAAGTCACCCTCGAAGGCGAGGCGCTGCCCATTGGCCAGCCGTTCATGGTACTTGCCACGCAAAATCCCATCGAACAGGAAGGCACCTACCCCCTGCCGGAAGCCGAACTGGACCGTTTCATGCTCAAGGTACGCATGGACTACCCCGATGCGCAGCAGGAACTGGATATGGTGCGCGAAGTGACACGCTCATCACGGGCCGACATGCTGGACGTGCAACCGTTGCGCACCGTGCTGGAGGCCGAGGACGTGCTGCAGCTGCAACGGATCGCCAGTGAACTGCCCCTGGATGAACACGTGCTCGACTATGCCGTGCGCCTGGCGCGAGCAACCCGCAGTTGGCCGGGACTGGCCATAGGCGCCGGCCCGCGAGCCTCCATCGCCCTGGTACGCGGCGCCCGCGCACGGGCCTTGTTACGCGCAGGCGAGTTCGTCACACCGGATGACATCAAGGACTGTGCCCTGGCGGTACTGCGTCATCGGGTACGCCTTGCGCCAGAACTGGATATAGACGGGCTGGAGGTCGACCAGGTGCTCAAGCAGCTGCTGGACCAGATTCCGGCCCCCCGGCAATGACCCGTCCATGAAACCGACCCGTCTGTTATTAGCCTGGCTCAGCGTACTGCTGGGCTTGAGTATCCTGCTGGGCGCTGCGGCCGCCTTGCAGTTCAAGGTACCCGAGACCTTGCACTCAATAACATGGGGCTTGCTCCTGGCGCTGTTGCTGCTGGCCATGCTCGACGCACTGCGACTGCGCCGCCGACCCTCACCACGCGTGCACCGGCAGATGCCCGGCAGCCTGGCGCTGGGGCGCTGGGGCGAAGTCCGCCTGTCCCTGGAACATGACTACCCACAGGCGCTGACAGTGCAGGTGTTCGATCACGTCCCCGACGGGCTGGGCGTGGAAAACCTGCCCCAGTCCATCGAACTGCACCCTGGTGAACGCAGTGAGCTGGGTTATCGTCTGCGCCCCTTGCGGCGTGGGCATTTCGCGTTCAGTCGCTGCGAAATCCACCTGCCCAGTCCCTTGGGGCTCTGGTCTGCACGGCGCTTTATCGAAACCGAGGATGCCACCCGCGTCTATCCGGACTTCGCCCGCCTGTACGGGGCACAACTGCTGGGTGTGGATAACTGGCTGAGCCAACTGGGGGTACGTCAACGGCAACGACGAGGATTGGGACTGGAGTTTCATCAGCTGCGCGAGTTTCGTGAGGGCGACAGCCTGCGACAAATCGATTGGAAAGCGACCGCTCGGCAACGTACCCCCATCGCCCGGGAGTATCAGGACGAGCGCGACCAGCAGATCGTGTTCATGCTCGATTGCGGCCGACGCATGCGCAGCCAGGATGACGAGCTGTCCCATTTCGACCACGCCCTCAATGCCTGCCTGCTGCTCAGTTATGTGGCCCTGCGCCAGGGCGATGCGGTGGGGTTGTGCACCTTTGCCACTGACCAGCCACGCTACCTGGCACCGGTCAAGGGCAGCAGCCAATTGAATCTGTTGCTCAATACGGTCTATGACCTGGACACCAGCCGCCGAACCGCCGACTACCAGGCAGCGGCCAGCCAACTGCTGGCCCGGCAGAAACGTCGGGCATTGGTCATTATTGTCAGCAACCTGCGGGATGAGGACGACGAAGCCCTACTCTCCGCCGTCAAGCGCATCAGTCGTCAACATCGGGTGCTGGTGGCGAGTATGCGTGAGGAAGTACTCGATCGACTGCGCCAATCCCCCGTACAAACCTTGCCCGAAGCCCTGGCCTACAGCGGCACTGTCGACTACCTCAATACTCGGGATGAATTGCATGACCGCATGAACGCCCACGGCCTGTCGGCGTTGGATACGTTGCCATCAGAAATGGGCGCGGCCCTGGTGACACGCTACCTGGGTTGGAAGAAAGCCGGAGTATTCTAAAAAAGCGCACGACTGCGGCAGGGACAGCAGCACCCCGGCCGCGTCGACAGCGCGCCGCTTCTAGGCCGAAGCCTCCAAGGAATCAAAACTGAAGTACTGCAACAGCACGTTGATCAGTTGCCCATATTCCTCGGGGGCTTCAAGCACGCTGAACCCGGAATCATAGTGCTGCGGGTTGATATCTTCATGGCTCCACAGGCAGGTCGCGGTGATGTCAATGACATGGAACGTGTCGTCAGCCCCGGGTATCTTCAAGCGCAACTCGAAGTCCACATCGACCATCATGGGTAACTGGCTGACCAACATCAGCCCGTCGTCAGAGACGTTACCCAAAAAACCTATGGGTTTGTCGGTGACACGGTTAAACACTTGCAGGAAATACGGTAGTTGATGCCGCTCGATCCGTCGGTCGGTAAACATGGTGAGATCGCCATCCAGTGGCCATGACTCTGGCCGTGCCAGTGATTCGGAACGAGCGCAATTGCTCGCTCTCCCTGGATCTCGGTGTGACAACGGACAACATTTTGTCACTCGACAGCTGCCGAATCCGGGCCCTGCATCCGTTCGAATAGAAACTTGTACAAACGAACGTTGAAAGAATAGCCCAAGACTGGCAACGGGCCAGTTATTAAATGACGAATGCCATTACAAAGAGGCGGGGCGCGGCTGTGTCACGCTCGCACCGGGGTAATGGCCCAGTTGCTGCAAGGTATCCAGCCTCGCGCGGGCACGGTAGGCGTACTCGCTCGACGGGTACTGGTTAATGATGAATTGATAGGTTTGCACGGCGTCGACGAACAGTTTCTGGCGTTCCAGGCATTGCCCGCGCAACATCGAAACTTCCGGTTGTACATAACGCCGTGTACGGCTCTCGCGGTCGACCTGGGATAGCTCCAAGGTGACGCGCTCGCAATCCCCGACCTTGTATGCACGGTAGGCATTGTTCAAATGGTGGTCCATCGACCAACGGGTGCAGCCGACAACACTGACGGCAAGGGCAGCAATGAGCAAAATTCGCATGAAGGTTCTCCTGTCTTGTGCAGTGTATCGACCCCTCGTCAAAAATCTTCAAGGATGTTCATCTATTCAACCGGCGCGAAAACAAGCGAATCGTCGATAAGTAGTGCAAACGAACAATGACTACAACCAAAGAGCATAGTAGCCTTCCTCAGCGCTTGAACTCAGGAGTCTGTGCATGTCCGTCCGTCGTACCAAAATCGTCGCCACCCTTGGCCCGGCAAGCAACTCGCCGGAAGTCCTCGAACAGCTGATTCTGGCTGGTTTGGACGTTGCCCGTCTGAACTTCTCCCACGGCACCCCGGACGAGCACAAGGCTCGCGCCAAGCTGGTGCGTGACCTGGCCGCCAAACATGGCCGCTTCGTCGCACTGCTGGGTGACCTGCAAGGCCCGAAAATCCGTATCGCCAAATTCGCCAACAAGCGTATCGAGCTGAAGATCGGTGACAAATTCACCTTCTCCACCAGCCACCCGCTGACCGAAGGCACCCAGGACGTCGTGGGTATCGACTACCCGGACCTGGTCAAGGATTGCGGCGTCGGTGACGAGCTGCTGCTGGACGACGGTCGCGTGGTGATGCGCGTTGACACCGCGACCCCGACCGAACTGAATTGCACCGTGATCATCGGCGGTCCGCTGTCCGATCACAAAGGCATCAACCGTCGCGGCGGTGGCTTGACCGCCCCAGCCCTGACTGAAAAAGACAAGGCCGACATCAAGCTCGCCGCTGAAATGGAAGTGGACTACCTCGCCGTATCCTTCCCGCGCGACGCTGCCGACATGGAATACGCCCGTAAACTGCGCGACGAAGCCGGCGGTACCGCCTGGCTGGTGGCGAAGATCGAGCGCGCCGAAGCCGTGGCCGATGATGAAACCCTCGACGGCCTGATCAAGGCGTCCGACGCGGTGATGGTTGCCCGTGGCGACCTGGGTGTGGAAATCGGTGACGCCGAACTGATCGGTATCCAGAAGAAGATCATCCTGCACGCACGCCGCCACAACAAAGCGGTGATCGTCGCGACCCAGATGATGGAGTCGATGATCCAGAACCCGATGCCGACCCGCGCCGAAGTGTCCGACGTGGCCAACGCCGTGCTCGACTACACCGACGCCGTGATGCTCTCGGCCGAAAGTGCCGCCGGCCCGTACCCACTGGAAGCCGTGCAGGCCATGGCGCGTATCTGCGTCGGTGCCGAAAAGCACCCGACCAGCAAGACCTCCAGCCACCGCATCGGCAAAGTGTTCGAAAGCTGCGACCAGAGCATTGCCCTGGCCGCCATGTACACCGCCAACCACTTCCCGGGCGTGAAAGCGATCATTGCCTTGACCGAAAGTGGCTATACGCCATTGATCATGTCGCGTATCCGTTCTTCGGTGCCGATCTACGCGTTCTCCCCGCACCGCGAAACCCAGGCCCGTGCGGCCCTGTTCCGTGGCGTGTACACCGTACCGTTCGACCCGGCGTCGTTGCCGCCCCATGAAGTCAGCCAGGCGGCCATCGACGAGCTGATCAAGCGCGGCGTAGTGGAGAAAGGCGACTGGGTCATCCTGACCAAAGGCGACAGCTACCACACCATCGGCGGCACCAACGGCATGAAGATCCTGCACGTTGGCGACCCAATGGTCTGAGTGACAGGCTGAAAAACAAAAGCCCTGCCATGTGAATGGCGGGGCTTTTTGCTTTCCGTGTGGCAGGGAGCATGTCGAATCGTCGCACCCACATGGGGTTAGCGCCTGTCCATAAACCCCGACAACGCCGCAATCGCTTCCGGCGACTTCAAGCGCTGCACAAACAACGCCCCCTCTTCCTCGATCACTTGCCGCAACTGCTCACGGTCCACGCTCTTCATCAACTGCTTGCAGACCTGCACCGCTCCCGGCGCCAGGGTTTCAAAGCGCTCGGCCATTTCCCGCGCCTTGGCCAATGCCGCTTCGCCACTGCCCAACGCTTCGGTGGCAATCCCCCACGCGGCCGCTTGTTCGCCGCTGAAGCCCTCACCCAGCAACAGCAGTTCAGCCGCCTTCGCGTGCCCCAGTAAACGCGGGAGGATCAGGCTCGACCCAAACTCCGGACACAGCCCCAAATTGACGAACGGCATGCGCAACCGGGCATCGCGGCTGATGTACACCAGGTCGCAATGCAGCAGCAGGGTCGTGCCGATCCCCACCGCCGCACCCGCTACGGCTGCGATCACCGGCTTGCGGCAGTTGAGCAGGCTTTTCATAAAGTGAAATGGTGGGCTGTCGAGGTCACCGGGCGGTTGCTCGAGAAAATCGCCTATATCGTTGCCGGCAGTAAAACACTCGCTGCTGCCCTGGATCAGCACGGCATTGACCTGCGGGTCCGCATCGGCCTGCTCCAACGCCTCGGCCAATTGGCTGTACATGGCTCGGGTCAGGGCGTTTTTCTTGTCCGGGCGATTGAGCTGCAGAGTCAGCAGCCCGCGCTCGCGTTGCAGCAGGATGGCGTCGGTCATGGCGAGTCTCACGGCAGTGGAATTCAGCACTCAACCACGGGGCAGGAACACATCGGCCAGCAGTTGATTGCGCGGCAGTCCCGCCAGGAACAGGCGCTTGGAGAAGGCCTCGACGCTGACAGGATGCCCGCAGAGTAAGGCCAGGGTTTGCCGGGAAACAAGCCGCAGTTGCGCCAATGCCTGGGCCGACTCGGCCGCAGTCCACAGCTCCAACGTCAGGTTCGGATGATGCGCAGCCAGTTCGGCCAGGGGTCCGGCCAGGTAATGACCGTCGGCATCATGGGCCAGGTGAATCATACGGATGGCGCCCTGGTGATCCTGGCGCAACGCCTCGCGCAGCACACCCCACAGCGGCCCCAGGCCGGTACCGGAAGCCAGCAGCCACAGCGGCCGGGATTGCCAGTCGGGATCGTATTGCAGCGCGCCGCCACGCAATTCTCCCAGGCGCAGGCGATCACCCACCGACAAGGCTCGCGCGGCATCGCTGAATGCGCCGGGCTGGCGGCAATCGATATGAAACTCCAGGAATGCATCCTCCTGAGGCAGGCTGGCCAGGGAATAAGGCCGTGCCACCTGCCCGGCCCACAACACCAGGTGCTGCCCGGCGCGATACCGCAGTCCACGCTCCGGTTGCAGCCGCAGGCGCAGCACCGAGGCATTCAACCAATCGGCCCCCACCACCTGGGCCGGCAGGCCGTCCCGCAGCGGGTCGAACGCCTCGACCTGCAGATCGCCGATCACCTGGCACTGGCACGCCAGGCGCCAGCCCTCCTGGCGTTGTGCCGGGCTCAAGGCAGCGGGCTGACGGTCCTCGACCTCGCCCTGGCACCGCACCAGGCACGCATGGCAACTGCCGGCACGGCAACTGTAGGGCACGGCCACACCCGCCTGGTTCAAGGCATCCAGCAGGTTGCTGCCGGTGGCTACCGACCAATGGCGTTCGCCGACGTACAGTTCAGGCATGGAAGGACTCAATCACAAGGGGTGCGCACAGGGAATCATGCCTGCGACAGTTTGACCATAGTCGGGTGTATCGGCCACCGTGCCGGGTTATACTGCCGCGCCTTTTTAGCGTCGCGCCTGCACCACTTGGCGTGCCTTGGAAAGGTGGACTCAGCCGACCGATGCACCCCACTGAGCCCACCTTTATTGAATGTTCCCTTATAGAGGAGCGCGACTCATGACCGTGATCAAGCAAGACGACCTGATTCAGAGCGTTGCCGACGCCCTGCAATTCATTTCCTACTACCACCCCGTTGATTTCATCCAGGCGATGCACGAGGCCTACCTGCGCGAAGAATCGCCGGCAGCCCGTGACTCCATCGCGCAGATCCTGATCAACTCGCGCATGTGCGCCACCGGCCATCGCCCGATCTGCCAGGACACCGGTATCGTCACCGTGTTCGTGCGCGTGGGCATGGACGTACGTTGGGATGGCGCCACCATGGGCCTGGACGACATGATCAACGAAGGCGTGCGTCGCGCCTACAACCTGCCGGAAAACGTCCTGCGCGCATCGATCCTGGCCGACCCGGCCGGCGCACGCAAGAACACCAAGGACAACACCCCGGCCGTGATCCACTACTCCATCGTCCCGGGTAACACCGTGGAAGTGGATGTGGCGGCCAAGGGCGGCGGTTCCGAGAACAAGTCGAAAATGGCCATGCTCAACCCGTCCGACTCGATCGTCGACTGGGTGCTCAAGACCGTTCCGACCATGGGCGCCGGCTGGTGCCCACCGGGCATGCTCGGCATCGGCATCGGCGGCACCGCCGAAAAAGCCGCGGTGATGGCCAAGGAAGTGTTGATGGAATCCATCGACATCCACGAGCTGAAAAAGCGCGGCCCGCAGAACCGTATCGAAGAGATGCGCCTGGAGCTGTTCGAGAAGGTCAACCAACTGGGCATCGGCGCCCAGGGCCTGGGTGGCCTGACCACCGTGCTCGACGTGAAGATCATGGACTACCCGACCCACGCCGCTTCGCTGCCGGTGTGCATGATCCCCAACTGCGCCGCCACCCGTCACGCGCACTTCGTGCTCGACGGTTCGGGCCCGGCGTCGCTGGAAGCGCCACCGCTGGACGCCTACCCGGAAATCGTCTGGGAAGCCGGTCCATCGGCCCGTCGCGTCAACCTCGACACCCTGACCCCGGAAGAAGTGCAGAGCTGGAAGCCGGGCGAAACCGTGCTGCTCAACGGCAAGATGCTCACCGGTCGCGACGCCGCGCACAAGCGCATGGTCGAGATGCTGAACAAGGGCGAAAACCTGCCGGTGGACCTCAAGGGTCGCTTTATCTACTACGTCGGCCCGGTTGATCCGGTGCGCGAAGAAGTGGTTGGCCCGGCTGGCCCGACCACCGCGACGCGGATGGACAAGTTCACCCGTCAGATCCTCGAGCAAACCGGCCTGCTGGGCATGATCGGCAAATCCGAGCGTGGCCCTACCGCGATCGAAGCGATCAAGGACCACAAGGCCGTGTACCTGATGGCCGTGGGCGGCGCTGCTTATCTGGTGGCGCAGGCCATCAAGAAGTCGCGTGTGGTGGCCTTCGCCGAACTGGGTATGGAAGCGATCTACGAGTTCGACGTGAAAGACATGCCGGTCACCGTTGCGGTGGACAGCAAGGGCGAATCCGTCCACATCACCGGTCCGGCCATCTGGCAGAAAAAGATCAGTGAAAGCCTGGCGGTAGAAGTGCAGTAAGCACTTTCCCGCAAGGATAAAGGCGACTGCGGCCCATGGCCCGGTCGCTTTTTTATTGCCTGCTGATTCACCTATGGCAAGCGGGTTTATTGTGGTGAGCGGGCTTGCCCCGCTCACCACAATAAACCCACTCTCCCCTTCAGCCACGACAGCCCCTCACCACAAGACCCAAGCCGCTCATGCTATGGTGCACTCCCCTTACCGTGCCTGCCCATCACCGTATGATCGTGATCCCTCGTCCCCTGCGCCTGACCTGCTATTCCCTGCTGATCATCGCCGGTGCGTTGCTGGCCGCTGCCTTGGCCACACGCCATGCCGAACGCCAGGCGTTGGTGGACGATGCGGCACGCGCCAACCAGCAACTGGCGCTGTACGCCAATTCCCTGCACACCCTGATCGAACGCTACCGCGCCCTGCCCGCCGTGCTGGCGCTGGACTCGGAGATGATCAACGCGCTCAAAGGCCCGTTGGACGCCGGCACCCAGGACCTGCTCAACCGCAAGCTCGAACGCATCAACGGTGCGGCGCAGTCCTCCACCCTGGAACTGATGGACCGCACAGGCCTGGCCGTGGCCGCCAGCAACTGGAACTTGCCGAGCAGTTATGTCGGGCACAACTACGGGTTTCGGCCGTATTTCAGCCAGACCAAGAGCCAGGGCACCGGGCGCTTTTACGCAGTCGGCGTGACCACCGGGATCCCGGGGTATTTCCTCTCCAGCGCCGTGCTGGATGAACACGAGCAGTTCCTTGGCGCCATGGTGGTGAAACTGGAATTCCCTGAGCTGGAGCGCGAATGGGCCCAGGGTGATGACCTGTTGCTGGTCAGCGACGCGCGCGGCATCGTGTTTATCGCCAACCAACCGGGCTGGCGTTATCGCAACCTGCACCCGTTGTCGGCCAGCGACCTGGTCGAACTCAAGGCCACCCGCCAATACGACAAGAAACAACTGCAGCCGCTGGACACCCAGACGTTGCAACGCTTCGACGAAAACAGCCACCTGATGCGCGTCAACGGCCCCGAAGGCAACGCCAATTACATCTGGGAGTCCCTGCCGCTGAAAGCCGAGGGCTGGACCCTGCACCTGTTGCGCAAACCCCAGTTCGCCTTTGAGGACCAGCGCAACGCCGGCCTTGCCGCCGCCGGCTCCTGGCTGGCGCTGGTGTTCCTGGTGCTGTTCCTCAGCCAACGCTGGCGCCTGGCCCGTTTGCGCCAGCGCAGCCGCGAAGAACTCGAACAGCTTGTGGAAGAGCGCACCCAGGCCCTGCGCACTGCCCAGGATGGCCTGGTGCAATCGGCGAAGTTAGCGGCGCTGGGGCAGATGTCCGCCGCCCTCGCCCATGAGATCAATCAGCCGCTGACCGCCCAGCGCATGCAGTTGGCGACCCTGCGGTTGCTGCTGGACCACGGTCGGGTGGACGACGCCTACAAGGCCCTGACCCCGCTGGACGATATGCTCACACGCATGGCCGCCCTCACAGGCCATCTCAAGACCTTTGCGCGCAAAAGCCCCAGCGGCCTGCGCGAACGCCTCGACCTGGCCACCGTGGTCGACCAGTCCCTGCACCTGCTCGACGCGCGCCTGCGTGATGAAGCCATCGGCACCGTGCTCGACCTGACCCGCCCCGCCTGGGTACGCGGCGATGCGATCCGCCTCGAACAGGTGCTGATCAACCTGCTGCGCAACGCCCTCGACGCCATGGCCGACAAACCCCGCAAGCGCCTGGAAATCCGCCTGCACGCCGATCAGCAACTGTGGCAACTCACGGTCAGCGACAGCGGCGGCGGGATTGCCGAAGAGCACCTCAACAGCGTGTTCGACCCGTTCTTCACCACCAAGCCGGTGGGCGACGGGCTCGGCTTGGGCCTGGCGGTTTCCTACGCTATCGTGCACGAATTGGGCGGACGCCTGAGCGCCAGTAACCGTGGCGACGGCGCGGTATTTACCCTGACCTTGCCTATCGCGCTGGAGACACCCGACTTATGTTGAACGCGGTGATTGTGGTCGATGACGAAGCCAGCATTCGTACGGCCGTCGAGCAATGGCTGAGCTTGTCGGGGTTCGAGGTGCAGTTGTTCAGCCGCGCCGAAGCCTGCCTGGCGCAACTGCCCAAGGACTTTCCCGGGGTGATCCTGAGCGACGTGCGCATGCCCGGGCTCAGCGGCCTGGAGCTGCTGGCCGAAGTGCAACGCCGTGACGCCGACCTGCCCGTCATCCTGCTGACCGGGCATGGCGATGTACCGATGGCCGTCGAAGCCATGCGCGACGGCGCCTACGACTTTCTGGAAAAACCCTTCAGCCCCGATGCCTTGCTCAACAGCCTGCGCCGCGCGTTGGACAAGCGCGGGCTGATCCTGGAAAACCGCCGCCTGCACCAACAGGCCGATCATCGGGCACAGTTGGAGTCGAGCCTGCTCGGCGTGTCCCGGGGCTTGCAGAACCTGCGTCGGCAGGTACTCGACCTGGCGACCTTGCCGGTCAACGTGCTGATCCGTGGCGAGACCGGCAGCGGCAAGGAGCTGGTCGCCCGCTGCCTGCATGACTTCGGCCCACGCGCGAAAAAACCGTTTGTGGCGCTCAATTGCGCGGCGATTCCCGAGCAACTGTTCGAGGCCGAACTGTTCGGCCACGAAAGCGGCGCCTTCACCGGTGCCCAGGGCAAGCGCATCGGCAAACTGGAGTACGCCCATGGCGGTACGCTGTTCCTCGATGAAATCGAAAGCATGCCCCTGGCCCAGCAAGTGAAGCTGTTACGGGTATTGCAGGATCAGAAGCTGGAACGCCTGGGCTCCAATCAAAGCATTCATGTGGATTTACGCATCATTGCCGCCACCAAGCCGGACCTGCTGGAAGAAGCCCGCGCCGGGCGCTTTCGCGAAGACCTGGCCTATCGGCTGAACGTTGCACAACTGCGCCTGCCGCCTCTGCGCGAGCGCCGCGAAGACATCCCGCTGCTGTTCGATCACTTTGCCCAAAGCGCCGCCGAGCGCCTGGGTCGCAGCGTGGAACCGCTGAGCGGCGCGCAACTGGGGCGCCTGCTCAGCCATGACTGGCCGGGCAATGTGCGCGAACTGGCCAACGTCGCCGAACGCCAGGTGCTGGGCCTTGGCGAACCGGAACCGGAAGGCATCGAAGCCGGGCAATCGCTGGCCGCGCAGCAGGAGGCGTTCGAGGCCCATTGCCTGAAGGCCGCATTGACCCGGCATAAAGGTGATATCAAGGCGGTGCTGGCGGAGTTGCAGCTGCCACGGCGCACCTTCAACGAAAAGATGCAGCGCCATGGGTTGGCCAGGGACATGTTCCTGAAAGATGAATGAGCGAATTTCCGCTCATCCCCCTAAAAAGCATCAGCGACTTTCCGCTCAAAATAAACCCGAGCCCCTTCTAGACCGGGCCTTCATCTACCTGGCACAGCTCCTGCTATAGCCCCAGCCAGGCTGCGCTCGCGCCGCTCCATAAAAACAACTAGATGAAGGATAGTTCAATGGATAACTCCAACACCTTGCCCCTGGGGTCGGCGGCCGCGCCGGCCAAAGAACGCACCACCACCAGCCGCATCAAATCGATCTTCAGCGGATCGGTCGGCAACATGGTCGAGTGGTACGACTGGTACGTCTACGCCGCGTTCTCGCTGTACTTCGCCAAAGCCTTCTTCCCGAAAGGCGATACCACCGCCCAATTGCTCAACACCGCCGCGATCTTCGCCGTGGGCTTCCTGATGCGTCCGATCGGTGGCTGGCTGATGGGCCTGTACGCCGACCGTGCGGGTCGCAAAGCAGCACTGATGGCGTCGGTCCTGCTGATGTGCTTCGGCTCGTTGATCATCGCCCTGAGCCCCGGTTACGAAACCATCGGCGTCGGCGCACCGATCCTGCTGGTGTTCGCCCGCCTGCTGCAAGGCTTGTCGGTCGGTGGCGAATACGGCACCTCGGCCACCTACCTGAGTGAAATGGCCACCAAGGAACGTCGCGGTTTCTTCTCCAGCTTCCAGTACGTGACCCTGATCTCCGGCCAGCTTATCGCCCTGGCAGTACTGATCGTGTTGCAACAAGTGCTCACCACCGAGCAACTGTACGACTGGGGCTGGCGTATCCCGTTCGCCATCGGCGCCCTGTGCGCAGTGGTCGCGCTGTACCTGCGTCGCGGCATGGAAGAAACCGAGTCGTTCACCAAGAAGGAAAAAGCCAAGGAAAGCGCCATGCGCACCTTGATGCGCCACCCCAAGGAACTGATGACCGTGGTCGGCCTGACCATGGGCGGCACCCTGGCCTTCTACACCTACACCACCTACATGCAGAAGTACCTGGTGAACACCGTCGGCATGAGCATTTCCGATTCCACCACGATCTCGGCGGCAACGCTGTTCCTGTTCATGTGCCTGCAACCGATCGTCGGTGGGCTGTCGGACAAAGTCGGGCGTCGGCCGATCCTGATCGCCTTCGGCATCCTCGGCACCCTGTTCACCGTACCGATCCTCACCACCCTGCATACTATCCAGACCTGGTGGGGCGCGTTCTTCCTGATCATGGCCGCGCTGATCATCGTCAGCGGCTACACCTCGATCAACGCCGTGGTCAAGGCTGAACTGTTCCCAACCGAAATCCGCGCCCTGGGCGTAGGCCTGCCCTATGCACTGACCGTGTCGATCTTCGGCGGTACCGCTGAATACATCGCGCTGTGGTTCAAGAGCATCGGGATGGAAACCGGCTACTACTGGTATGTGACCGCGTGTATTGCGGTGTCGCTGGTGGTCTATGTGACCATGAAGGACACACGCAAGCATTCGCGCATCACCACGGACTAACGGTTGGATGCAGTAACAAATGTGGGAGCGGGCTTGCCCTAATGCCAGTCAGTTAAGGCTTTTTGTAGGAGCGAGCTTGCTCGCGAAAAACTCACAGGCGCCGCGTTCATTCAGGAAGCACGC